>JBKJNA010000143.1:0-49831 GCA_046596195.1 Acidimicrobiales bacterium | reverse complement strand
GTTATCCGTTAACCGGCCCTCCAGTGGGAGGTGCTCCACGACGGCGTGAGGGTCCACCTGTTGGTGATCAGGCGTGTGGATACTGGGTCTGGAGGAGGCGTTGATGGCCGTCTGCGTGACCCGCGTCGATGGGGTTCACCGATTGGCTGGTGACGCGGGGCTGGTCGAGATCGCCAATCGGTGGCTCGCCCATCTCGAAGCCCGCCAGTTCTCCGCGGCGACCGTGAGGGGCTACGCGTTCGACGTGGTGTGCCTGGCCCGGTTCCTTGCAGAGGTCGGGGTGTCGTGGCGCGATGTGGCTCCGTCGGACGTGTTCGATTGGCTGGAGTGGCAAGCTCGGCCACGGCTTGCCGCCGGCCAGAAGGTGTTTCGGCTCGGCGAGGGTCGTGGTGCTGCGCCAGCGACAATGAACCGTCGGGTGGCGGCGGCGAGGGGCTTGTTCGAGTTCGCGGTGATGTGCGGCGAGGTCGAGGCGAACCCCGTGCCGGCGCCTCGGCGATCGAGCGGTCTGCGGGCCCGGCATCGGGGTTTGCTCGGCCATGTCAGAGCCCGGCGGCCAGCGGCTCCAGCCCGACTGGTCCGCCAGGATCGACCGCTGCCCGAGAGCCTCGAGACCGAAGACATCGAGGTGTTCCTGTCGGATCTGAACACACATCGAGACCGGGCGATCACCTTGGCGATGCTTCTCGGAGGGCTGCGGGCGAGCGAGGTTCGCACGCTGCGCCTGGCTGATGTGGATATGGGCATGCGGCAGGTGAAGGTGACCGGCAAGGGTGCCAAGCAGCGGATCGTGCCGATCGACCGGGCCTTCTTCGGTGAGGTCCGCGCCTATCTCGACGGGGAGCGACCCAGGGGCCTGTCGACACCCGAGTGCTTCGTGGTGCTGCGAGGCCCAACGAGTGGCCAAGCGATGACGGAGGCGGGGCTCCGCAAGATCTTCCGGATCCACCGGGCTCGGACCGGAGCGATCCGAGTTCGGCCTCATCGTCTTCGCCATACATTTGGGACCGACCTCGCCTCGGCCGGCATCGACTTGTTGGTGCTGCGTGAGCTGATGGGCCACGTCCACGTCGAGACGACGGCCGCGTATGTTCACCTCGCTCCCGAGACCATCGCGGCGGAGTGGGCCCGAGCCAAGCAGGCCGGGAAATGACGGCTCTGCCCGCTGTCACCGTGGCGCCCATCGACCTCATCGGCGACTACGAGCACTTCGTTGACTCGATCGAGTTGAACAGCGAGCAGCGTTCCCAACGCAAGCTCGCCGCGCGTCGGTTCGTTGACCGCCACGGTGACCTTCATGCCTGGATGGCCCGCCCGACCTCGACACGTCTGATCGACCTACACCGGTTGAAGGCCTGGCCGTGGCTGACCTGGCTCCTCGTCGATCGGCGACTGCGACCGGACCTGGAGTTGTTGTTAGCCAAGCCGGGCGGCGTTGATGTCGGGCTGTGGTGGACCCTGGCCAACGAGACGGATGTCTGCGCAGCACGCGAGACCGCAGCCGCCTTGGGGTGGAGCCCGAACTGGATCAGGCAGGTGCTTCGCCACACTGCGCCGGTGTTGTGCTTGTGGCTCGACAAGTTCCTCACCGAGCTGACCGACGGTGACTTCAACACCGCTGTGGCCGAGGCCGGCCGAGTGAACGTCACCACCTCGACGGCTGACCGGTTCGTGAGACGAACCGCGGCGCTGCGCCAGATCTGCTTCCAGCAGGGCCATGTCGACCAACCTCCTCGTGATCCTCGCCCCCCGGCGCGAACCTCGGTCGATCACGCCGCAGACGTCGCTCAGCCGGCGATCCGTCGTGACGTCGTCCGTTACGCACAGCACATCACGACCACGCTTCGGCCCATGACCGGCAAGGGCCGGATCAAGGCCATTCGGGTGTTGTGCGACTGGCTTGCTGACCAGCACCCCGACGTGAGTCGGCTCGATCAACTCGACCGCAGCAAGCACATCGAACCGTTCCTGGCGTGGGCAAGAACCCGACCGTGGCGAGGAGCGAACGGGGCCGCCAAGACCGTCGGGATGACTGTGTTCCACCAAGACGTCATTGACTTGCGCGTGTTCTTCGACGACATCGCCGAATGGGGATGGCCAACCGCGCCGCAGCGGCGTTTGATCTTCCTCGGAGACATTCCCCGCCTGCCCGAAGCCCTGCCAAGGGCACTTGCCCCCGATGTCGACCGCACCGTTATGGCCGCCGTCGCTCGACTGGATGACCAATTCGCTCGCGTCGGCATCGGTCTGCTGCGAGCGACCGGGATGCGCGTCGGCGAGCTACTCGATCTCGAGCTCGACTGCATCGTCGACTTCGACAGCCGCGGCACATGGCTACGCGTCCCCCTCGGCAAGCTCGGCACCGAACGCATGGTTCCACTCGACCCCGAGACCATCGAACTGTTCGATGAGTGGACAAGTCGTCGAGGACCTCACCGTTCGCTGCCCCACCCCCGTGATGGGCACCTGGCCGACTTCGTGTTCTGTGAACGCGGCCGCCGCCTCGGCAAGCATCGGCTCAGCCAAGGACTGCACGCCGCCGTCGCCGATGCCTGCCTCACCGACCGTGCTGGCCGGCCCCTGCGCGTGACCCTTCACCAGCTCAGACACACTTTCGGCACCAGTCTTGTGAACGCTGGCATGAACCTCCCAGCGCTCATGGCCCTCCTCGGACATGTCACCCCCGAGATGTCGCTGCGCTATGCCAAGCTCTCCTCGCCGACCATCCGTGACGCCTACAACAGCGCCATGACCAAAGTGAAAGGACGCCGGCCGCTCTTCGTCATCCCCGCCGGTTCCAGCACCGCGATCCCGGCCAAGGTCGACTGGCTGCACAACGAGATGCTCAAAACCCGCGTCGCTCACGGGTTCTGCTCACGAGACCCGGTCGCCGGTGCGTGCGGATACGCCAACATCTGTGAACAGTGCGACAACTTTGTGCCCGACCCTCAACGAGCCGACATCCTTGCCGGACAACTCGCCGATGTCACCGAGCTGCGTGACGACGCTCAAGCCCGAGGCTGGACCGATGAAACCGCCCGCCACGAACGAGTCGCAACAGCGCTCGAACGACATCTGCGCCGCATCGATCGGAGACCAACAAATGACTGACCACTTGACTCCGACCCCCAGGGCCGGTCAATGGCGACCTTGTGCACCCAGCACCGCTGGTGGCGGGTCTCGGGGAACACCTCGCCGAGGGCAGACCACATGCCGAGCGCCCCGTCGCCCACCATCACCACCGGCGCCCGCATGCCCCGGCGCTTGGCGTCTCGCAGCAGGTCCTCCCAGCTACCGGTCGACTCCCGGTAGCCGTCGGCAATGGCCACCAGCTCCTTGGTCCCGTCGGCCCGAACGCCGACGATCACCAAACAGCACAGGCGTTCGTCCTCGAGGCGGACGTTGAAGTGCACCCCGTCGGCCCAGCAGTAGACGTAGTCGACGTCGGCCAGGCTCCGCCGGGCGAAGGCCTTCTGCTCCTCCTGCCATGCCTTGGTCATGCGGGTGACCACCGAGGCCGACAGCCCGGCGTCGGAGCCGAAGAACTCGGCCAGCGCGGGGGCGAAGTCGCCCGAGCTCATGCCGTGCAGGTACATCAGCGGCAGCACCTCGGACACCTTCGGGCTCTTGCGGCACCACGGGGCCAGGATCTCGCTGCGGAAGCGGCAGCGCTCCCCGGTGGCCTCGTCGATGCGGCGGTCGTTCACCCTCGGCGCCTCGACCTCGATCGGTCCCGCTCCGGTGGCGACCACCCGGGGACGGGCACGCCCGTTGCCCACCACCAGGCGGTGGCCGTCCTCGTCGCGCTCGTCAGCCAACGACGCCAGATAGTCGTCGCGCTCGGCTTCCAGGGCAGCCGCCAGCATGCGACGGGCTCCCAGCCGGCAGATCTCGTCCAGCGCAAGGGTCATCTCCGCGCTGGCATCGTCATCAACAACTACTCTCAACATCGGCGTTCCTTCCTCGCCGGCGTTGGCACGCCGGCTCTCGTGATTGGTCAACGAGGAAGGTACGCCGCGCCCTGGGTCAGGTGGCCGATCCACAAGTTCTGGTTATAACTCATCCTCGGCTCAGACCAGCGGAAGACCCTGCCCGTCGTTGTTCTGGTTGAGCGTGAGTCAAACCCGCACAAGCCAAAGCAGCCCGGTCCATCGGTTGCCGTGCAGATCGGCGGTGCAGACGCTGGCTATCTAACCCCGGCGATGGCCGAGCGGTTTCTTCCTCTGGTGCGTCAGTTTGCCCGTGACGGGGTTGACGCCACGTGCGGCGGATCGCTAAAGCGAACCGAGAAGCGGATTGAGGTCCGGCTTGAGATGGCGCACCCGGACCACCTGGGACTACCGCCTACGGCGTAGAGGCTGACCACAGGCCGATGTAGCCGACGCTGGCAAGCTGCACGAGGCAGGGGCGACTGGCCGCTGATGGGCGTCTGCGGGCGGTACGGGCGACGGGGGAACGAGGTCGTCTGCGGATGTCTTGGACCAACGTTGGACCACGGACACGGACCACATTGGGCCACATCGGAGGCCAACCAGCTACAACTCGACGGCCCTCGGTGATGTTGGAAACCCGCTGGTCAAAGGCCATTTCCGCAGGTCACGGCGTCGGGGGCGTCTGACCCGTACCCCGTATTTGCAAGGCGGGGGTCGTGGGTTCGAGTCCCATCGTCTCCACTCGACAGCCGTGACGGGAGGACGCTCGAACCCGTCTGCGGTGCGGTCGGCCGAAGGTTGCGACATCTACTCGTCGATCGGAACCAGCTCGAACTCCGAGTCTGCGGCCCGGAACGTCACGATGAAGAACCGGAAGAAGGACGCATGGCCGAGCAGCCCCCACGCGTACGGCCATGGGTCGCAGAACCCGACCTCGGCCTCCCAGGCGTATGACCCGGCTGCTAGCCGTACCATCGCGAAACGCGCCCTGGGTGGAGCTGCCCCCAACGCCGAAGGTCGCCGGCGGCGCGTGATCGAGGGCAACGCCGCAGTCGCTCGCGACCCATTGTGGAACCAGCGTGTGTCCCGCGCCACTGTCGAGCAGGCCATGGCCAGCGGCTGTCTGGTCCCCCTCGTCGGCCAGAGCTTCCCGCTCGCGGAAGCGCCAGCGGCCCATCGGGCCATCGAGAACCGAGCCACCGTCGGCAAGACCGTGCTTCTTCCCTGAGGCGCAGAGCCAAGGGCCTACTCAGCGGGGTGACAGGACGCAGAACTCGTTGCCCTCGACGTCGGCGAGCACCCGCCAGGATGCCGTGGAGGGCTGACCGACGTCGACATCGCTCGCGCCGAACGCACGCAGGCGATCCGCCTCGCCATCGGTATCCGCTTCGTCACACGGTGCCAGGTCGAGGTGCACCCGGTTCTTCGCGGCCTTCATATCGTGTACTTCCACGAGGTCGAGATCGGGAAGTCGACCGCCGGGGCGATGGAGCGACCTCACGCCGCCTCCGCTCTCCACCACGACCAGCCCGGTAGCCGCAGCGTAGAAGTCGCCAAGCCGGACCGGGTCGGCGACATCGACCACGATGGCCGCCAAGGTGCCGGCCCCGCCATAGCGGTCCCTCGGTTCGAGCACGCAGAACTCGTTGTCCTCGACGTCGGCAAGCACGACCCAAGGCACGTCAGTGTTCCATGGCTCCACCAAGGTGGCGCCCATCCGGCGGAGCCGGTCGACGGTGGCGGTCTGATCGACAGCCGACGCGGAGGCCAGGTCAAGGTGAACCCGGTTCTTCACCACCTTCAGGTCGGGCACATGCTCGAAGCCAAGGCGGGGAACCTCCGGGTCATGGCGACAAACCACCTCGGCGTCGTACTCAGTCGGGGGCACGACGCTCCCTCCCAGGGCCGCCGCCCACCAGTCCGCCAAGTCCCGGGGGCTTGGCGAATCGAAGACCACCGACCAAAGCCTCGTCGCCACGATCCAAGTGTCTCAGGCCATCGCCGATCGACCTGCGACCGAAGCCCCGGGGTCGTCGACACGAGAGGGATCGGGTGCATGCTGTCCGCGCTCTCCGTCACCTGCGATGGCTGGTCAGGCCTCCTTGCCAGGTGGGTCGCTCGGAGCGATCCTGCCGCCAATCGCCTTCCATGCCAGCGCAGCCGTAACGGGTGAGCCAGTTCGCCGGAATGGGATCTCCAAGGCCTGTCGTACCAGGAGGCCGTGCACAGCGTCGTCACGTCGAGGTCGGCATGCGGATCGACCAGCCCGAGCCGCCAGCGCCGTGGGTCCAGGGGGGCGAGGGCGTGCCTACGTGCGTGTGGCGGTGGCGAGAAAGAGGGGGTAGATGCGCCCGTCCCGAACGATCTGGTGGCATCGCTGGAAGGAGACGTTGGGGAAGCCGGCTTTGCGCAGGTCGTTGGCCAGCGCATCGTGATCGAACCCATGGTGGCCGTCGAAGCCGTCTCCGTGGAATGTTCCATCCTCTTCGTCGAGGTCGACGACCACCAGGTGACCGCCCTCGGCGAGAAAGGTGGCGAAATTCGACAACACTGGCTCCAGTCGGGAAAGGTGGTGCAGCGCCAGGACCGTGACGATGAGGTCGAACCTCTCCTCGGATGCGGGCTGCCGCGCCGACGCGAGATCAAGATCCCAGACTCGGGCGTGCGCGATCACACCCGCTGCCACCTTGTCCTCCTTGCGCATGCCAGCCGAGGTATCCGCCACCGTGACCGGACCGACCGTGTCACACAGCGCCTGCGACACCAGGCCCGTCCCGGCGCCGCACTCGAGGAGGCGGACCGACGGGGCGAGTGGCACCGCGTCGCGAATGGCAGCGGCGACCACCCGGGCACGCTCGACGTGGGCAGGGTCGTCGTCCCAGGTGGCCGCTGCTCGTCGAAACTGTTCACGGGGTCCATGCCGACATTGTTCACCGGGCGACCGACCCCTTGTGCTCCATCGCCGTGCAAGCATCACGCCATGCCTCGCACCGATAGGGCGTCGCGGGTGATCGCCGCCCCCCCGGACCGGGTCTATGCCGCCTTCGTCGATCCCGAGGCCCTGGCGGCATGGCTTCCTCCTGACGGGATGAGCGCCAGGATCGAGCGGTTCGATCTGCGGCCCGGCGGGTCGTATCGAATGGTCTTGACCTACGCCGACGCCTCTGCCTCACAGGGCAAGGCCAGCGCCGATTCCGACATCGTGGAGGCTCGCTTCGTCGACATTGTCCCCGGTGTGCGGGTCGTACAGGCGGTGGACTTCGTCTCCGATGATCCCCTCCACGCCGGCACGATGACCATGACCTGGGAGGTCACCGCCGACGACGGAGGGGCGAGGGTCGACATCACTGCCGACGACGTCCCAGACGGCATCACCGCGAAGGCTCACGCCGCGGGGCTCGCCTCCTCCCTGAGGAACCTCGCCCACTACCTCGAGCGATAGCCGCCTCCCCGCTGGATGGCACCTTCCCGGTCGATGCGGGACGGCGCGACGCTGTCGGGATGCTGGTGATCGACGCAGCCAACGTGATCGGGTCTCGGCCAACCGGCTGGTGGCGCGATCGTCCAGGCGCGACACGACTCTTCACCGAACGAGTGCGGACAACGGTGACCGCGGGACGGCTGGACCCGCCCGTGACCGTCGTGCTCGAGGGCCGAGCCCGGGCGGGAGCCGACGAGGCGGAGGTGGACGGCGTGGAGGTTGTGCATGCGCCCGGTGAGGGGGACGACACGATCGCCGCCATCGCCGAGGCCCACCGCTGGGTGATCGTGGTCACGGCCGACCGTGAACTGGCCAAGCGGGTCCGAGCCGCCAACGCCGAGGTCGTCGGGCCGAGCTGGCTGCTCGACCAGCTCCTGGACTGACCTGCAGACCAACCGGGCCGGTGGCCTGACAAGGGCACACCAGATCCGCGCTGCGGCGGGCGATTCACACGCGGGGGATGATCGCCGTCCGACACCCGACGTTCCGGAGCAGGCCCTTACTCCCTCAGATCAGAGGAGCTCGAAGCTCGCAAGGTGACCGCGCAGCTGGTCGGGGCTGAGTAGCTGACGGCGGTGAGGCCGGAGTCGCGCTAGCAGCCGTGGCTACCGTCTCGGCTCGTACCGCATTGCCACTGCCCCCGAGCCGTATTCCAGCCGGCTCACGAGCTTTTGGCGGCTGCGCACGAGGGCGGCGAGCACAAGAAGCCCCCACACGAGGAACCAGGGATCCCACAGGTAGGCGTGCCACGCCAGCGCCCGATGATCGGGGGCCGATGGCTGGATGACATCGGCCTGGATCAGCAGTCCAACGCCGGTCAGCACCAAACCGTAGAGGGTCAAGAACCCTGCTTCGAGCCATGCCAGGATCCAGATGATTCGTCGCCGCGTTGACCTGGTGGGCCGGGACCCGGACAGCCGGCGAACGGCCAGCAGCGGCACCACGGCGGCGGCGAGCTTGAGGATCGCTGGTATCCAGGCGCCGACGAGCAGGTTCGCCTGACCGGCACGGCTCTTCTCGGCGAGTGACCCGCTGATGGTGCTGACCAGCCATGTGCCACCCAGTCCCCAGTACACGCTGAAGGCGGCAAACAGCACTCCGACGATGCCTGCCAGCTGGGCCAGCCTGAGCCCGCCCCGGCGGCGGCCGGGGGACGAAGCGGCCGCGGGCACCCTGGCGTGCTGCTCGCCCCGAGGGCGGGTGGGGATGGGTGCGAGCTCCGTCATGTCGTGCCCGCTAGCAGCCTCGCCCCGGTGATCCACAAGGCGAGCGCAGCCCCGAACCCGGGCAGCAGCTGCCACACACTCTCCGGCCCACCGAATGCCCCGACGATGACGGTGGTTGCGGCCACCAGGCACAGTGCGCCGGCGGTGGCGTAGTACAGCGGGACGTTGAATAGTCGGGCCAGAGGGACGAAGTGCAGGCCGACCACGGCACAGATCGCGGTAGGGATCCACCGACGGTGGTCGGTATGGATGAGCAGGTTGAGGGCCACACCGATGGCGATGCACTCGCCTGCGACCACCAGGTTGAAGCGCCGTCTCACCGATCCGAGATCGGTTCCACTGGTCGCCGAAACGGGCTGCGCAGTGGCGGACCTGCGGATGCGTCGGGCCCCCCTCAGCAGCACGGCGGCGATCGCGACGCCGGCGACCAGGACAGGAACGGCGACGATGCCGTTGAGCCCACCCAGGGCCGAGGCCATCCACGCCAGGCCCATGGCGGCGCACACAGTCACCCCGGCGGACCTGCCTCGAAGCTCGTCCGGACTCACCCTGTCCGGCTGAGGCGCCCGCCGGGGTCGCTGGGTCTCGGTGACGATGGCATTGGTCATGGTGCACTCTCCTTCTGCGGGTGGTGCTTGAGACCGCCTCGTCGTACGACGGCGTGCGACCGCTAGAACTCTTCGAACGCCGGCTCCGGCGGCATCATGATGTCGAGGGCAAGGTCGAGGTAGGCGCTGAGCTCCGCGCCGGCTGGATCGCCGTCGGGGTCGGCGCGGCGCACCGCTCCGATCCCGAGGTAGAGGGCGTAGGCGAGGCGGGCGTGGCGCCGTGCCTGGCCTGCCGCCACGCCCAACTCGAGGTAGAGCCGCTCCACGAAGTCCAGTCGGGTCCGGGTGACACGCTCGAGCACGGCCTGGACCCGGGGGTCGGAGGCGCCGGCGAGAACAGCGGTGTGGGCATTGCCTCGGGCCGCCCCTGCGTAGGCGTCGGTCCCCAGGGCGGCCAGCCGCTCATGGGGATCGGGAAGGGCTCGGATACGGTCGATCACCTCGGTGGTGTCACGCCGTTCCCACAGTTCGAGGGTGCCGGTGAGCAACGCGCCCCGGTCGGCGAAATGCCAGTAGAAGCTGCCCTTGGTGGCACCCAACTGGCGGGCCAACGGTTCGACCGCGACGCCGCCGAGGCCGTCGCGTTCCAGGGCCACGAGGGCCGCCTTGATCCAGTCGGCTTTTGACAGGGGCACATACATACCCTACCGTATGGAAAGTGGTCTGGGCGCTGCGGCGCCAAAGCGAGGCCACTCCGACGGGAATCACTGATGCGATCCTTCCGGCTCCACACCATCGGAGAACCACGACGCCGGGCCACGCCGGGCGGGCTCGGAATACCGACGCAAACGAACTGGGCATCTCGCACGCCACGGCATCGCCGGGATGGGGTCATCGGTGATGACCGGGGTGCCGGCGGGTGGCGACGTCGTCGTTTGGCCCTGGTGGCGGCGATCCTGGTGGCCGGGCTGGCTGGGTGCAGCTGGGAGCGGGCGAAGCCGGATGCAGCCGCACGCGCCCTGGCGGAGGGTCTGTCGTCTCTGGATCTAAGCGACGTGGCGTTCACCGGTGTCACGGCCACCCAGGCGGACCGGGAGCTCTCGACGGCGGCGGAGGGCATGGGTGAACTCCGTCCGTCCGTGCGCGTTCGGAGCACCCAGGTTGGAAGGGACAAGGACACAGCCACCGCCATCCTCTCGCTCGAATGGGACTTCGACGGAAGCGACCAGGACTGGGCCTACACGACGACGGCCGAACTCACCCGCCGCGGCAAGATCTGGGCGGTCGGGTGGTCGCCGGCCCTGTTGGAGCCCAGCCTGGCCCCGGGGGAAGGGCTCGTGGTGCAGTCGGTCGAGGCCAAGCGGGCGGGCATCCTCGGCGCCGGCGGCGTTGCCCTTGTCACAGATCGACCGGTGGTCAGGATCGGCATCGACAAGACCAAGGTCGCAGCCGAGCTCGCTGCCGCCTCCGCCGACTCGTTGGCCAGCCTCGTCGGTGTCGACCCCGTGGCGTTTTCCCAGCGGGTCACCGCCGCTGGTGCGAAGGCCTTCGTCGAGGCGCTGGTAGTGCGCCCCGATGGGCCCAATCCTCCGGACGGCGCCAAGATCGCCTCGATCCCAGGCGCCGCCCAGATCCCCGGTTCGCTCCCGCTGGCCCCGACCAAGGAGTTCGCCCGTCCGATCCTCGGCACCGTCGGGGAAGCGACAGCGGAGGCGATCGGCGAGTCCAAAGGCCGTCTCAGCGCCGGCGACAGCGCCGGCCTCTCGGGCCTGCAGAAGAGTCATGATCCACAGCTGCGCGGCCAGGCCGGCGTGGTCGTGCAGGCGGCGGCGCCCACCGGCAGCGACGCCAAGCCACGGGAGCTCCTCCGTCGTGAACCGGTACCGGGCCTGCCGGTGGTGACGACGCTGGAGGTCGCCCTGCAGACCCTGGCGGAGAACCTCCTGGCGCCCGTCACGTCACCGAGCGCCATCGTGGCTGTGCGGCCCTCGACCGGTGATGTCCTCGCCGCCGCCAGCGGCCCCGGTGGGAAGGGGTACTCCACCGCCATGGTGGGCCGCTACGCCCCCGGATCGTCGTTCAAGGTGGTCACCACGTTGGGACTGCTCCGGGCCGGGCTCGCCCCCGACAGCGTCGTTCCGTGCACGCCGACGATCACCGTCGACGGTAGGTCGTTCAAGAACTACGACGACTATCCGCCCGGCGCCCTCGGTGGGATCCCGTTGCGTGCGGCAGTCGCCAACTCCTGCAACACGGCCATGATCGCCGAGGCCGACAAGGTGTCGCAGGCAGCACTGTCCGAGGCTGCCTCCGGGCTCGGCATTGGAGTCGAGCGCGACCTCGGCGTGCCGTCCTTCGCCGGCGCGGTCCCCGTGCAGGCCGCCAAGACTGATCACGCGGCGTCGATGATCGGCCAGGGTCGGGTCCAGGCCTCTCCACTGGCCATGGCCGTCGTGGCCGCCTCTATCGCCCGAGGCGAGCTGGTGGCGCCTCGTCTGCTGCAGGACAGCCCCCAGAAACCGGCCAAGGTCGCACGTCCGCTTGGTCCAGCTGAAGCCCAACAGCTCCGGGAGCTGATGCGCGCCGTGGTCACCGATGGCAGCGCCGCCTTTCTGGGCGACGTCCCCGGGGACCCGGTGGCAGCCAAGACCGGCACCGCCGAGTTCGGCGAGGAGCAGCCGCCCCGCACCCATGCCTGGATGATCGCTATCCACGGTGATCTGGCTGTCGCCGTCTTCGTCGAGGACGGCGCCTCCGGCTCCCGGACGGCCGGGCCGATCCTCGAGCAGTTTCTGCGCGGCACCCGGTGAACCGGCGTGCCGCTCGGGGCCGGCGGAGTGGTGTGATTCGTTTGTCGAACCCCCGTCTCCCCGTCTCTACGGATGCGAGTGCTCCATGAGGGAACCGGCGTGAGCGCGACTGCCGGCGTCCGCTCCTTGTGCCGGGGTCTGTGTGGGCTCGCCCTGATCGGGGTCTTGGCCTCCTGCTCGATTGCGCCCGGGAACGCCGAGACAGACCGGATAGCGACGGTTGTGGCGACGGCGATCGGTTCCCCGCGTCAAGACTCGGCGGACGGGTTCGTCCGCGCCGCACTGGCCACGGCCGCGGGCAGAGACTCGCGCCTCACGGTGGTCGAGGTCGAGGAACTGCGGGCCGGCAAGCTGGGGGACCCGCTCGCCCGCTTGGTCTTTCGAGTCCAAATCGAGGCCGGGTTCAGCCAGTTCTCCAGCAGCGAACCGATCATCGCCTGTTATGAGGCGGAGTTCAGCTACTACGGCCAGACCAGGAGCCCACGGCGCATGAACTGTCCGACCGGAGCCAGCCCGATCGTCCCCGCCCCGCTTGCGCCGAAGCAGCGAGTCGTCATTCCCCAGGGCTTTGACGGCACCCTCAAGGAACTGCTGGCGGCCCTACCCGTTTTGCCCAGCCCGGAAGATGTCAAAGCGAGGGTGACGTTCGGACTCCCGGCGCCCGGAGTCGATCCCAACACCGGACTTACAGATCTGCTCCCCACCGTGGAGACAGCGGTCAACGGGGTCGACGTGGGGGTCTCGCTTTGGGAGCCGGACGGCCGGCATTGCTTGCTGGGCGCTCGCATCGGCGGCCACGTCACTGTGGGGCGTCCGAGCCGGGTGCAGATGGAGCCTGGCGAGCTGTCGTGCGATCCGCAGACCGCACTTCAACTGTCGAGCATTCGCCCACCGCAATGATGGGACGATCTTATGGTCCTCGTCTCGCAGACGACAGCGTCTCAAAACGCGCTCCTCACCAGTGCTGTCTATTCCCTTACGGAGCGTCGGAATGTGCCGATCAGGGGCGCTACAGATCTGGCTCGAGACTCACACCGCGTCCGGTCACCCGACGATGTCGCGGAGCACCACGTCCGTCGTGGGATCAACGCTTGTCCAGCGTTGGCTGCGGGCCCACCGATAGGCACCCTTGAGCAGGTCCAGCGCACTGCGCAGTTCCGCCCGCGCCACACCGGTCGCGTGCAGTCGCCGCAAGAGGTCAGCGACGTCGCCATAGTCGAGGAGGACGGCGAAGTCGCGCCCGATGTGCGGCTCGATGAGTGTGTCGGCAGCCTGGCGGGCTGGCACGGCGTCGGCGTCGTCGAGCCAGTCGACGTAGCGGTCAAGGAGCTCGCGTACGCGCAGGTCGCCGAGCCTGGTCGGATGATTCGTGGTCTCCGAGATCAGCCGAAGGGCCTCGTCGGCGTCCTGGCGTGTGCCGCAGACGGTGCGGAAGCGACGCCTGGCCTGCCCGCCTTGGCCGGGGCCATCGCTGACAGCGAGGCGCCAGACGCCCGGCTGGACCTCACGCAGCGAACCGCTCCCCCGGCGCCGGCGGGTGCGATCGCCGGTGGGCGGGGCGAGGCGAAGATGGCTCACTCGAACACACGCCTTGTTCTCCACGCATGCCAGGACCCGTTCTCCGGCGGCCAGCGAACCGTGAGCGAACTCCCAGGCTGCTCGCTGCACAGTGCGCAGCCTCCCATCGATGCGGACCAACCCGGTGCCCGAGGCGTCCCTCGCGCCCGTCCACACGTCGTGGTCGCCGCGCTCGTCGACCTTCGCCCGGAACCGTTCCTCCGCCAAGCCGGCCATGGCTCAGGAGTTTATCAGAGACCATCCGGAGTTTATCGCCAGGGTGTATCAAGGCGGGAAACGCGCCTGGGAACGCGCCACGAGCCGCTTCTATCGGGCTTCTGTGACCTGCAAACCCCCTGGTCAGACCACATTTCTGCTGGCTCCGGGGCTGGGACTCGAACCCAGAACCCTCTGATTAACAGTCAGATGCTCTGCCAATTGAGCTACCCCGGACCGAACTCGGTCACGGTAGCAGCGACCACGGCGCCGACCTACCCGAAATCGACCGCTCGGTTGTGGCAGGAGGGTCCACGGGGTAAGAACCGGACATGAGATTCCGACTGGGACTGCTCGTCGGCTTCGGATCCGGCTACTACCTGGGGTCCAGGGCCGGGCGCGAGCGCTACGAGCAGATCAACCGCACCATCGCCAGGGTCAAGCGGTCCGACGCCTACGAAGCCGCCACCGAGAAGGTCCACGACGCGGTGGACACCGGGGTGGCCAAGGCTCGGGAGGTCGTCGATTCACAAACCAACGGCGACGCCCCCGTGGCGGCCACGGCGCCGGCAGGGGCTGACTTCCTGCCGCCACCCACCGGCCCGCTGCCCTAGCCCAACCCTCCGGCCCGACCTTCCGGCGCCAGGCACAACGCTCCGCGCACGAGGCCGCCCCTACGACCGACGCCGACCAGCCGACCAACCGATGAGCTGGTCGGCGACGCAGCCGGCCGACCAGTCGCCCGAATCGACCGACCGCCCAGCTGGCGCCGGACCGACTGGCCGACGCCGGCCGCGGCTGGCGCCACCGACGGGCTGACGCCGGCCGGCCGAACGATGGCGCTCTACCCGTCGCCGCTACTCGTCGTCCAAATAGTCCCGCAGCCGCTGGCTGCGGATCGGGTGGCGGAGCTTGGCCAGCACCTTCGACTCGATCTGGCGGATCCGCTCGCGGGTGACACCGAACTCCTTGCCGACCTCCTCGAGCGTCCGCACCTGACCGTCGTCGATCCCGAAGCGCAACCGCACCACCAGCTGCTCGCGCTCCGACAGCTCGGCCAGCGCCTGCTTCACCGCCTCGTTCAGGAGGGCACGGGCGGCGGCATCGGCGGGCACGATGGCCGACTGGTCCTCGATGACGTCGCCCAGGCTGAAGTCCTCGTCGCCCATGGGCTGTTCGAGGGAGACAGTGTCCTGGCTGATGCGCAGCACCTCCCGCACCCGGGCCGGCGTCATCTCAGTCCGGGCGGAGAGCTCCTCGAGCGTCGGCTCCCGCCCGTTCTCCTGCACCAGCTGGCGCTGAACGCGGGCGACCTTGTTGATCGTCTCCACCATGTGGACCGGGATGCGGATGGTGCGAGCCTGGTCGGCGATGGCCCTGGTGATGGCCTGGCGGATCCACCACGTGGCGTAAGTCGAGAACTTGAAGCCCTTGGTGTAGTCGAACTTGTCGACCGCCCGCATGAGGCCGAGGTTCCCCTCCTGGATCAAGTCGAGGAAGAGCATTCCCCGGTTGCGGTATCGCTTGGCGATCGACACCACCAGCCGCAGGTTGGCGTTGATCAGCTGCTGGGTGGCCACCCGGCCGTCGCCCTCGCCGCGGGCCAGTGGTCGGCGCAAGTCGCTCGGGACGAGCTCGGGATCGCCGAACTCCCCCTCGAGGGCCCGCAGGGAAGCGGCCGCCTCCAACCCCCGTTCGATTCGTTGGGCCAGCACCACTTCCTGGGCGCCGGTGAGCAACGGCACCTTGCCGATCTCCTTGAGGTACGTGCGGACGGGGTCTTCGCCCACGCCTGCCGTTCGGGAGTCGGCGTCCACGTACTCGGCCGCTGCCGCTGCCCCGCCGCCCTGCGCACGGCCCTTCGGCGCCGGCGCCGGCCGGATGCGGGCAACCGGGGGCGGGGGCGGCGGTGCGGGCTCGGCCACCACTTCCACCGCGACCGCGGGCTCGTCGACGACCGCGTCCGGTTCGATGGCGAGGATCTGGGCCAGCTCGGGGTCGGCCTCCGGATCTACCTCGACCACCACGTCGTCGTCGTAGACGATGCCCTCGGCCCGAACCCGTGCCACCACCGCGTCGATCAGCTCGGGGCTGAGTTCGACCTTCCCCAGCACGAGCATCAGGTCGTCACTGGTGAGGCTCCCGCGGGAGCGTCCCGCCTCGAGCAGGCGGGCGAAATCGTCGGCCGGGACCTCGTCGGGAAGGGGGATCGTCACCGGGCCTCCTCACCCCATTGCACCAGCCACGCTACCAATCGGTCAGCGGCCTCGGCGTCCGGAAGGTCCTCGAGGGTGACCTTGAGCCACGTCATGGTGGCGGCCAGCCCCAGGGCCTCGTCCGGGTTGGCCCGGGCATCCGCCTCCAGCTCCCCCAGTGCCCGCTGCGCCGCCCGGCGGACGAGCTGGGTGAGCACGTCGTCCACCTCAGCCGACGACTCCTCGACCGCCAATCGCTGCAGCAGGTCGGCGGCGCCAGGGTCGGCGGCGGTGATGGCATCATGCACGGTGGCCGAGGTCGACAACGCCGAGAAGGCGGCCAGGTTTCGCTCGTCGGCGAACAGGACGGCCCGCAGCCGGCCGGCAACCTCGGCACGGCGGTGGACGGCCAGGCGCAGGGCCTCCAGCTCCGGGCCGCCCGGGTCCATGCGGCCCGGCACCGGCGTGCCGCCCTCGGCGCGCGACGGTGACGACGACCGCGCGACGAAGGTCCCACGCCGAAGCTGGTCGGCGTCGATGCGACAGCGGTCGGCGACCTGCATCAGGTACTGGTCCCGCACCAGCTCGCTCGGGTGCTCGGCGATGACGCCCATGGCCGCCTCGGCCGCCCGGGCCCGCCCCTCAAGGGTACGCAGGTTGGCTGCGTCCAGCACCCGGTCGAGGCGGAAGGCAAGGAACGGCTTGGCCTCGGCGACCGCCTTTGCCAGGCCTTCGGGATCTTCCCGCGCCAGCTCCCCGGGGTCCGACCCGGGCGGCAGGGCGATCACGGCCACGTCGACCTCGTAGCGCCGCTCCCACTCGTAGAAGCGCTCGGCTGCCGCCTGGCCCGCGCTGTCGGCGTCATAGGCCAGCACGATGCGGCGGGCGAAGTTCTTGAGCATGCGGAAGTGCTCGTCGGCCAGCGCCGTCCCGCACGTGGCGACGGCCCGGCGCACGCCGGCGCCGAAGAACCCGATGACGTCGGTGTAGCCCTCGCACACCACCACCTCGCCGCTGCTCACCACCTCGCCCTTGGCCCAGTTGAGGGCATACAGCGTGCGGCTCTTGGAGTAGATGGGCGTCTCCGGCGAGTTCTTGTACTTGGGCCCGTCGGCGCCGGGCATGTTGCGGCCGCCGAAGGCCACCGGCTTGCCGGCGGCGTCGAAGATCGGGAACAGCACCCTGCCCCGGAAGCTGTCCTGCTGGTTGCCGCGACGGTTGACGAAGCCGAGCCCCGTGTCCTTCAGGACCTCGTCGGGCAGGCGGAGGGCCTTGGCCAACGCGTCCCAGTCGTCGGGCGCCCACCCCATCCGGAAGGCCCGCACCACGTCACCGTCGTAGCCCCTCGACCGCAGGTAGCCGCGCGCAGCAGCGGCGTCACGACCGGTCAGGAGGCGCTGGTGGTACCACTCGACCGCCCGCTCTATGGCCTCGATCAGGCGGGACTTGCGCTGGCGGTCCTGGCCCTCGCGCGCCTCGTCGTAGCGCAGCTCGATACCGGCCTTGCCGGCCAGCCGCTCCACCGCGCCCACGAAGTCGAGGTGCTCGACCTCCCGCACGAAGGTGATGACGTCGCCCTTGGCCTGGCAGCCGAAGCAGTAGTACAGGCCCTCGTTGGCGTTGATCGAGAAGGAAGCGGACTTCTCGGCGTGGAACGGGCACAGGCCCACCCACCGCTGCCCTACCCGCTTGAGGGCCAGGTGTTCCGACGCCACCTGCACGAAGTCGGTCGCGGCCCGCACGCGGGCGACGTCCTCGTCGACGATACCCACGGAGGGGGACGGTACCGCCTCGCGTCGCCGGCGGCGACGGCGACGGCGACCGGCGGCCCCTCTGGTCAGCCGATCGGTGCCGCGGTGGCACTGGTCCGCTGACCAGTTCGGCCGGCAGTCGGCCTCTCGCCGGCGGGAGCGGTCCCAGGCCTCCTCCGGTCTGCCAAGTACGGCCGACCCGGTACCGATCGGCTGACCAGTGCAGCCGGCGGCGGCTGGCCGCCGGCGGCGCGGTCTACCCCGTGGCGCCGTCTGCCCGCAGAAGGGCCTGGGCGGACGCCAGGCGGGCGATGGGCACCCGGAAGGGCGAGCAGCTCACGTAGTCGAGGCCGGCCTCCACGAAAAGGGCGATGGACTCGGGGTCGCCGCCGTGCTCGCCGCACACACCGAGCTTCAGGCCCGGCTTGGCCTCGCGACCCTGGGCGGCGGCGATCTTGACCAGCGAGCCCACGCCGGGCGGGTCGATGGTCTCGAAGGGGTTGCGCTTGAGGAGGCCCTCCTCCAGGTAGACGCTCATGATGCGGCCCTCGATGTCGTCCCGGCTGAAGCCGAACACCATCTGGGTGAGGTCGTTGGTGCCGAAGGAGAAGAAGTCGGCCTCGGTGGCCAGCTCGCCGGCGCACAGGGCGGCGCGGGGTGTCTCCACCATGGTGCCGATCTGCACGTCGATGGGCTGCTTGACGCCCTTCGTCGCCTCGGCGACCGCGTCCACCGCCCACGAGCGGGCCAGGGCCAGCTCCTCCCGGCTCACGGTGAGGGGGATCATGATCTCCACCACCGGCTTGCCCTTCTTGGCCACCCGGGCGGCGGCCGCCTCCATGAGAGCCCGCACCTGCATGGCGTACAAGCCAGGCTTCAGGACCCCGAGGCGCACGCCCCGGGTGCCGAGCATGGGGTTGAACTCCTCCCAGTGGCGGGCCGCCTGGTACAGCACCTTCTCGTCGGCCGACAGGCCGGTCGTGGCCTCCTTAATGGCCAGCTCCTCGGTGGACGGCAGGAATTCGTGCAGCGGCGGGTCGAGCAGGCGGACGGTGACGGGCAGGCCGTCCATCGCCTCGAGGATCTCTTCGAAGTCGGCCTTCTGCACGGCCAGCAACTGCTCCAACGCAGCGGACTCGGCCTCGGGCGTGTCGGCCAGGATCATGGCCCGCACCACGGGCAGTCGGTCCTCGCCGAGGAACATGTGCTCGGTGCGGCACAGCCCGATCCCCTCGGCCCCGAACTTGCGGGCGTTGGCCGCGTCAGGACCGGTGTCGGCGTTGGCGCGCACGGCCATACGGCCCTTGCGCACCTTGTCGGCCCAGCCGAGGATCGTGGCGAACTGGGGCGGCGGCTCGGCCTGGGTGAGCGTGACCTCACCGAGCAGCACACGACCGGTCGTGCCGTCGACGGCGATGACGTCGCCCTCGTTGACAGTGACGCCGCCGGCCGTGAACGACTTGCCGGAGATGCGCACCGACTCGGCGCCCACGACGGCCGGCTTGCCCCATCCGCGGGCCACCACGGCGGCGTGACTCACCAGGCCGCCCCGGGCGGTGAGGATGCCCTCGGCCGCGATCATGCCGTGCACGTCCTCGGGCGACGTCTCGCTGCGCACCAGCACGACCTTCTCGCCCCGCTCCGCCGCCGCCGCCGCGTCGTCAGCCGTGAAGTAGGCGCGACCCACGGCGCCACCGGGGGAGGCGGCGAGGCCCTTGGCGATGACGTTCAGGTTCCTGCCGGTGATCTGGGGGTGCAGCACCTGGTCGAGGTGCTCGGCGGTGACCCGCAGCAGCGCCTCCTCGGGCGTGATTTTCCACTTGCGGCCCTTGGTCATGTCGACTGCCATGCGCAGGGCGGCCACGCCGGTGCGCTTGCCCACCCGCGTCTGCAGCATCCAGAGCTTGCCCTGGTCGATGGTGAACTCGGTGTCGCACATGTCCCGGTAGTGCGCCTCGAGCCGCTCGAAGATCGCCAGCAGTTCCTTGTGGATCTTGGGAAAGCGGGTCCTCATGGCCGCCAGCGGCTCGGTGTTGCGGATGCCCGCCACCACGTCCTCGCCCTGGGCGTTGACCAGGAAGTCGCCGTAGGCGCCCGCCTCGCCCGTGGCCGGGTCGCGGGTGAAGCCCACACCGGTGCCCGAGTTGTCGTCGCGGTTGCCGAACACCATGGCCTGGACGTTGACGGCGGTGCCGAGGTCGTGGGCGATGCGCTCACGAACCCGGTAGGCGATGGCGCGGGGACCGTTCCACGATGCGAAGACGGCCTCGATGGCGCCCCGCATCTGGGCCTTGGGGTCCTGCGGGAACGGTGCCCCGGTCTCGCGCTCGACGACGTCCTTCTCCTGCTCGACCAGCTTGCGCAGGGTGGACGGCGTGATCTCCGAGTCGGCGATGACGCCGTCGGTCGCCTTGGCCTCGTCGAGCAGGCGATCGAACTCATGGCCCTCGACGCCCTGCACGATGCGGCCGTACATGGCCACGAAGCGGCGGTAGGAGTCGTAGGCGAAGCGCTCATCGGTCTGCTTGGCCAGGCCCTCCACCGACGCGTCGTTGAGGCCCAGGTTGAGGACCGTGTCCATCATCCCGGGCATGGAGAACTTGGCGCCCGACCGCACGCTGACGAGCAGCGGGTCCTTGGCGTCGCCCAGCTTCTTCTTCATCGCCTTCTCGAGTTTCTTGACCTGCTTGTCGGCCTCCTTGTCGAGGCCGTCCGGCCAGCCCGCGTCCATGTAGGCGCGGCACGCGTCGGTGGTGATGGTGAACCCCGGCGGCACCGGGAGCTTCAGCACCGACGTCATCTCGGCCAGGTTGGCGCCCTTCCCTCCGAGCAGGTCCTTCAGACTCATCGGGGAGACGCGGTGCTTGTGATCAAAGGGAAACACGAGGGACATGGGGGCGAGCCTATCCGGCGCCGGTCTTCGGCCGGCCGGGCGCGGATACCGTCTCGGGGGGCTCCGAGGACGTGTGGAACCGCCCGCGCCCTCTGCTCCTCCTCCGGCCCCGGCGCCCAACCGCCACCGCTTCCGCCGGGAGGCTGACCGAGGCCCGGCGGGCATCACCGAACATTCCCGGTCCGTCAGGAAAGGTTTCAGCCCCTGGGAAAGCGGTACAAGGCTCCCCGAGACGCCAAGGCGTGGCCTCGTGCCGTACCGATCGGAGACCGAACATGAAGAAGTGCCCGACGCCGCTCGCGCGTGGGTTCCAGATGGTGCTGGCGGTGCTGGTCGGGCTGGCAGCGGCCGCTGTGCCGACCGTGGCGCAGGCCCAGACGGCCCCAGGCGTGAACGGCGCCTTCTCGCTCATCCAGATGGTGCACACGACATCGGCTCCGAGCGGATCAGCGATCCCATTGGAGGCGAACGCGTGGGACGGTGCCAGCGCCGGCGGACCGTTCCGCTACTCCGGCATCGCCTGCAACGGCAACGCCCCGGTCAACAACATCGCCACAGACCTCACCACGTACAACACGCGGCTGCCCGGGAGTCGGTCCCCCGCGTCGACGCGGATGCAACCCCTCGAGTTCAACGCAACGCCCCAGGGCCCCCCGGGCACCTTCCGGTTGGACGGCAAGACCACGCTGACGGTGTGCAAGCTCGCGGGTGGGCCGACAGCCACGCCCGATCCCGTCCCGGACGCCAGCAAGGACAAGATATTCCTGACCTGGACGGCAATTGCCGAGAAGACGTCACCCGAGGAGGTGCGCTGGCGGGGGAGCTTCACCCTCACCGGTGGCACCGGCGTCTATCAGGACCTGTCGGGGAAGGGCCAGATCAGCGGGTACTTCTTCTGCTTCGCCCTTGAGGGCTGTGCCAACCTCGGCCAGTACCGGGACGGCCAGCTGGTGATGAACGGCACGTACAGCGACCCCACCGTGCCCGGCGTCACCGCCACCACCACCCCTGCACCCGTGCTCCCGACCCCGCCGACGGGCAGGGACCCCTTCTCGCTCATGCAGATGGTGCACACCACGTCGACACCCGGCGGCTCCCAGGTCCCGCTCCCGGCGGCGCCGTGGAACGGGGCGAGCGCTGGCGGCCCGTTCCGGTACGCAGGGATCCCGTGCACCGGCAACGCCCCCGTGAACAACATCGCCACCAACCTCACGACCTATAATTCCCGCCTCCCGGGGAGCCGGTCACCGGCGTCGACGCGCATGCACCCGCTCGAGTTCAACGTCACGGCGCTGGCGGACGGGGCCTTCCGCCTCGATGGCACGGGAACCATGACCGCGTGCAAGCGCACCGGCGGGGCCATCGCCGGCACCGACCCGGTCGACGATGCACAGAAGGACAAGATCTTCCTGACGTGGACGGCGTCGGCCGAGAAAACCTCGGCCGAGGAGGTCCGCTGGCACGGGACGTTCACGATCACGGGCGGAACCGGGGTGTACCGCAACCTCACCGGCCAAGGTGAGATCGGCGGCTACTTCTTCTGCTTTGCCCCTGCCGGCTGCGCCGCCGCCGGCCAGTTCCAGGACGGGCAGTTCGCCATGCAGGGAGTGTTCGCCGCCCCGAACGTCCCTGGTAACGGGTACTGGTTGGTTGCGTCCGACGGCGGCGTCTTCTCCTTCGGTGACTACCGGTTCCTGGGCTCCACCGGTGCCCTGCGCCTCAACAAGCCGGTGGTGGGGATGGTGCCTACTCCCAACCGCAACGGCTACTGGAGCGTCGCCTCCGACGGTGGCATCTTCGCCTTCGGCGACGCCGCCTTCCTCGGCTCCACCGGTGCGCTGACGCTGAACCGTCCGGTGGTGGGCATGGCAGCCACCCCGTCCGGCAAGGGCTACTGGCTGGTGGCCTCCGACGGTGGCATCTTCGCCTTCGGCGACGCCGCCTTCCTCGGCTCCACCGGTGCGCTGACGCTGAACCAGCCCATCGTGGGCATGTCGTCCACACCCACCGGCAAGGGCTACTGGCTGGTGGCCTCCGACGGTGGGATCTTCGCCTTCGGCGACGCCCGGTTCCTCGGCTCCACCGGTGCCCTGAAGCTCAACCGCCCGGTCGTCGGGATGGCGGCCGAACCGTCCGGGAACGGCTACTGGCTGGTGGCGTCGGACGGCGGGATCTTCGCCTTCGGCGACGCCACCTTCGCCGGCTCCACCGGCGCCATCCGGCTCAACCGGCCCATGGTGGGGATGACCGTCTAGACGCTCCTGGGACGCCCGAACCAGCACCGTCCACATCCGGTAGAAAGATGTGGACGGTGCTGCATCCGGCGGTCAGCTTTAGAAGCCGAGGCGGGACCTGAGGGTGTCGACCAGCTCCTCGATCGGCACCCGGACCTGCTCGAGGGTGTCGCGGTCGCGGATGGTGACCGCCTTGTCCTCCAGCGTGTCGAAGTCGACCGTGACGCACAGTGGCGTGCCGATCTCGTCCTGGCGGCGGTAGCGCCGGCCGATGGCCTGCGTCTCGTCGTAGTCCACCATCCAGTGGGGCGCCAGGAGCGCCAGCACCTCGCGTGCGGTGGGCGTGAGGGTGTCTTTCTTGGACAGGGGCAGCACGGCCACCTTGTAGGGAGCGAGGCGGGGATCGAGGCGCAGGACGGTGCGGGTCTCGTCGTTCACCACGTCGGTGTCGTAGGCCGCCAGGAGGAAGGCCATCATGGCCCTGGTGGCGCCAGCCGCCGGTTCGATGACGTGGGGTATGTATCGCTCGTTGGAGCCCTGGTCGAAGTACTCGATGCGCTCGCCGGAGGCGGCGGCGTGGGCGCTCAGGTCGAAGTCGCCCCGGTTGGCGATGCCCTCCAGCTCGCCCCAGCCCCACGGGTAGCGGAACTCCACGTCGGACGTGGCCGACGAGTAGTGCGACAGCTCCTCCTGCTCATGCGGGCGCAGGCGCAGCCAGTCCTCGGGGATACCGAGGTCGAGGTACCAGCTCATGCGCTCGGCCGTCCAGTACCCGAACCACTTCCCGGCGTCGGCCGGGGGCACGAAGAACTCGAGCTCCATCTGCTCGAACTCCCGGGTGCGGAACACGAAGTTGCCGGGCGTGATCTCGTTGCGGAAGGACTTGCCCGTCTGGGCGATGCCGAACGGCGGCTTCTTGCGGGACGTATTCAACACGTTCATGAAGTTCACGAACATGCCCTGGGCCGTCTCGGGCCGGAAGTAGGCGACGTTGGACTCCTCCTGCACCGGGCCGACGAACGTCTGGAACATCATGTTGAACTGCCGGGCCTCGGTGAGGTCGGTCGAGCCGCAGTTGGGGCAGGTGCCCTCGATGTGGTCGGCCCGCCAGCGCTCCTTGCAGCTGCGGCAGTCGACCAGCGGGTCGGTGAAGTTGGCCAGGTGGCCCGACGCCTCCCACACCTTGGGGCTGGACAGGATGGCCGCGTCGATACCCACCACGTCGTCGCGAAGCTGCACCATCGACCGCCACCACGCGTCCTTCACGTTGCGCAACAGCAGGACGCCGAGCGGGCCGTAGTCGTAGGTGGACCGGAACCCGCCGTAGATCTCGCTCGACGGGAACACAAACCCCCTGCGCTTGCACAGGTTGACGATCGTCTCCATCAGCTCGGGCGCTGGTTCGGCCATAGGCGGAGGTTAGGCGTCCCGCCGGCGAGGTCAACCTGGATGTGGCCGGGCTAGCGGGCGGGATGGCTCCCATCGTCGTTCGTCCGGTCGCCGGCCCGGGTATTGGTGCCGGCGGCGGCGAGGGCGGTTCGGCCCACGCAGATCCGGCTGTCGCCGTCGATCTCGTAGATCCCCTCGGAACTGATCACCAGCATCTCGGCCTCCTCTGCTCTTGTTATACGGAGCGACGGTGGACCCCGATTGATGCAGGATTCTGCTTCCTATCGAATGTCTGTTCGGGTATCAGCCGGAGCTGCGCTGCCAGGCGCCGGACCAGCGGCGGGCGGCGAGGGAAGAGGCGGCGGTGCCGTCGAGCACGCCGAGGGAGCGGAGGCGGCGTTCGAGGTGGTACTCGAGGGAGCGGTTGGCGAGGTGCTCGAGCTCCACGCTGGCGGGGCCGGGAGGCTCGTCGAGGGCGTCGGCCAGGCCGCCACCCAGGATGCGGCGCAGGAGGTCGAGGGCTTCGGGGCTGATCGGCGAGCCACGGCGGCACGACCGGCACAGCACCCCGCCCTCGCCCATGTCGAAGGCCGCCAGTCCGTCGTCCGTGCCGCAGGTGGCGCACTGCTCCAGCAGGGGGTGGGCCCCCTCCAGGGACAGCAACTTCCAGAAGAACGCGGCCAGCACGAGCGGGGTGTCGTTGGCCGCGATGGCCCGAAGGCCGCCCACCAGCAGCTGGTAGAGGCGGGGCGACGGCTCGCGCTCCTGGGCTACCTGGTCCACCGCCTCCAGCATCGAGACGGCCCGGCCCATGCGGTCGAGGTCGTCCCGGATGACCCGGAAGTGGTCGAGCGACTCGGCCTGGCTCACGATGTCGAGTTCGCGCCCCTCGTAGAGGAGCAGGCTCACGTGGCTCAGTGGCTCCAGCCGGGCGCCGAAGCGGCTCTTCGTCTTCCGCACACCTTTCGCCACCGCCCGCACCTTGCCGTGGCCGCGGGTGACCAGGGTCACGATGCGATCGGCCTCGCCCAGGCGCATGGTGCGCAGCACCACCCCCTGGTCGCTGTACAGCGCCACGTCGGTTGCCCGCCCGGCCCGACTAGACGTCGAGGCCGCCGAAGCGGCGGTCCCGGCGCTGGAACTCCCGCACGGCCTCGAACAGGTTCTCCCGGCGGAAATCGGGCCACAGCACGTCGGTGAAGACCAGCTCGCTGTAGGCCAGCTCCCAGAGCAGGAAGTTGGAGATGCGGAACTCGCCGGACGTGCGGATGACGAGGTCGGGGTCGGGCATGTCGGGCAGGTACATGCGCGAACGGATGGCCTTCTCGTCGACCTTGTCGGCGGGCACGCCGTCCTCGATGAGCCGGCGCACCGCATCGACGATCTCGGCCCGGCCGCCGTAGTTGAAGGCGATGGTGAGCGTCATGGTGCGGTTGTGGGCGGTGAGCTCGAGGGCCTCGTCCATACGCCGCAGGAGGCGGCGGGGCACCCGCCAGTCGCGCCGACCGGCGAAGCGGATGCGCACCCCCCGCTCGTTCAGCTCGTCGCGGCGGCGAAGCAGGAGCGACTCGTTGAACTTCATGAGGTAGCGCACCTCGTCCACCGGGCGCTTCCAGTTCTCGGTGGAGAAGGCGTAGACGGTCAGCCAGCGGGTCCCGAGGTCGAGGGCGCCCTCCACGGCGTCGAACAGCGCCTCCTCCCCCGCTCCGTGCCCCTCGGTGCGGGGAAGGCCCCGCTTGCGGGCCCACCGTCCGTTGCCGTCCATCACGCAACCGATGTGGGCCGGCACCCGCCTCGGGTCGATGCCGTCGAGCTCCACGTCAGCGACGGTACCGCGCCACCGGGCCTGTGCTCCGGCACCGGCCCGGGCTGATTCCCCACCGGTCACCGGGGGTACGTTCCGACTGTGCTCGAGCGTCTGCTTTGTCCGTTGGCCAGGCGGTGGGCGTGGGTCGAGACGGTCCTGAAGGTGCAGAAGCGCTACAACGAGGTGCATGGCGGGTATCTCGGCTCGGCAGTCACCCTCAGCGCGTTCCTGTCGCTGTTCCCGCTGCTGCTCGCGATCGTGGGCGTGCTGGGCCTGGTGTCGAGCAACGCCTCCGACCTTCCCGGTACCGTCATCTCCAAGCTCGGCATCCAGGACGGCACGACCACCAAGCTGCTGCGCGAGGCCTTCGCCACCGCCGAGAAGAGCGGCAAGGCCGCCTCGGTGATCGGCATCGCCGGCCTCTTGTGGTCGGGCCTCGGGCTGGTGGCGGCCATCCAGTTCGCCTTCGACTCGGTATGGCAGGCGCCTGGCCGGGGCCTGAAGGACAAGCTGTTCGGGCTGGCCTGGCTGGTCGGCGCCGGCCTGCTCTTCGTCGCCTCGTTCGCCGTGACCTTCCTCCTCAGCCGCATACCGGGGCCGGCATGGCCGGTGGGCATCGTGGGCAACCTGCTCGTCGGCGTGCCCCTTTGGCTGTGGACGTTCCAGGTCCTCACCAACCGCGATGTGGGGTGGAAGCCCCTGCTCCCCGGTGCCGTACTCGGCGCGGTGGGCCTCCAGCTGCTCCAGACGGTGGGCGGCGTCTACGTGCCCAGGGTGGTGAGCTCGACGTCGGCCCTCTACGGCACGCTCGGCGTGGTGTTCGCCATCCTGGCCTGGCTGCTGTTCTTCGGGCGCCTCCTCGTGTATGCCGTCACGCTCAACGTGGTGCGCTGGGAGGAGGACCACGGCACGGTGACGGCCGAGATAGAGATCCCCAACGTGCCGGGCGAGGTGCCGCTCAACGCCACCAGGGCAGGCGAGGCCCAACCGGCCGAGGCCACCTCGCTCTGAGGCCTGCGCCCATCCCGTACCCTTCGGGCATGGGCGGCAGCACCTTCGGCCAGGCGTTCCGCGTCACCACCTTCGGCGAGTCACACGGGCCGGCGGTGGGCGCCGTGGTCGACGGCTGCCCGCCCCGGCTGGGCCTCGACGTGAGGGAGATCCAGCGCGATCTCGACCGGCGCCGGCCGGGCCAGAGCCTCCTCACCACCCAGCGCCACGAGGACGACCGGGCCGAGATCCTGTCGGGGGTCTTCGAGGGCGTCACCCTGGGCACGCCCATCGCCCTGCTCGTGCGCAACAAGGACGCCCAGTCGGGCGCCTACGAGGCCATGCGCGACGTCTACCGCCCCTCCCACGCCGACTACACCACCGAGGCCAAGTACGGCGTGCGGGACTGGCGGGGCGGCGGCCGGGCCAGCGCCCGGGAGACCACGGCCCGCGTGGCGGCCGGTGCGGTGGCCCGCAAGCTGCTGGCCGAGGTCGCCGGCGTGGAGGTGCTGGCCTGGGTCGACAGCGTGCATGCCATCAGGGCCGAGATCGACGTCGACACGGTGACGCTGGAGGACGTGGAGGCCACGCCGGTGCGCTGTCCCGACCCGGAGGCGGCGGCCGCCATGACGTCCGCCATCGGGCAGGCGCGGCGCGACGGCGACTCGCTCGGCGGCGTGGTGTCGTGCGTGGCCCGCAACGTGCCGGCCGGCCTGGGCGAGCCGGTGTTCGACAAGATCGAGGCCGACCTGGCCAAGGCAATGCTGTCGCTGCCGGCGGCCAAAGGCTTCGAAATCGGCAGCGGCTTCGCCGGCACTCTGCTCACCGGCCTGGCCCACAACGACCCGTTCGTGTCCGGGCCCGATGGGCGGCCCACCACGCCGTCGAACCGCTCGGGCGGCGTGCAGGGCGGCATCACCAACGGGGCGCCGGTGGTGCTGCGGGTGGCGTTCAAGCCCACCGCCACCATCGCATCGGCCCAGCAGACGGTTGACCGCGAGGGCAACGCCGTCACCCTCGCCGCCAAGGGCCGCCACGACCCGTGCGTGCTGCCTCGGGCCGTGCCGATCGTGGAGGCGATGGTGTGCCTCGTCCTCGCCGACCACTGGCTGCGCCAACGGGCGGTGACCGGATGAGGACGGTGAAGGCGAACGACCCGTGCTGGTGCGGCAGCGGGCGCAAGTTCAAGCGGTGCCACCGGGCGGCCATCCAGCCTGTCCGACCCGGCCGCATCGGCCCCCGGCGGCTGGTGCCCGAGGGCATCGGGCGGCCGTCCTACGCGGAGACCGGCGTGGTGGACCGCTGGGCCGAGCCCACCGTCAAGTCCACCGACGTCATCGGGCGCATGCGCCGTGCCGGCCGGGAGGCGGCCGACGCCCTGGCCCTGGTGGCGGCCGCCGCCCAGCCGGGCATCACCACCGACGCCCTCGACGACCTGTGCCACGCCGAGGCACTGCGTCGCAACGCCTACCCGAGCCCGCTCAACTACGAGGGGTCGGTGCAGCCGTTCCCGAAGTCCTTGTGCACGTCGGTGAACGAGGTCATCTGCCACGGCATCCCCGACGACCGGGCGCTGGTCGACGGCGACATCGTCAGCCTCGACGTCACCCTGTTCATCGACGGCGTGCACGGCGACACCTGCGTCACCGTGGGAGTGGGCGACGTGGACCCGGCGTCGCGCCGGCTCATCACCGTCACCCGGGACTGCCTGGCCCGGGCCATCGACGCCGTGGCTCCCGGCCGCCCGCTCAACGTGATCGGGCGGGCCATCCAGGAGCACGCCGAGGCGGCCGGGTTCGGCGTGGTCCGTCAGTTCGTCGGCCACGGCGTGGGCGAGATGTTCCACAGCGGGTTCTACGTGCCCCACTACTTCGACGCCTCCCGCACCGAGGCCATGGAGCCGGGCATGACGTTCACCATCGAGCCCATGATCACCATGGGTGCGTGGCAGGCCCGCATGTGGGACGACGGCTGGACGGCGGTCACCGCCGACGGCCGGCGCACGGCCCAGTTCGAGCACACCCTCCTGGTGGGCGACCACGGCGCCGAGATCCTCACCACGCCAACCAATACGTCCGCCCATCCCTACTGGGGCGGCTAGGACCCCAGGCGGGCGATGAGCTCGTCGAGGTCCCTGCGAAGGGCCGCCACGTCGGCCTGGAGCACCGCCACCTGGGACGACAGCGACGGCGACGGCGGGGCGGTCGGGTGGTCGCCGGGCGAAGGCCGCTCGGGGCGCTCGTAGCTGGGCGCTTCGGAGTCGTCGGGGGCGAGGAGCTGCACCCAGCGTTCTTCCCGGCGGCCGGGCTCGCGGCCCAGCCTGGCGGCCAATGCCTCGTCCCGCGCCGCCAAGCCCTCAAGCGTCTCCTCGACATGGCGGGGGTCGGCGAAATCGGCCATGCGTTCGGTGCGCGTCCGCAGCTCGGCCAGCGTCTGCGGGCCCCGCAGGAGCAGCACGGCCACCAGGGCCAGCTCGGCGGTCTGGAGGTCGAGCACCTCCTCGAGCACCTGGCGGTAACGGGTGACCGACCGCCCGTGGGAGGGGTGCACGAAGCGAACCAGGCCGCGACTCTTGAGGCCGGCAAGGGTGGTGTCGACCAGCCGTTCGTCGTAGGACGTGACCGGGTTGCGGCTCGACGTCTGGTTGCAGGCGGCCAGCAGGGCGTTGAGCGTCAGCGGGTACTGCTGGGGCGTGGTGAGCTGCTTCTCCACCAGTGCGCCGACGATGCGCGCCGCGGGCGGGGTGAGGTCCACGCGCTCAGTCCGCCACGCCGGGTCTGGCCACCACGCGCCTGGGCGTGAGGCGCTCCGGCCCGAACGCCTGCCATCCGGCTTCGCTCATCTCCTCCATGCGTCACGAGCGTACGCGGGAGTGCGACAGACTCGGATGGATGACCATTCCCGTCGCCTCCATCGA
The DNA here is from genome assembly GCA_046596195.1 of Acidimicrobiales bacterium. Lineage (GTDB taxonomy): Bacteria > Actinomycetota > Acidimicrobiia > Acidimicrobiales > JAHFUS01. The sequence goes on along the minus strand of JBKJNA010000143.1, from coordinate 19,885 downwards.
CTCGGTGCAGGGCGTGCTCGATGCGCTCGACGAGGTGATCGAAAGGTCGGTCGAGCGCAGGGACCGGGTCGGGTACTTCGCCGCCATGTACCGCCAGGTCACCGCCAGGGTGGCCGAGGGCATCGCGTCCGGGTTCTTCGACGACGGCGAGCGCATGGAGCGCCTCGACGTCGTGTTCGCCTGCCGGTACCTGGCCGCCCTGGAGGAGTACGAGGCGGGCCGCCCGCCCACCCGCTCGTGGGAACTGGCCTTCCAAGCCACGAGGTCGGCCCGGCCGATCATCGTGCAGCACCTGCTGGCCGGCGTGAACGCCCACATCAACCTCGACCTCGGGATCGCGGCTGCCACCACCGCGCCGGGCGACGCCCTTCCCGGACTGCGGCGGGATTTCGACCGCATCAACGAGGTCCTGGCCGTGCTCGTGGGCGGCATCGAGGGCCAGGTGGCCGAGGTGTCGCCGTGGATCTGGCTGCTCGCCAAGATCGGCGGGCGTCACGACGACGAGATCGTGAAGTTCAGCATCGAGGTGGCCCGCACCGAGGCGTGGCGCTTCGCCGTCGAGCTGGCCCCCCTCGCCCCCGACGACTGGGCCGGCGCCATCTCGGCGCGCGACTCGCGCGTGACGCGGGTGGGCCGGAGGATCCTCGAGCCGGGACTTCTGGGAGCCGGCCTGGCCGTGATCCGGGCGCGGGAGAGCAACGACGTGCGCCGGGTCATCCGCTCGCTGACTGGCGTACAGCTGCCCAGCCTGGCCAGGGTCGAGCAGCGCGTGCGCCTGGCCCGCAGCGCGCCATCCGACCCGAGCTGAGAACGGGCCGTCCGAGCCCTCGCTGGCAGCCTGTCAGCCCCCGGGGCCGGCGCTCGGCGAGGCCAGGCTCGGAGCCGGTCCGGCATCCACGCCCTCCGAACATAGCCAGCCCGGCGATCGCCGTCAGGCGACTTGAGCTCCTACAGGAAGCGCAGCGTCTGGGTGAAGGGCCATTCCTCCGCCAGCCAGCGGGACACGAGATCGTCCAGCAGCGCCTCGAGCGGCGTGCCCGCCACGTCGTCGACCACCCACCACGACACCACGGCGCTGTCGGCCGCCGGCGCAGGGGCGTCCGGGGGATCGATGTAGACGCAGCCGAGGAGGGCCGTCTCGTCGTCGTCGAACAGGGCGTAGTTGAACGACTCGTGGGCCTCGATCTCGCGCTCGTGGCGGGCCAGGTCGTCCCGGTCCTGCTCGAACGTCATCGAGTCGGGCGGCCACCCCCAGGCCTGGCCGTAGCGCGACCACAGCTGCGCCCGGGAGCCCGTGACGGCCGGGAAGTCGAGGTCGACGTCGGACGCCCGTATCGGCCGGAGATGGTGGTCGGCACCGACGGCCACCCGCAGCGGATGGACGAAGCCCTCCGGGAGCCACGACATCAGCGGGCGAGGCGCGGGCTCAGGACGTGGCGGCCTTCTTGGCCGGCGCCGCCTTCTTGGCTGTGGCCCGCTTCTTGGCCGTCTTGGCCGTGGCGGCAGCCTTGCGGGCATCGGCGCCGGCCGCCCACTCCTTGGTGGTCTGGTCCTCGAGTCCGGCGTCAGCGGACAGCGTCCGCACCGCCTTCACACCGTTCATGGCCGAGGCCTTGGTGTTGTAGGCCTCGCTCGTCGCCACGACCTGGCCGTTGGTGGAAAGCAGCGAGAAGCGGAACTTCCCCGTGGTGCCCTTCTTGACCACGAACTTGCCTGGCATTGTTTCCTCCTGGAGTCGGTGCAGACGAAGTTACCGAAGCAACACGTCAGAAACAGTGATGGTCGCTGACGTGGTCCGTACACTTCCGCCCACCGTGCTCCTGTCCCTCGACTGCATCTCTGTGCCAACGCCTGATGTCGACGCCGCCACCGTCCGCTACACCGATGTACGCGGGCTGCCGGACGGTCAGCGGGCGGCCGTGTACGAGCTCGTCCGGCCCGAGGCCGTCACCCATTTCGACGGCCGCATCGACGGGTAGACCGATGGCCCCGCTGAGCAACGACGTCGCCGCCGCCCTCGAGCGGGTGCGCCGGGCGCTTCCTGCGGGCGAGGCCCGGCCCGGCCAGGTCGCCATGGCCGAGGCGGTGGCCAAGGCCATCGCCACCAAGCGCCACCTCGTCGTGCAGGCCGGCACGGGCACGGGCAAGAGCCTGGGGTACCTCGTGCCCGCCGTCCTGTCGGGCAAGCGGGTCGTGGTGGCCACCGCCACCAAGGCACTCCAGGATCAGCTGGCGACCAAGGACCTGCCCTTCCTCACCCGCCACCTCGGCCGCCCGTTCGAGTTCGCCGTCTTGAAGGGCCGGTCCAACTACCTGTGCCGTCAGCGCGCCCTGGAGCTGGCGGGCGGCGACGACCAGCTCTCCATGGACGACCTGGGCGACGATATGGGCGCTCTGGGCAAGGAGATCATCCGCCTGGTGGAGTGGGGCCGCACCTCGCACACAGGCGACCGGGCCGACCTGGCCTTCGAGCCCAAGGCGAAGGCCTGGGCGGCGGTGAGCGTGAGCGCCATGGAGTGCCCCGGCGCGGCCAGGTGCCCGAGCGGTGAGGCGTGCTTCGCCGAGGACGCCCGCCGGCGGGCCGAGGGCGCCGACGTGGTGGTGGTGAACACCCATCTCTACGGCGCCCACCTTGCCAGCGGCGGCCACGTGCTGCCCGAGCACGAGGTGGTGGTGTTCGACGAGGCCCACGCCTTGGAGGACGTGGCCGCCGACAGCCTCGGCGTGGAGCTGGGCGCCGGCCGCCTGCGTGCGCTGTCCCGCGCCGCCCGGGGCCTGGTGGCCAACGATGACGCCTCCGTGCTCGACGACCTCGATGGAGCCGCCGGCCGCCTCGAGGAGGCCAGCGCGTCAGTGCAGGACAAGAGGCTACCGGACGACCTGGGCGCCGATCTGGCCGCCGCCGTCGCCCTGGTCGCCGAGAGGGTCGCCCGGGTCACGTCGGCCGTGCGGAAGGGCGAGGGTGACGAGAACCGCAAGGCCAGGACGCTCCAGGCAGCCGGCCACCTGGCGGCGGACCTGCAACTCGCCTCGCCGGTCCCGGCCGGGCACGTGGCGTGGGTGGAGGGACGCAGCGGCGGGCCGGTGCTGCGGGTCGTGCCGGTCGACGTGGGCGAGGTGCTGGCCTCCCTGCTGTGGGGCGAGGTCACCGCCGTGCTCACCAGCGCCACCATCCCCGTTCGTCTTTCGACGCGGCTCGGCATCGCACCCGAGCGGTGTGACGAGCTCGACGTGGGCAGCCCGTTCCCCCACGCCGAGCACGCCCTGCTCTACTGCCCCGTCCACCTCCCCGAGCCCCGCCGGCCCGAGTATGCGGCCGAGATGCACGACGAGCTGCACGCCCTCATCACAGCCGCCGGCGGGCGCACCCTCGCCCTGTTCACCAGCTGGCGGGTGATGAACGCCGCCGTCGTCGCGCTGCGCCCCAGCCTGGCGTGGAAGGTGCTGGCCCAGGGCGACCTGCCCAAGCCGGCGCTCATCGAGGCCTTCGCTTCCGACGAGCGCTCGAGCCTGTTCGCCACCATGGGCTACTGGCAGGGGATCGACGTGCCCGGCCCGTCGCTCTCGCTGGTCACCCTCGACCGCATCCCGTTCCCCCGCCCCGACGACCCGCTCCTCCAGGCCCGCCGCGACCGGGCCGGCCCCGGCGCCTTCGGGCTCATCGACCTGCCGCGCGCCGCCACCCTGCTGGCCCAGGGCGCCGGGCGCCTCATCCGCTCCGCCACCGACCGGGGCGTTGTCGCCGTCCTCGACACCCGCCTGGCCACCGCCAACTACCGCTGGGAGCTCGTCAACGCCATCCCCCCCATGCGCCGCACCCGCCACCGCGCCGAGGTGGAGGCCTTCCTCGCCGCCGCCCTCACGGAGCAGGCCGTTCCCGAGTAAATAGCTCGCCAAATGGCGAGCTATTACTCGAAAGCGCTAGTAGCCGAGGCGTTGCAGGGCTTTCGGGTCGCGCTGCCAGTCCTTGCCGACCTTGACGAACAGCTCGATGAAGGCGCCCTCGGGGAGTTGCTCGCGGACCCGGGTGCCGACCTCCTTGAGGACCGAGCCACCCTTGCCGATGACAATGCCCTTCTGCGAGTCGCGCTCCACGATGATCTCGCAGCGGATGCGGGGCCACTCCCACTCGGTGACCTGGCAGGCAATCGAGTGGGGCAACTCCTCGCGGGCCACCGCCAGCAGCTGCTCGCGCACGAGCTCGGCCACCCAGAAGGCCTCGGGGAGGTCGGTGACCATCTCGGGCGGGTAGTACTGCGGGCCCTCGGGCATGCGGCCCACGATCTCGTCGAGCAGCTCGTCGATGCCTTCACCGGTGGCGGCCGACACGGGGAAGTAGGCCGACCGCTCCAGCCCGCCGGCGGCGGTGAGCTGGGCCAATACCTCCTCCCTCGAGGCGAGGTCGATCTTGTTCACGACCACGATGGCGTCGGCCGGCAGGCGGGAGGCCACGAAGCGGTCGCCGCCGCCGAGGGGCTGGGTGGCGTCGATGACGAACAGCACCACGTCGACGTCGTTCACCGCCGCCACCGCCGACTCGTTCAGGCGCTCGCCCAACAGGGTGCGGGGCTTGTGTACGCCCGGCGTGTCGACGAACACGACCTGGGCGTCGGGCCGGTTGAGCACGCCGCGCACCTGGTTGCGGGTGGTCTGCGGCTTGTCCGACACGATCGACACCTTGGTGCCGAGGATGCGGTTGACGAGCGTGGACTTGCCCACATTGGGCCGCCCGAGGACGGCCACGAAACCGGAGCGCACCCGCTATCCGGCCGATGCCGAGGCGGGCGACTCGACCTTGGCGATGCGCACCCGGCCGATGCGGCGGCCCTGGACCTTCTCGGCGATCAGGCAGTGCCCGTCGACCTCGACCGCCTCGCCCTCGGTGGGTACGTGGCCGAGCAGGTTGAACACGAGGCCGCCGACGCTGTCCCAGTCACCCGTGGGCAGGTCGGCCCCAAGCAGCTCGTTCACCTCGTCGATGGGCATGCGTGCGTTCACGCGGACCTCGTGATCGCTCAACCTCTCGATGGGCGGCTCCTCGACGTCGAACTCGTCGACGATCTCGCCCACCAACTCCTCGATGAGGTCCTCCAGGGTGACGAGACCGGCTGTGCCGCCGTACTCGTCGACCACGATGGCGATGTGGAACTTGTGGAGCTGCATCTCCTTCAGCAGCTCGGTGACCCGCTTGGTCTCGGGCACGAAGTGGGCCTCCCGCACGAGGTTGCGGACCTCGTCGTCACACCTGCCCTCGCGGTCGGCCCGCACCAGGTCCTTCAGGAACACCACGCCGATGATGTCGTCGGTGCCCTGGTCGTAGGCGGGCAGACGGGAGTACCCGGCGGCGATGGCCACCTCCAGCGCATCTCCCACCCTCGCCTTACCCTCCACCGACACCATGTCGGGCCGAGGCACCATGACCTCGCGCACCACGGTGTCACCGAACTCGATGATCGAGTGGATGAGCCGGCGTTCGTCGTGCTCGATGACCTCGTCCTCGGTGGCCACGTCGATGGTGGCGAGCAACTCCTCCTCCGAAACGAACGGGCCCCGCTTGAGGCCCCTGCCCGGCAGGATCATGTTGGACAGCCCGATGAGGCCGCGGGCGAGGAGCCGAATGGGGGCCGGCCTGGTGATGAGCGACACCAGGGGGGCGGCGAGGAGGGCGGCCCGCTCGGGGTGCTGCACGGCCCACGTCTTCGGCGCGGACTCGGCCAGCACGAAGATGACGACGACCTCGAAGAACACGGCGACGGCCACCCCCAGGGCGCCGAAGAGGTCCTCGGCCAGCACGCCCACGAGTGTGGCCACCACCAGGTGGCAGACGAGGACGAGGAGCAGGACGGGGTTGAGGAACCGCTCCGGGTGCTCCACCAGCCTGGCCAGCGTGGACGCGCCCCGCCTGCCCTCCTCCTCCAGCGTCATCGCCTTGATCCGCGAGATGCGCGTGAGGCTCGTCTCGGACATGGCGAAGAAGCCGGCCAACAGGATGAGGAGGGTAATAACGGCGACCATCAGGCCCTGGGACGTGGTCACCGGTCGGGGATGTCCTGGCGCGCCTCGGCGCCTGCTTCGCCGGGCCCGCTGTCACCGGCCGGCGCTGCCGGCAGGCGGTGGAAGCGGTCGAGCAGCTCCTGCTCGCGCCGCTCCATGACCTGGGCCTCCTCGTCGTCCACGTGGTCCATGCCCATCAGGTGCAGGATTCCGTGCACGACGAGCAGCGCCACCTCGTCGTCGAAGGTCGCCTCGTGCTCGGCCGCGTTGCGCATGGCGACAGACGGGCAGATGACGACGTCGCCCAGCAGGGTGGGCAGCTCCGACGGCTCCACCGGCACCCAGCCAGGGCCGCTGCCGCCCGAGTCGGGGGAGCGACCGCCCTCAGCTGGCTCCTCGTCGATCGGGAAGGCGAGCACGTCGGTGGGGCCGTCCTTGCCGGCGAAGCGCTTGTTGAGGTCGGACATGGCCTGCTCGTCGACGAACAGCACCGAAAGCTCGGCCTCGCCCTTCACACCTTCGACCTCCAACACCGAACGGGCCAGGCGGATCCAGCGCAACGTGTCGATGGCGTGCACCGACTGCTCGTCAGCGGCGAAAACCTCCACCGTCATCGGCCCACCATCCCTTCGGGATGATGCACCGCTGAGTTGCTCATGGACCGGCCTCCCGGGCCGGTCACCCGGCCCACCATCCCTTCGTAATGGTGCGACGCTGCGTTGCTGATGGACCGTCTTCCCGGGCCGGTCATCTGCCGTCGCCCTGGGCTCGCTCGTAGGCGGTGACGATGTCCTGCACGATCTTGTGGCGCACCACGTCGCGCCGGGTGAGGCGCACGAACTCGAGGCCGTCGATGTCGCCCAGGATGTCCTCCAGGCCGGCCAGGCCGGACTTCCCGGTGGCCACGTCGACCTGGGTGACGTCGCCGGTGATGACCGCCTTCGACCCGAAGCCGATGCGGGTGAGGAACATCTTCATCTGCTCGGGCGTGGTGTTCTGGGCCTCGTCGAGGATGATGAAGCTGCGGTTGAGCGTGCGGCCCCGCATGAATGCGAGGGGGGCGACCTCAATGGCCCCCTTGTCCATGAGCCGGGGCATGGCTTCGGTGCCGAGCATGTCGAAGAGGGCGTCGTAGAGCGGCCGCAGGTAGGGGTCGACTTTCTCCATCAGCGTGCCAGGGAGGAAACCCAGCCGCTCGCCCGCCTCGACGGCGGGGCGGGTGAGGATGATGCGCTCGACCTGCTTGGCCTGGAGCGACTGCACGGCCAGGGCGACGGCCAGATAGGACTTGCCGGTGCCGGCGGGGCCGATGCCGAAGGTGATGACATTCCTGGCGATGGCGTCGGCGTAGACCTTCTGGCCGGCCGTCTTGGGCCGCACCGTGCGGCCCCGCGCCGAGCGCAGCACCTCGGCCGTGAGCACCTCGGAGGGGCGCTCGTCGGCCTTCACCATGTCGATGGTGCGGGCCACGTTCACCAGGTCCAGCAGGTGGCCCTGCTCGAGCAGCACGAGCAGCTCCTCGAACAGCTTGCCGACGCGCTCGGCCTCGTCGCCCTCGATGCTGATCTCGTTGCCGCGCACGTGGATGGTTGTGCCGCCGAACGATTCCTCCACCAAGCGCAGCAACTCGTCACGCTGGCCGAGGAGGCCAACCATGAGGTGGTTGCCGGGGACGAGGATTTTGACTGAGGTGGAGGACAACGGACTTCGAAGGACAAGCGTACGTCAGCCGGGCGGCCATTCGAGGCGACGACCCCCGAGGACGTGCAGATGGAGGTGGCCCACGCTGTTCTGGGCATCCTCCCCGACATTGAACACCAGGCGGTAGCCGGTGGCCTCCACACCCTCGTTGCGGGCCACTTCGCTGGCGGCGGCGAACATCTCGGCCAGCGTGGCGGCGTCGGCCGGGTCGCCGCCGAGGGTGCCGGCGTGGTCGATGTGGCGCCTGGGCACGACCAGGACGTGGGTGGGCGCGGCGGGCTGGATGTCACGGAAGGCGTAGGTGCCTTCGGTGGACGCCACCTCGTCGGACGGCACCTCGCCTGCCACGATCTTGCAGAACAAGCAATCGGGTGGCACCACCGCGACGCTAGCGCCAGCGCCGGAGGTAGCCCCCTGCAGGGCAGCCCGCTTGTCAGCGGGGCGCCGAAGCAGGGAGCGGCTCCACCGGGACCGGAAGGCGGAACACGCCGGCGTCGACCATGGGCTCGTAGGCGACGAGGTTCGACGCGAAGGAGTCACTGGCGTCGACCGCGGTGGCCCGCACGCTGTCGGCGTTGACGCAGAAGCCCTCGGAAGCGCCGGCGACGAGCAGGGCCTGGCTCTCGGCGGCGGCAAGGCAGCGAAGCTCGCCGACGCCGGACGAGCGGCGCTGCACCGAGATGACGTACTCCTCGTCCGACGGTGATCGCCGGAGCTCGGCCGCGATCTCCTCGAACACCGCCGCCTCGACGCTCAAGACAGAGGGCAGGCACGAAGACCAGTGCGCCAGCCGTCGTCCGAGGACGGGCGTTTCACCGACCTCCCTGGACCCACGCCGTTCCGCATCGAGCAACGGCGCGAAGTCGTAGCAGCGGGTCGCCCCCGACTCCGTCCCGCAGGCCACGAAGGTCGTTCCCGGGTGCACGCGCACGTAGAGCGAGATCGGAGCAGCCATCGATCCGATCGCTGTGTTGTCGTCCCCGAACGTCGTGCCCGCCAGCACGAAGACCGTCTGGCCCGGCCGGCGGTAGACCTGCGCCGAGCTGTCGGGGTCCTCGCCGACCTGGTAGGTGGCGGTGTAGCTCCGCTCCCGAGCGGCGCCCGCCGCCTCCTCGACAAGGGTGATCGCCTCGGCGATCCCCGCAGGGACGGCGGCGCTGGTGCTGGACCTCTCCGCCGCAGGCGAGGGGCCCGAGGATGAACCACACGCCGACGCGGCGACGGCTGCGAACCCGACCAGCAGCCGGGCGCTCGCCGGCGATCGACCCGGCCTCGCCATGGGGCAAGGATGTCTGACTGCGGCCATCGGTGCCGATCGCCGGGGACGGTGGCCGGCGGGACGGCTGGCTAGCGTCGCCGTCGCGATGGAGGACGTGGACGGGCTGCTCGCCGACTTGGCCCGCTGGACGGCCGACACCCGGGCCGACGACGCCGCCCGGTCTCGCATGCGGGAGCGGTGGTTGCGCCAGCAGGCGGAGGAGGACGCCCGCTTCGCCGGCCTCGTCCTCGACCTGTCGGAGGCGGGCGCCACGGTCGCCCTGCGCCTCACCAGCGGGCGCACGCTGCACGGACGCATCGCCACGGTGGCCAGGGACTTCTGTGTGGTGCGCCACGACGGCGGCACCGCCACCCTGCTGGCGTTCGACGCTGTTGCCACCGTGCGGCCGGAACCGGGCTACCGGTCCGGCCAGGCCACGTCCGAACGGGAGGCGCCGGTGGATGCCACCCTGGCCGATGTGCTGGTGGGACTGGCGGGTGAGCGGCCCCGGATAAGGGTGGTCACCGAAGGCGGGGGCGACGCGCTGGCCGGCGAGCTGCGCTCGGTGGGCGCCGACGTTGCCACGCTTCGCCTTGACGGCGACCGGGGCGGGACCGTGTACGTGCACCTGAGCGCTGTGCTCGAGGTGACGCTGCTGGGTTAGGGGGCCGATGCCGGTCGGGTGCCGCCGGCCGCCTTCGGCTCAGCGAGCTTCCTTCTTGGGCTCCGGGTACAGGTGCTCCAGGGCGCCGGGCTCGATGCGTGCGCCCTCGATGAACTGGTCGACGTCGTCGCCCTTCAGGCGGATCACCCGCCCGAACTTGTAGGCGGCGATCTGCCCCTCGTCGATGAAGCGGTACAACGTACGGAGGGTGATGCCCAACCGCTCGGCAGTCTCCCGCGTGCTCATCCAGCGGATCTGATCAGCCATGACGCCTATTCTATCCTCTCTACAGCTTCTTGGCTACCCTCATAGCGTCTCGTGCTTCGCCGTCCCGGCGACAACGGCCCTGCTGCGGGCCTGGACAAGGAGTCGGTGATGGCGAAGGGCCGGGCGCGTGTCGTGGTGGCGGCGGCCGTGGCGCTGGCGTTGCTGGGCGCAGCGGCCGGCGTCGGAGCGCTGCGGAGGGGTTCGGACGACGGCGGGGGCGAGCAGGCGTCCTCCCGTCGCACGACCACCACCGGCGCCGGTACCGGCGACGACGAGGAGCCGGGGGCGTCCGGCGAGGGATATGACGGCCTGCTGGGCCGGCTCCTCGATGCGTTCGGCGGTGGCGGGAGTGGGGCAGCCGGCGACGACGCCACCACCGCCGTGCTGGAGAAGTGCGGGAATGCCCTGGCCAGTGTGCCGGTGGGCTCGGCCGGTTTTCTCCGCGACCGCAAGAAGGGCGACGCCTCGCCTGCGGAACAGCTGGCGGAGATCGCGACAGGGTTACAGGAGTTGCGCGAGTTGACCTTCGAGCATGTCCCGGAGCCGGTGTACGTGACCGCCGAGGAGATGACCCGGAGGGTGCAGGCCGAGGTGGAGAAATCCTTGTCGCCCGAGGCCACCGCCGACGAGGCCCGGGGCCTCATCGCACTGGGCGCCCTGCCCGACGGCACCGACCTTCACGAGCTGATCGCCGAGTTGCTGGGCGAGCAGGTCGCCGGGTACTACGACCCGGACACCGGGGAGCTGGTCATCGCCGGCGACGCCACGTCGGGCGGCCTGGACGGCCAGACCCGCATCGTGCTGGCCCACGAGCTCGACCACGCCGTCGTCGACCAGGTCATCGGCCTGCCGGGTGACGGCACGCCCGACCCCGGCGCGGCAGACGCCGAACTGGCCACGTTGGCCCTGATCGAGGGCGACGCCACCCTGGCCATGCAGCTCTACGGGCTGGCATACGTGCCCTTGCTCGACCAGCTCAGCGGGTTGGGCGGTGCGGTCGCGTCCTCGGAACAGCTGGCCCGGATGCCGTATCACCTGCAGCAGAGCCTGCTGTTCCCGTACCTGTCGGGACTCGTGCTGGTGTGCGCCCTGTACGACGCCGGCGGCTGGGGTGCGGTCGACGCGGCCTACAAGGCACCTCCCGCGTCGACCGCCCAGGTGCTGTTCCCTGAGCGGTACCTGGCCAGCGACGGGCCGTCCGACCCCCGGGACCCACCCGCTCCGGGCGCCGCTTGGAAGGCGTTGCCCCGCAGGACGTTCGGGGCGGCCGAGCTGCGGTGGTTGCTCGAAGCGCCGGGCGGCCGGACCGCCAAGGCCATCGACCACGCCGGCCGGCGTGCGGGCGGCTGGGACGGCGGCGAGCTCCAGGTATGGACCGACGGCGACCGCACCGCCGCCGGCCTTTCCTTCGTGCAGTTCCCCGGGCAGCCACCCCTGTGCGCAACCATGGCCGCCTGGTACACCGCCGCCTTCCCCGGCGGCGCCAAGGTAGCGAAGGAAGCGGGCGAGGAACTGGCGGTCGACGGCACCCGCCAGGACGCCGTCGTCCGCTGCGCCGGCACCGATGTCCGTATCGGCATCGCCCCGGACCTCGCCACCGCACGCACGATCGCGGGGTAGCGCCGGCCGTGGTTGGCTTCCTGCGCCGGCCCCTGGTCGGCGAACCGAGACCGGGGCGGTACTGCTCGGCTGGCCGGAGCGGGAGCGGACACGGCCGCGCCGGCCCTGGTCGGCGAACCGGGACCGGGACGGTACCGCTCTGCTAACCAGCGTTGTGTGACAGGCCCGCACGGGGGAGGACGTTCAGGCGTAGCGGCCCGGCGGGCCGCCGGTGACGACCCGGTCGCAGCCGCCCGGCTCGGCTCGGGCGACCGGGCGGGCGCCGACGGGCAGGCGGCCCCCGTCGGTGGCGGAGAGGTCGGCGCCCTGGCCGGCCCAGCCGTCGAACAGGAACACCTCGCCGGTTGACGGACGGTAAAGGGCGGGCGAGGCCACACCGTCGCAGTCCCAGTCGCCGACGAGCAGGGCGTCGCCCGCGCGCCCCAACTCGTACCGGCGGCCGTCCACCTCGGCCACGTTGTCCTGCCACGTGACGGCCGACGGACACCCGTCGCCGTCGATGTCGGCCAGCAGCGGCCCGGCGGCCGGCGGGCACGACGACGAGCGGGGCGGCGCCATCGCCGGGCGGGCAGCCACCGCCACGGTGTTCGGGCGCTCGGAGCCCGGGAAGCGGAGGGCGGCGGCGACGATGACGGTGGCCGCGACAAGCGCGCCGGTGGCGACGGCCAGGCGGCGCCGCCCCAGGTGTGCCGCCGCTGGTGCCACCGATGGGCCTGGCGACCGCGGGCCGAACGCGCTCGTCGGCCGGTGACTGTCCTGGCTGGGCGCCTCGCCGCCTGGCAACACGCCGCCAGGCGTGCCGGGCCGTGTCGCGTCGCCGACGGGACCGAGGACGGGACTGGCGTACGCGTACGCGCCAAGGGCGGTCAGTGCCGTCGTCGCGCCGTCGTCGTTGCCCCGGTGGTGGCCGGCATCGCCCCCTGCGGAAAGCACCTTCCCGGGTGGGCTTGACGCGGTGAGCGACACCGGGGTGGGCTCGGCGGCGGCCCGGAGGGAGGCGGCGAAGGCGGCCGCGTCGGCGAAGCGGTCGGCCGGGCGGCGCGCCATGGCCCGCTCGACCGCCTGCACGAGGGCGAGCGGCGTGCCGGCGGCGACGATGGCGAGAGCCGGCGGCGGGCCGGCCAGGGCAGCCCCGAGCACGTCATCCGGCGTACGGCCGGCGTAGGGAGGCTCGCCTGCCAACAGCTCGTAACAGACGGCGCCGAGGCCGTAGACGTCGCTGCGCTGGTCGGCCGGTGCGCCGGCAGCCACCGCCGGGTCGAGGTACTCGGCGGTGCCCACCACGGCGTGGTCGGGGGTGGCGTGGTCGGCGGGCGCGATACGACGGGCCAACCCGAAGTCCGAGAGCAGCGGCTCGCCGTCGGACGTGAACAGGATGTTGGCGGGCTTCACGTCGCAGTGCAGCAGCCCGTGGCGGTGGGCGGAGGCGAGGGCGTCGGCCACCGGTGCGGCGACGGCCACGACCTCCCCCGGAGCGAGGCGCCCCCGCCGGGCCAGGAGATCGGGCACCGAGCCGCCGGCCGCGAACTGCATGGCGATGGCGACGCCCTCGCCGTCGGGGACGAGGTCGAGGATGCGGACGATGTGGGGATGGTCGAGGGCGGCCAGCACTTCGGCCTCGTGGCGCAGGGTGCGGGCCAGGCCCGCCCGGGCGTTCGGCACCCGCTTCACCGCAACCAGGCGGCCCGCCCAGTCGGTGCGCCGGGCCAGGTGCACAGTGCCCATCGAGCCGCACCCGAGGTCGCTCTCGATGACGTAGCCGGGCAAGGCGGCCACGGTCATCGGCCGTACCCGCGCCCGTCACACGAGCCATGCGGCCCTCGCTCCACGCCGGGCACGACCACGCCGGCGGCCCGAGAAGCCGGCGCCGGCGCGCCCGGTGCGGGTCGACGCAGCCCTCGGGCCACGTCGGGCACGACATTGCCGGCGCCATGTCGGGCGATCCGACGGATCGTCACCGGCGTGCTCCCTGCGGGTCGTGGGACGCAGGGATCACGCCGGCGGGCTCGGCGGGCAGGGCCGTCTGGACGAGCTCGATCGAGCCTTCGCAGACGAGGTAGCCGCGCCCGGCGTCGAAGCGCTCGGGGCCGCGGCGGGGCAGGACGATGTGCCACAAGTCGCCGTCGAGATCGACGTGGGGTCGCAGCACGATCCCCTGGCGGCTCCTGCGCACCTGCGCCACCCAGTGGCCGTAGGCGCTCCGGACAGTGTCGGCCCGGGCGGCGGCCACCATGTGGACGTGGGGCCGGCGGGCGGCGAAGAAGGCGGCGAACGAGCCGGTCGGGTCGTCGAGCAGGTCGGCGTCGTCGACCAGTACGAGGTGCGGCCCGGGTGCGGCGACGATGTCGGCCAGCGCCGCTGGCATCAGAGCCGGGTCGGAGACGAGGGTGGTGACGCCGGGCGCGTGGTGCAGGGGAGATCGGCAGGGCGCGAGCGCCCACACGCCGACGTCGGGGCGGGCGGCGCCGACCAGCTCCGCCAACGCGCACAGCACCGTGCTCTTGCCCGCCCGGGCCGGGCCGGCGACCAGCGCGTGGTCGCCGTCGGTGAGCCGCAGCCCGACCGGGCCCAGGCCCGTGTCGCCGATGCCCACCGGCAGGAACCAGCTGGGACCCTCGAGGTCTGCCGCCATCCGGACGGCGTCCAGTGCGACCACGGCGGGCAGCACGCCGACCGGCGCCGGCGGGGCCACGCCGGCCGGGGACGACGTCGACGCGGCCGAAGCGACGGCGGCGGCCAACCCGCCCAGCCCGTCGGGGGCGGGCAGGGCGATCTGGATCTCCCGCCCGCCGGCGGGGTCGACGGCCCGGCCCGGGCATCGGCGGGCGCCGGCGGCGGGGAGGCCGAAGATGGTGTCGTCGTACGGGTCGGCCAACCGGAAGATCAGCCGCTCCTGCACCACGGCCGACATCGACAGCGGCACCGCCCCCGGCCGGTCGGCGCCGGCGACCACCACCATGGCGAGCGCCGGCCCGTCGGCCAGGAGGCGCACCAGGTCGTCACGCACCTGCATGCCGGCCACGTCGTCGAAGGCGGCGCACAGCCCGCCGAGATTGTCGATCAGCACCACCAGCTCCGGCCAGGCCGCCGGCCGGCCGGATGCACCAGCGGTGCGGCGCCGCTCCAACTCCGACCGCAGCATGCGCACCAGGCGTTCCTGGCGCTCCCGCTCGCCCGCCGCCACCACCGCACCGACAGCGGGAAGCCCGGCCAGCGGCGCCAGCGCACCGTTGCCGAAGTCGAACACGTAGAGGTGCACGGGGCGGCCGGATGCAACCAGCGCCAGGGCGATCGACGCGAGCGTCGTGGTGATGCCACTGCCCGCCATGCCGTACAGCAGGAGGTTCCCGGCCGACGGCTGCCAGGTGTACGGGACCTGGCGCTGGGCGTCCGGCTCGTCGACCAGGCCGAGCGACCCGGCCGGGAGTGACGCTCGATCGAGTACGGCGGGCAGGGGCTCGAGCCACGGGCGGCGGGGCGGCCGGGCCGTGGCGTCCGACGCATGCGCGACGGTGGCGGCGTCGACCAGGCGCACCAGGTCGGTGGTGGCGCCGTCGCCCGCGCCCGCGCCGGACGTGCCGCCCGCGGCGTCGCCGGCGAAGACGAACGGGTGGGCCCGGACGCGGGCGCCGGTGTCGGACGGGCTGGCGGTGGTGACGAGCGCGGCCTGGAACCCGACGACCTCGGCGTGGCCGAGGCGCACGAACCCCCGTCCGGGCCGCCGGCGGTCGAGAGCGGCGGCCTGCGGCGTGCCGAGCACGTCGGTGGAGTCCGGCACGTCCTGCACCCGCAGGGCGACGCGCAGGTTGGTGTTGGCCCGGATGCTGTCGCTCACAGCGCCGGTCGGGCGCTGGGTGGCGAGCACCAGGTGGACACCGAGGCTGCGCCCCCGTTGGGCGATGCCGACCAAGGAGTCAACGAAGTCGGGCAGCTCCGCCGCCATGGTGGCGAACTCGTCGATCAGCACGACGAGTCGCGGCAGCGGCGCACGGCCCGCGCCGTCGAGAGCGGCGTACCCGTCGAGGTCGGCGGCGCCGGCATGGGCCAACACGGCTTCCCGGTGACGCAGCTCGGCCTCGAGGCAGCGCAACGCCCGCTCGCCCAGGTGCTCGTCGAGATCGGTGACCACGCCCACCACCTGTGGCAGGCGGGCGCACTCGGCGAAGGCGCTGCCGCCCTTGTAGTCGACGAGGACGAAGGTGAGGCGGTCGGGCCCGTAGGACGCAGCGAGCGACGCCACCAGTGTGCGGAGCAGCTCGCTCTTGCCGGCGCCGGTTGTGCCGGCTACAAGGGCGTGGGGACCGTCGGCCACGAGGTCGAGCACGAGGGGGCCGTTGTGGCCCATGCCGATCACCGCAGCCAGCGAGCGGGAGGAGGCGACGCGCCAACGCGAGGCCATCGCCTCCGAGGAGGCGTCGCCCAGACCGAGCAGTCCGAGCAGCGGGACGGTGTCGGGGAGGGCGCCCGCCCCGTCGCCCGCCTCGGGGTCGTCGAGGGCGGCGAGGGCGCGGGCGCAGCGCCGGGCCTGGTCCTCACCGACGCCGGCGATCAGCACGTCGTCGACGACGGTGGCGGTGGCGGGCTCGGTCACCGTGGCCACGCCGTCCGGACCGGTGAGCTCGACCACGGTGGTGCACAGCGCCGGCAGGCGGTCGGCCGACGAAGCCACCACGATGGCGCCGACCGCACCGCGCGCCAACAGGTCGCGCACGGGGGCGACCCGGCCTTCGGTGAAGCCGTCGCCGTCGACCACCGCCAGCAGCGCCGGCCCTCCGGACCTCGGCCAGGCGGCGGCGAGCGCGTCGGCGGCATGGCGTCCGACGGCGCACAGGCCGGCGGCGTGCGGCAACCACTTGGCCCAGTCCCAGTTGGGCGCCGCCGCCTCGTCGGCGAGCACGGCGACGACCACGTCCGCCGGGCCGTGGTGGACGGCGGCCTGGCACACCAGGCTGCGCAGCAGGGCGACGACCACCGGGCGGGGGCCCACCAGGCCGACGGCGCGCCCGGCGGAGACGTCGACCTCCAGCGGCGCGCGGCGGACGGCGGCGGCAGCGGCCAGCGCGGCGGCGACCTCGGGGAGACGGGGACCGTGGCCCTCCGACAGCGGCGGCTGCCACGGGACGTCGGCCACACCGAGGCGGAGGCGCAGGATGTCGGCCGCGCCGGCCCGCCGCTCCCACAGCCGGACACTCGGGCCGTCGGCCCGGCGCAGCGCCTCGGCCGGATCGGGAACGACGGCTGCCAGGCGCCCGGCTTCGGCGGCACCCGCCGCCTCCAGGTCAGCGCGGAAGGCGGCCAGAGCAGCGGCCAGCGTCGCTGTGGCTTGGCGGCGCTCGCGCTCCACCCGGCGCCGGTCCTCCCACCACGTGCCGACCGCGAGAACCGGGCTGAACAGCGCGAAGGCGGCCATGATCGGCGAGAACACCACCGCCATCACCAGGCCGATCACGAGCGGCGCGAGGAGCATGGCCCAGCTGAAGCGTGCGCCGGGCGCCGGCTCCGGGGGCGCCGCAGGCACGGTGACGGGCCCGGGGCCGGCGGGCGCCATGCGCCGTGGCGGCCGGTTGAACGGCGCCGTGCCCGTGCCCGCACCTCCCGGGCCGAGACCGGCCCGGTCCGAAGGGATCGCCACGATGCGGGCCTGCACGGCCCCCAGCTGCAGCAGTGCGCCGGTGGCGACGGTCTCCGCGCCACTGACGAATCGACCGTCGACACGGGAGCCGTTGCGCGACCCGAGGTCTTCGATCGTGCACGCTCCGGCCGCGACGACGAGCCGGGCATGGCGACCGGACACGGTGGACGAGTGGAGGCCGATATCGACTCCGTGGCCGACCGCCCGCCCGAAAATGACGTGCCCGGGGACGAGCGGCACCCGCCGGCCGGCCTCGAGGCCGCCGGTGATGTGCAGTTCGGCGGTGGCGGCGGCGGCCGGGTCAGGGCCGCTCGGTGGACCGGTCGAGAGGCGCACCGCGTCGCCCTGCCGCAGCCCGGCGGCGGCCAGCACGGTGCCCGGCGGCAGGAACCGGCGACCGGCCACCAGGCCGGTGCCGGGGCCGACGGTGCCGCCGGCCAGCGCCTCGGCCACCTGCCCGATGGTGGCCGATTCGGCGGCGGCCACGTCGACGTCGATCTCGGCGCCGCCGACCTGGAGGACGAGTCGCATCAGTCGTCCACGTCCATCTCGGTGGCGCCCGTCCGCCGCCGCCCTCGGGAGGGCGGGGTAGCCGTCCCGGCCAGGGGGGGCAGTGGGCGGCGGCGGGAGCGTGGGCGGGGCGACATGCGGAGGACGGCGGACGGCGGACGGCGGACGGCGGACGGCGGACGGCGGCTTAGTAGGTGGCCGTCTGGATGGCCTGGCGGCGGCTGCGCACCAGCGTGGCGTTCTCGTTCAGGGCTTCCTGGAGGCGGCTGAGGGCGGACACGAAGGAGCCGTTCCACTCGCCCCGGAACCGCTCGGCGGCGGGGCCGGTCCAGGTCGTGTTGCTCACCGCGGCCGAGATGCGGCGCTGCAGTTCGGCCACCGTCTGCGAGTCGGTGGTGAACTGCTGCTCGAGGCCCTGCATCTGCTCCAGGCTGCCTCCGACCATGTTCGACATGTCATCTCCGTATCTGTGAGGTGGTTTCAGGTATCCTCACACATGCCAGCACGAAATACAATGATAAACGTGGTCAGCTCAAGACCGACCCGGCTGGCGCCCGCGCCTGGTCAGCCGCCAGTCCGGATGCCTGGCGGCGCAGGTCCGACGACTGCGCACGGGCGTCGCCCGCCCGCCGCCGGAGTAGCGCCGCCACCCGGCGCAGCTCGTCGGCCGCCGAACGGAGCCTGCCCCGATTGACCAGGAGCGCCTCCCGGGCTCGCGTGGCCGCCGGTCCCCGCCACACGGAATCCGTGAAGGCCCGCACCACGCCGTCGAGCCGGCCGGCCAGCAGCGCCGCCTCCCGTTCGAGGTCGGTGGCCAGACGCTCGAAGGCCGTGGCCCGCCGGTCACCGTCGCCCGCCTCCGCCTGCAGGATCGCCACCGATGCCATCGGCGTCCCCCCTCTCTCTCTCTCTGTCCTGGGGTTCTACCACTGACAATCATGGAGTGCAATGATAGTGCTGTATTGACATCAGGACACACTCGCGACTACTGATAGACAATGGCCACGGAGTCGGGCGACGGCGATAGGCGGCTTTTGTAGAGTGACCGCCCATGGCTGAGACCACGCTCAGCACGCGCCGGGCGAGGGCCGGCCGTGAGGGCGATACCAACGGTGCCCGCCCGCTGCGCCGCCGCCGTGCCCTCCCGGGAGGGCGCGCCGTGGTGGGCGGCTTCCTCGTCGCGCTCGCCGCCGTCGGCGTCTTCGCCGGCTACACCGGCGCCACCGCCGATACCCGCGAGCCGTACCTCGTCGCCCGCCAGGACCTCGCCCTCGGCCACCGCATCACCCGGGCCGACCTCGGCACGCTGCCCATGGACCTGCCCGCCCTGCTCCGGTCGAAGGCCTACCGCGACCCGGCTCAGCTGATCGGCACCATGGTGATCGGGCCGGTGACCAAGGGCGAGCTGGTGCAGTCGAGCAGCGTGCTGGCCGGCGGCGACGGGTCATCGGAGCGGCAGATCTCGTTCGCCATCGACTCGGCCCGGGCCGTCAATGGGCAGCTGCGCCGGGGCGAGTTCGTCGATGTCGTCGCCACCTACGGCACCGGCGCCGACGGGTACACGGAGGCCGTCGTCCGGGCCGCCCGGGTGGCCGATCGCTCCGAGACCAGGGGCGCACTGTCCAGCCAGGGCAACGAGGTCGTAACACTTTCCCTGCCCGACGACGCCGCCGCGCTGGCCGTGGCCCACGCCGTGAGCACGGGCACGATCATGCTCGTGCGCTCGCCTTCGCGGATGGGCGACCCCGTCGTCGAGACGCCGTTCTATCGCCCCGCGGCCCCGCCCGCCGACAGGGCTGGCGCAGCCACCACGTCGACCACTACGGCCACGGGCACGGGCTGAGCGGTTTGGGCGCCGAGCGCTACGTGGTCCTGGGGCTGGCCCACGCCCGCTCCAGCTGGTTCAAGGCGATGGCCCAGTGGGCCAACTCGGGCACCATTCCCGCCGAGTTCGTGAAGTGCGTCTCCGGCGAGGAGATGCGGGCCCGCCTGGCGTCGGGCCGCCCCTTCTCGGCGCTGCTGATCGACGCCGCTCTGCCCGCCCTCGACCGCGACCTGGTGGACGCGGCACGGGCGGCTGGCTGCGTCACCGTCGCCGTCGACGGCCGGCGGGCCACATGCGACTTCGACGCCCTCGGCGTGGCCGCCGTCCTCCCGGACTTCTTCGACCCCAAGGCTTTGCTCGATATTCTCACCGCCTCCGCCACCATGATCGGCCGGGGGGAGGCGCTTCCGGGCG
>JBKJNA010000110.1:0-18569 GCA_046596195.1 Acidimicrobiales bacterium | reverse complement strand
CCCGCAGGGCGGGTATCCGCCTCAGCAGTAGGTGTCGTCACGATCGAACAAGGGCCCCCGATGCGTCGGGGGCTCTTCCGCGTGGGTGCCGATGGACTCGTCGGCGATCAGCTGGCGTCGTCTGGTTCGTCGGGCTCGTCGCCGAAATCGGGCCGAAGCGGCGTGAGCTCGCCGACCTGGCCCGGCGAGTGATCGTGACGGTCGCCGGACCCAAGATCCGACCCGGGCGAATGGTCATGGTCATGGCGGTGCTCATCGCCGTGGATGTAGGGCACCTCGGACGGCGGCTCCGACCCACGGCGGCGCCACGCGTCCTGCGCCTGCTCGACGACCTCGCGCCGCGAGAGGCCCAGTCGTCGCGCGACCCGGGTCGCATCGTCGTGCTCGACCTTCGCCCGACCGCCGGCGACCTTGATGCGCACGGGGAACCCCCCGACATCGTCCTGCTCCTCGGTACGAGACAGCGGCCACCGCTCGATCGTGCGACCCCGCACCCCGAACGAGCCCGTCTCGCGTGTCAACACGGCGGCCACCTGCGCGGCGAGCGCCACGTCGACGAGCGCCGTGACGGTGTAAGCGGGTCGGCCCTTCTTCATCAGGATCGGCGTGAGCCACGCGTCGAGCGCGCCCGCGTCCATGAGCTCACTCAACGCGTGCGCGAGCTGCTCACCCGTTGCGTCATCGACGTTGACCTCGAGCGCCGTGACCGGGGCACCAGGTTCGAGTGCCGCCGTGCGCTCACCGATGATCACCTGCGTGAGGTTCGGCCGATCGCCGAGCTCGGCGGTACCCGCGCCGAAGCCCGCCCGCTCGATCGTGAGCGGGGGCATCGGCCCCCAGCCGACGGCGAGCGCCGCGAGCAGCGCGGCCCCCGTCGGCGTCGTGAGCTCGAGCGGGATGTCGAGTTGATAGGTCGGCGCTCCGCGCAACAGGTCGACGACCGCCGGGGCCGGGTTGGGCATCAGCCCGTGCGCGGTGCGCACCATGCCGACACCGTTCGCGACGGCGCTGGCGTAGATCTCGTCCACGCCGAGGATCTCGAGCGCGGCGCACGTGCCCACGACGTCGACGATGGCGTCGATGCCGCCGACCTCGTGGAAGTGGACCTGCGACGGATGGCGGCCGTGCATGCGGCCCTCGACCTCGGCCAGGGCGGCGAAGGTGGCGAGGGCCCGGTCCCGTACCCGGCGGGGGAGCCGCCCCTCCTCCACCATCCCGGCGATGTGGCTGTGGGTGCGCACGACTGGGCTGTCGTCGGCCCGGACGTCGATGCGCGTCGCCGCGATACCCGAACGCTGCACGGCATGGGCCTCCACCGTCCACCCGCTCACGGGGAGGCGCCGCACCATCGCCAGCACCTCGTCGAGGTCGGCGCCGGCATCGACCAGACTGGCGAAGGCCATGTCGCCGGCGATGCCTGAGAAGCAGTGGAACCAGGCGATCGAGCCCATCAGCGCAGGAGGCGGACTACCGCGCAGGCGGCGCCGAAGCCGTTGTCGATGCCGACGACGGTGAGTCCGGAGGCACACGACGCGAGCATCCCGAGCAGGGCGGTGATCCCTTCGAACGATGCGCCGTACCCCACGCTGGTGGGCACGGCGACCACGGGTGCGCCGGTGATGCCGCCCACCACGCTGGCCAGCGCACCCTCCATGCCCGCCACCACCACCACGGCGTCGGCCGCAGCCAGATCGTCGGCGGTGGCGAGGAGGCGGTGGACGCCGGCGACGCCGCAGTCGGCCATGGTGCGGGGCCGGAAGCCGTGGGCGGTGAGGGTCGCAGCGCACTCCTCGGCCACAGGGAGGTCGGCGGTGCCGGCGGTCACCACGAGGATCACCCCGGGCCGTTCGGCGGACGACCGCCAGGCCAGGGTGCGGCCGGTCTGGGCGCCCCCGGGGTTGCGCTCGAGGGCGGCCGTGGCCTGCTTGGGGTCGGCCCGGGTGAGGAGCACCGGCGACGATCCGGGCTCCGACAGCAGCTCGGCCACGATGGCGGCGCAGTGCTCGGACGTCTTGCCCGGTGCATAGACGGCCTCGGCCAATCCCTGGCGAAGCGCCCGATGGTGGTCGGCCTTGGCGAAGCCCAGGTCGACGAACGGCAGCCGCCGTAGGCGCGCCACGGCGTCGTCCGGCGACAGGGCGCCTGAGCGCACGTCGTCGATCAGCTGTCGCAGCGACCCCTCGTCCATGACCAGCCCAGTATCCGGGAAATCACGCGCAGGTGCCCAGCTTTGAGGCCTAGCCTGCGCCCTCGATGCCGCGCGTCGCCTTCCTGGGCCCTCCCGGGACCTTCACCGAGGAAGCCCTCCTCACCCAGCCCGACCTGGCCGAGTTCGACCTCGTGCCCATGCGGTCGATGCCGGACGTGCTGGCCGCCACCCAGGCGGGCGAGGTCGCCCTCGGCTTCGTAGCCCTGGAGAACTCCATCGAGGGCACTGTCAACGTGAGCCTCGATTCGCTGATCTTCGACACCGACCTGCTCATCCGGCGGGAGGTGGTGCTGCCCGTCACCCTCGACCTGCTGGTGCCGCCGGGCACGGCCCTGGCCGACGTCGAGCGCGTCGTCTCGATTCCCCATGCGTCGGCGCAGTGCCGGGGCTGGTTCGCCGCCAACCTGCCGGGCGTGGAGCTGGTCGCCTCGAACTCCACGGCCGAGGCGGCGGAACAGGTCGGGCGGGACAAGCCGGCGGGCACGGCGGCCGTGGGCACGGCCTTGGCGGCCAAGCTGTACGGGCTCGACGTCGTGGCCTCGTCGATCGGCGACCACGACGACAACGCCACCAGGTTCGTGCTGGTGAGCCGCACAGGCATCCCGGCCCCCACCGGGCACGACAAGACGAGCATCGTGTGTTTCCAGCGCGCCGACCGGCCGGGCAGCCTGCACGCCATCCTCGGCCAGTTCTCGGCCCGCAACATCAACCTCACCAAGCTGGAGTCCCGGCCCACCAAGCGGGGCCTCGGCAACTACTGCTTCGTCATCGACCTTGAAGGCCACGTGGACGACGAAGTGGTGGCCGACTGCCTGCGCGACCTCCACGCCCAGGTGGCGGGCCTGAAGTTCCTCGGCTCCTACCCGGCGGCGGGCGAGCACGGCCCCGCCATCCGCCGTGACGCCGACGAGGCGTGGAAGGCGGCGCACGCCTGGATCACCGACCTCCGGGCCGGCATCCTCTCGGCCGGCGAACCGGGCACCGCGGCGGTACCCGGGTAGCCTTGACGTCCCGGGAGGGATGGCAGAGCGGCCGAATGCGAGGCTCTTGAAAAGCCTTGGACACACGTCCCGTGGGTTCAAATCCCACTCCCTCCGCTCCAGCTCAGAGGCTATTTCGCTTCTCGATCAGGTCCAGGTAGAAGTGTCCGTTGTCTGTTGCGGAACCGAGCAGGAGGTCCGGGACCTCATGGCTCAACTGCAACACCGCGACGGGTGTCATCGGTTCCAGCCGTCGGGTTGTTCGTACCGATGAACACTCAGCCAGTGGGGTGGAGGCGGCGGTAGAAGCGTGCCGGACCGCGGTCCGGTGTCGGCGTCACACGAGCCCCACCGGCCGGGCCACCCGACGGGCGGAAGCGGAGGTCGGGCGCGCCCCCGCGTCGGTTGACGGTTTTCACCCCCGTCACGATGGGCGCCACGGCCATGGACGAGGACCGGTCGGGGAAACCCGGCATGGTGCAACCGATGCAGACCCCGCCCATCGACATGCATCCGCCGTGGCCGTCGATGACGCCCGTCCGGGCGACGCTGCACTCCACCACAGGGCCCATACAGCCGAGTTCGATGAGTGACCCCTCGTCGCCGACGTCGCCGACGTCGCCGAAGAAGATCTCTCCCTCGTAGCGACCGGACCGGTGCGGGCGCAGCTGCACGGTCTCGCCGAAGAGCCAGGCGGGCCGTCCCTGCTCGTCGAAGTGGGGAAGGGGTGCCAGCCCGTTGAGGTACAACAGCACGGCGGCAACTGTCTCCAAGAAGTTGTTGCCGACGGGGGCGCACCCGGGGACGTTGACGAGCGGGACCCCGAGAGCCGATGTGAAGCCGGCTCCGAGGTGGCGGCCCACGCCGCCCGCCCCGGTCGGGTTGCCGTGAGCCGCCGGGACGCCGCCCCATGTGGCGCAGGTACCGATGGCGATCACCGCTGCGGCGCCCGGAGCCAGACGCTCCAGCCACTCCCGGCTCGTGACCTGGCGGCCGGTGGCGACCTCTTGGCCCAGGCCGCCCCAGAAGCCTTCGCCGGCGGTGGACTCGTCCATGACCGACCCCTCCCAGGTGATCACGTACGGGGCGTCGAGCTCGCCCCGTTCGGCCGCTGTCAGGTTGGACACCCAGTCCTCGCCGGACTCGATGGAGAGCATCGTGTGGATCAGCTCGATGCGTGGCAGGCCGGGGATGAGGCCGCCGAGGAGCTGCTCGAGACGGGGATGGGTCCCGCCGGACATGGCCACGGTGCAGCCCTCGCACGAGCCGCCGCCCAGCCAGATCAGGTACACCTTCTCGAAGTGCCCGAGGAGCAAGGGGTCAGGGGCGCCGGCGCCACGCCGGCTGCGCACGGCGAGGGGGGCCAGGGGGTCGGCGGCGCCGATCATGGCTTGGCCGGCGCGCCGAGGGCGGGCCGGGCGAACCCGCCCAAGAACTGGCCGAGCAGGAAGCGTTCCATGGCGGCGGCGTCCAAGGGCCATGCGAAGTGGTATCCCTGGCCCATGTCGACGCCGATGGCGCCTAGCTCGACCGCCTGATCGGAGGACTCGATCCCCTCGGCCACCGTCTCCATCCCGAAGTCGTGGGCCAGCTTCACGATGGCCCGGGCCACCGCCGACTGCTCCGGGCCCTGGGTGACGCCGTCAACAAATGACTTGTCGATCTTCAGGACATCGATGGGCAGCGACCGAAGGTAGCTGAGCGAGGAGTAGCCGGTCCCGAAGTCGTCGAGGGAAAGCTTGACCCCCAGCTCCTTGAGGGCGTGCAACCGGGCTACCGCGGCGGGGCCGTCGCCCATGAAGAGGCTCTCGGTGATCTCCAGGGTGAGATTCCCCGGATGCAGACCCGACCGGCGAAGGCAGCCGGCCACCTCGTCGACGAAGTCCCCCTGCTCGATCTGGTGGACGGACACGTTGACGCAGATCTGCAGTGGTGCGCCCCCGGGGAAGCGGTCGAGCCAGGCACGGGTTTGCACGCACGCCTCGTCGAGGATGAGCACGCCGATGGGGCGGATGAGGCCGATCTCCTCGGCGACGGGGATGAAGTCGAGGGGAGCGATCAGACCTTTCGATGGGTGTTCCCAGCGGACCAGGGCCTCCATCCCGGCGATCGCGCCGGTGTACAGATTCAAAATGGGCTGGTAGTGAACGACCAGCTCGCGGCGTTCGATGGCCAGACGCAGGTCGCCCTCGAGGTCGAGGCGCCGCAGGGCGGCCAGGTGCATTTCCGGCTTGAAGACGGCGTAGCGGTTCTTGCCGGTCGCCTTGGCCCGGTACATGGCCACATCCGCATTGCGAAGGAACTGGTCAGCGTCTTTGGCGAACTCGCTGAAGGCCACACCGACGCTCCCGCTGAGCACCACATCCTTGCCCTGCACGTGGAACGCTCCCCGCAGCAACTCGATGACGCGCTCGGCGACGAAGGCGACGGCACTCTCGGAGGTGCTCTCCAAGAGCACGGCGAACTCGTCGCCGCCGAGGCGGGCGGTGATGTCGCTGGGCCGCACGCTCAGGCGCAGCCGTTCGGCCACGCTCACCAGGATCTCATCGCCGGCGGCGTGGCCGAGGCTGTCGTTGATCGTCTTGAACCCGTCCAGGTCGATGAACATCACGGCGTGGCAGGCCTGTGTTCGCCGGCGGTGGTCCAGGGCCCGCTCGACGTGGTCGCGGAACAAGGCCCGGTTGGCCAGCCCGGTCAGCGAGTCGTAGAGCGCCAGCTGGCGTAGCTTGTCCTCAGCGAGCTTGCGATCGGTGGCGTCGCGCAGGTTGAGGACAATTCCCCCCACCCGGGCATCGGCGGTGAGGTCGGTGACGGTGACCTCGGTGTCGATCCAGTCCCCATTGAGACTCGACAACCGAAGTTCGCCCGCAGCCCGATACACGGGCCCTGTGCGTTCGCCCGGCGGAACGACCCGACAGAGTTCCACCAGCTTGGGGCGGTCATCCGGATGGACCACGCCGCCGAGGGGCTGACCTCGTAGCCAGTCGGAGGGCCGCCCCAGCATCGCCAGGGCGGCGGGGCTGGCGTAGCGGATTCGAAGGTCAGGCCCGAGTATCACCACCAGCTCGGGCGACCCCTCCATGATGGCGAGCCCGGCCCGGTCATCGATGGCCTCACCTCCGCTGCCGGAGAGGTCGGTGATCACCCTGTCCGCCCAGGGGGACGACGGGGCAGCGGGGCCGGTATCGGCGACGTCGGTCTGGTCCCGGCCCTTCTGTCCCATACCTTCGCCCGATTCTCAGCCTCGTCGGCACCTCGTGTCTCGAGTCCTTTCGGACGACCAACCTCGGTAGCGTCGTCCCGCGGCTACCTCATCGGCATCTCTCCTCGGATCATGAGGTTCTCCGCCACTCTTGGAGCAAGGATGATCCCACCCTCGAAGGCAAGGATCGCAGAAGGTTCTCGCCTGTCGAGTCCACCGATGACGGGGCGCCGCGGAGGGGGTGGATGGATGACCCCCGAACCCCTCGCTGATGTCGTCGTGGTAGTGGTCGACCCTGTGAACGCACCGTGAATGGAGCAATTCGCGGCAGTGAGAGCGGGTCGGGATGTGCGACAATGTCGACAGCGGTTGGGTAGTCAGCCTCGAACCAGTTGGACGAGCCGTCGCTCGGTTGGGACCATCAGCCGACTCAGGAGCGACGGTCCAGGTTGCTGCGGGCGTTCCCTGACCGCTCGTTCTGGTTTCGCCGCTCGGAGTGTCGGATGTCCCCAAGGGCACCTTTCGTGACGATCGTCGGTCCTCAACCCTCGGTCGAGCGCGGGCTGTTCCTGCGACCGATGACCAGCCCCGCCGCTGCGGGGACGAGTTGGCATCCCCCGTGCGCGGCCGAGCGCCTGTTGTCCACGGCCGGACCGGTGACGCCAGGGGACGCTCCTGTCCCCTTCGGGGTCGCCGTCAGTCGCGACCGGGGCACGGTGGTGGTGACGGTGCATGGTTACCTCGACTTGGCGGGCGCCCAGCACCTCGACGCCGTTCTGGCTGACCTCATCGACGGCCAGGGCAACCTGGCCGTGGTGATCGACCTCCACGATGCCGGCGACGCCGGCATGTCGGTGTTCGTGGTGTCGGTGTTCGCCGGCGCAGCCAAGTGTGCGAGCCGCCGAGGGGCGACTCTGAGTTTGCGCGGCCCTCCACCCCAGGTCCACCAGGCGTTGCAGCTGCTGTGCATCGAGGGCTTGGTCGCCACCACCCGCGACGCCAGACCCGCGTCGGGGTCGGCGGAGCCACACAGGTCTGCCCGCTCGGCGGGAGAACCCAGATCCCACGTCCATCGAACTGGAGATTCGACATGATCAAGTGTGATCCCAACAAGGACGGCACCGTGGTCAAGGTGACCTTCATCTTGGAACAGGACAGCCTCGACGGCAGGGTCGCCGTCGTTGGCGACTTCAGCGACTGGGACGCGACGGCGGTCCCTATGGCCTACAAGGGCGGCAAGCGCGTGGCCACGGTGGCGCTGGTCCCGGGTCGGCGCTATGGCTTTCGCTACCTGACCGAGCAGCGCCAGTGGTTGAACGATGAGGCCGCCGACGCCTACGAGCCCAACAAGTCCGGCGTGGAGAACTCCATCCGGTGCCGTCGCTCGAATACCAGCCTGGTGATCGGCTTCGTCGATGTCGACGGCCTCAAGGCGGTGAACACACCCGCGGGCCACCAAGCCGGCGATCAGCTCCTCAAGGATGTGGCGACGGGACTCCGGGCCGTGCTGCGCTCCTACGACGTGGTGGTGCGTTTCGGAGGTGACGAGTTCGTCTTCTCACTGGCCGGAGCGGGCCTCGCCGCCGCCGCCGCCCGCTTCGAGAAGATGCTCGCATCCCTGGCCCGTCTCAACGGTGACTCGGTGAGCGCCGGGTTCGGCGAACTCGCTCCAGCCGAAACGCTCGAGACCTTGATCGAGCGCGCGGACAAGGACCTCTACCAGCGCCGAGGTGCGGCGAGGGATGGCCGATGAAGCCCAGCGTTCAGTCCGACCCGGACGCGCTGGTGAGTTCGCAGATGTCGAGAACCTTGTCGGCTCCCACGGGGAGTGGAACTACACCCTGTCCGCTCAATCAATCCAGGCGTAAGCCTTTACGCCAGTTTCGTTCCGATGTCCAGTCAGGGCCATTCCGTCCCCCTCAGCCCTGCGTCCTCGTGGGCTGGCGCCACTTGGCCAACCAGGGACGGCGAAGCCGACGGCGCTCCTCCTCGGTGGTGCCCCCCCAGATGCCGTCGGCCTGGTTGGCGCTCAAGGCGAACTCCAGACATTCGGCCCGCACCGCGCACTGCCCACAGATCGCCTTGGCTGCGGCAATGTTTTCGATCGCATCGCCGGTAGACCCCGGGGGGAAGAACAGCTCGGGGTCGATGTCTCGACAGGCGGCGTCGCGACGCCAGTCCGCCCGGCTCCACTCCGAATCCAACGTCATTCTGATCGTGTTCACGGCTTTCCCCTTCGACTACGTCCGGCCACTTGTCCCTGGGGGCTGAAGACGCTCGTCAGCCGCTGTCGTCGAAAACCTTTGAAGTCGCCGGCTCTGACACCGCGCACGGCTAGCTCGTCGCGTCCGTCCGAGCGGCTGGTGATGCCCCCCACCCAGTGACGGAAGAGCGGTGTCGCCGACGAACATGACGACTCCGCTCCGCCCTCCGTAGGCTCCGGGCTGCGCTTCAGGGTCGCACGATGAGGACGATGGCAGGGAGCGACGAACGGGGCCACGCTCGGTGCGGGCGACGACGGTGATGTCCTCGCTATGGCCACGCCACCCGGCACCCGGGGCGTCGACTCGAAATCCCACCATCGCGCCGCCGCCGGCATTCGAAATGAACGGCATCAGCTGGGTGAATTACTCTGGCCACGGAGGTCGGCGAGCAGCGGCGCGAGTCGTCGCAGCCCTGTACGGACTAGCGACTTGATCGTACCTTCCGCCTCTTGGAGCACGACAGCGGCATCACGATAGGAGCATTCGCCGTAGAAGGCGGTGACGATCGCCTCTTTCTCGCTCTGCCTTAGCGTGTCGAGTGCGGCGCGGACCTTCTCGCACCTCTCGTCGGCTTCGCCGCGATCGCCAAGCGCCACGTCTGGAACGGGCGACAATCGGACAACGCGATGCTCGCGTTTGCGCCGTGATCCGCTCGATCGCACAGCGTCGACGGCGCAGCTGTGGGTCATCGTCAACAAGAATGTGCGTAGCGACCCTCGCGTCGGATCGAACCGCTCGGGATGACGCCAGAGCCGCAGGAACACCTCCTGGGTGACGTCCTCGGCGTGGCCACGCCCGCACACACGTTGGGCGAGGTTGAACACGGCCCGGCTGTGATCCCGATACCAGACAAGCAACTCGGCAGTCCGATCTGCCACGTCCTGCTCGGTGGGATTGTTCACCACGGACGCATTTGGTGCGCAATCCGAGTCGCTGGTATTGGGCATCGATCACTCCCGTCGTCTGGCTTCACGACCGGGGTCCCGGGGCGCCCCGGGGCGCGTGCGTATGCCGACGTGCTGAACGTTGCCTGTTGCGCCTCGGACAGCACGCAACGGCTACCGGGGAGGGGGAATTGAGTGCTTTGGCGTCTAGGGCGAAGTTACTACCTCCGGGCGCGAGATGCAACCGGAGGACCGGGGGGACTATGACGCGGCGCCGAATACATGTTGGCAGGTTGGAGCTCAAAAGGGCTCGAGTCAGCCGAAGCGGCGGTCCTCTGCCTCCTGGGCGATTGCAGCTCGGACGATCTCCTCGGCCACGTGGCGCAGCTTGCGGTTCTGCGACTGGGACGTGATCTTGAGGGTGTCGAAGGCCAGGTCCTGGCTATAGCCGTTCTGGCCGATCAGGATGCCCATGGCCTGGTCGATGACCGCCCGGGAGTCGAGGGCATCGCGCAACTCACTGGCCAGCTTCACGCTGGCCGCGTAGGTGTCGGCGTTGGTCAGGGCCACCGCCGCCTGGGCGGCGAACATCGACCCGGTCTCGCGGTCGTCCACGCTGAAGGCCTTGCTTTGGTGGGCGTAGAGGTTCAGGGCCCCGAGGGGATGGCCCCGTACGATGAGGGGAAACGAGAGGGAGCTGTGCACGCCACGCTCGGCCGCGTGCTGGCAGAACCGGGGCCAGCGCTGCTCGGTGGCCATGTCCTCGACCTCGATGACCTCGCCGTCGACCATGGTGGCCAGGCAGGGGCCTTCGCTGATGTCGTACTGGTAGTGGTCGACCTCGTAGACGAGCCCGCCGGTGGCGGCCCTCGTGGTCGCCTTGGCGTTCACGAACAGCGTGACCCCGACGGCGTCGCAGTTGGCGATGCTGCGCACGGCCAGGTCGCTCACCCGACGCAGGGTCGTCTCCTGGTTCTCCTCGGCCAACAAGAGGCCCGAGAGGTCGGCCACGCTGCGCCACAGCTCGTCGGGGTAGTCGGCCACACATCCTCACTTCAGGTTTCTCGACGAGCCCCGATCCTGGGTCTCGACGCCGGTCGCCGACCAGGAGTGGGCTCGACCGGTTGTACGTCACCGTACACCAGCGACGCCCACCGGCTCGAACCCTGGGTCGCCCCGCCCACAAGCCCCGATGCCTCGAGCTGGTGGAGGAGATCTCGGAACGTGCGACACTGGAGTCCGCGGTTGGGAACGCAGCCACGAACTAGTTCGAAGATCCGTCGCCCGGTTGGGAACCTCAGCCGGTCAGGGCGACGGTCCGGGTTCGTGCGGGCGCCACCTGATCGTCCGCTTTGGTACCGCCGTTCGGAGTGATCAATGGCCACAGAGCACCAGACCACGATCATTATTGCTATTCCAGCCCGAATCCGACGCACGACCCAGCACCCGTGTTCCTCGATGGGAACGAGAGGCGCATGAGCCTCATTGTCCGCTCGGCCCACCCCAGCATCTCCGTCAGCCGGGCCCTGGGCACCGTCGTGGTGACTGTGCACGGCGACGTCGACGTGCCTGGTGCCCGCCACCTCGGCAGCGTCCTGGGCGACATCATCGACGGCCAGGGCAACTTGGCCGTGGTGGTCGACCTCCACGACGCCAGCGCAGTCGACGGCAGTGGCCTGTCGGTGTTCGCCACCGCAGCCGAACAGGCGACCGAACGCGGCGCAGTGCTGATTTTGAGCGACCCTACCGACGCGCTCTTCCATGCGCTGTCGGTGCGGGGCCTAGGTCGGCTTGTCCGCACCACCCGCCATGACGAGCGCCGCCCATCCCCGTCGGTACCGTTCGGTCGGATCGCTGCCCCCGGCCGGGCATCCCACACGGCCGGGGGCGCACGTTCCGAAGGGCAGCTCGAGGGGAGGCCGAACGACGAAGACGCCGACGCCTACGAGCCCAATGAGTTCGGGGTCGACGATTTCATCCTCGACCGCAGACGCGATCGCCTCGATCGGGTATCTCGGTGACGGCGAGCGGGGCCGCCCACACGGTCGACGACGGGGACATCCAGCGAGCGATGTGGCCCGTGGCTGAAGACCACCGTCGATGTTCCGAGGGCAGCGATGACGGTCACATTCCGACTCAGTCCGATGCGGCCGAGCCCGAGCGCTCCCGAGGTCGCAACCACAGGAGCCCCTTCGTCGTGGTTCGGGTAGAGGCGCCGCCAGGCCATGAGCCGCGACGCCCTCGTCGGCATTCGACGGCCAACAGGCCGCTGAGCGCTCACCTGCGCAGATCGCGTAGCCGACCATGCCGCAGGCCCGCTGAGCCTACAGTCGCCGGCCACGACACCCGAGAGAAGGGCTGAAGGTGCCAGAGCTGCACAACGCCGGGGCGAACCGGCTGCTGTCCGCGCTCCCCGCCGCCGATCGTAAACGCCTGGCTCCCCATGTCCACCCCGAACAGGTCGAGCTGAAGCAGGTCCTTTTCGAGCCGGGCAAGCGCATCGACTGCGTGTACTTCCCGGCGACGGCCGTGGTCTCGATCTTGACCACCATGGACGACGGGACCGGCGTCGAGATCGCCACCGTCGGCAATGAGGGCATGGTGGGCGTTCCCCTGTTCCTGGGGTCGGATTTCATGCCCGTCCGGGAGTTCTCCCAGGCCCAGGTCCCGGGAGAGGTCATGCGTATGGACGCCGAACTCTTCGGCGCCGAGATGGCGACGAGGGGATCGCTGCACCACGTCATGCAGCGCTACGTGCTCGCCTTCTTCAGTCAGACCTCCCAGCAGGTGGCCTGCAACAGCCTGCACACCATCGAGGAACGTTGCAGCCGCTGGCTGCTGTTGACCCATGACCGGGTCGGATCGGACGA
The DNA here is from genome assembly GCA_046596195.1 of Acidimicrobiales bacterium. Lineage (GTDB taxonomy): Bacteria > Actinomycetota > Acidimicrobiia > Acidimicrobiales > JAHFUS01. The sequence goes on along the minus strand of JBKJNA010000110.1, from coordinate 6,160 downwards.
GTTCCCGCTCACCCAGGAGTTCCTGTCTGAGATGCTGGGCGTCCGCCGAGCCTCGGTCACCGTGGTGGCCGGCATCCTGGCCAAGGCCGGCTTCATCCGCTTCCGTCAGGGCCGAATGACGATTGTGGACCGGGCGGGCCTCGAAGAATCGTCGTGTGAGTGCTACCGCATCACCCGGGCCGAGTTCGATCGCCTCCTCGGCGAAAGCTGAGTTGCCGCGACGCCGGGCTGCGCAATCGGGGTTGGGCAAGAACTCCAATCGACAATTCTACGCTCAGGCCTGACCGCTGTCGGGACCCTATGCCGATCCTCGTCACGGGCCAGGTGGCCCAGAAGGGAGCATCATCGAACCAGGCGATGGTGACAGGCCGGGCGAGCAGCGTGACCACTCCGCGGAGGAGCGCGACCACGCCGGCGAGATTCGCGACCATGCGGGTGAGGAACGGGACCACGCCGGCAACGAGCGCGACCAAGCCGGTGGCCGACGTGACCGGACCGGTGACCGACGCGACCACGAGGGTGACCGACGGGACCTGGCGGGGAACAGGCGCGACCAGGCCGCGTCCCGCCGCGACAGTGAAGCCGACCAACGGGACCAGGCCGGGAACCGGCGGGACGAGGCCGGCGAACAACGTGACCACGAAGGGGACCGGCGGGATCGAGCCGCCGACAGGCGTGATGACGACGGCCACCGACGGGACCAGATCAGCGGGCAGCGAGACCAGGCCGCCGATCAGCGGGACCGCGCGGCCGAGGAGGCCGAGGGAGCGATAGCGGGCATGACGACCGATCTGCTCGACCGTTCGGCGTCGGCACGGCTGGCGGCGGCCGCCGATCGCAGCGAGGCATCCCAGGACCGCCAGGCTGGCTCCGTTGAACGCATGCGGGCCGAGATGGACCGCGAGGGAGCGATGGCCGAACGGCGGTCGGGAGCCACGGAACGCGCCCAGGCCGAAGCCGATCGCCGAACAGCGCGGGCCGATCGCCGGGCAGGGGCGGGCGAACGGATGCAGGCCGAAACTGATCGCGACACTGCGTTGGCCGATCGCGGGGCGGGAGTCAGTGAACGCAAGCAGGCCGGGTTCGATCGCGAAACGGCGTTAGCCGATCGTGGTGCGGGAGCGTCGGAACGAACGCAGGCCGAACTCGATCGCAACACCGCGCTCGCCGACCGGGGGGCGTCCGCGAGGGAACGGGAAGGCCTGCTCGTCGACGATCTCACAGGGGTGTACCTCCGCGGCCCGGGTTTCGTGGAGCTGGAACGGGAGATGGCGAGGGCGAGGCGGACAGGACGACCACTTGTGCTGGCCTTCATCGATGTTGACGGACTCAAGGCGACCAACGATGAACACGGCCACGCATCCGGTGACCGGGTATTGCTGGCGGTCGCCACGACCGTTCGCGCCCAGCTGCGCTCCTACGACCTGATCTTTCGCTATGGAGGCGACGAGTTCGTGTGCGTCCTCTCTGCAGTGACCATCGCAGACGCAGCGAGGCGACTCGCTCCCGTGAACGTCGCCTTGGCCGACACCCCGGAGCGTGGTTCGGTTACCGTCGGACTGGCCGAACTCCTGCCTGACGACTCTGCCGCGGACCTGGTTGCCCGTGCCGACGCGGCCCTTTACCGTGAACGGGCGACCCGTCGAGGTGGTACGACGGGCGGGTGAGCTGGTCCCCGCCATGGGGGGCCGTTGCTGGTTGCTCTTCCTCATCTTGATCCTGCTTGCGTGATGAACGTCGCCGCGATGGCCGCGGTAGCCGTGGTTGTGTTGGCCGAGAAGGTCGTGCGTCGCTGGGTCCAGAACCGCCACCACCTGATCATCGCTGGCGCTTCGCGAGCTCCTCCGGTGTGCTGTCGTCCGTAGCCTGACTTGGTCCGCTGCCACTGACACCCTTTTCGCGTGGGGACGACTGTAGGGTGGGGCAATCCCCGTCGCAGACGCTTCGATGTCCGCGACCAGGGAGCTGACGCTGCTTCGGACCCCGGCAGCGGGCGCTCCACGGGGGTGCTGCACGTCTGGAGGTCCGATGAATCAGGGACGCAACGCCCAGCTCCGGGCCTCCTCTGCGTGTAGCGGCCCAGGAGGCCCCGACGCCGCCGCGGCGGAGGGCCCGTGACCCCGACGCGGGCATACGTCATGCCGGCTGCACCAGCGCTACAGGCGCGCGTAGTCACGTCTTCCGCTCGCCGACGATGCATGTCTCCATGACGGACAACGACCGGCGGCTGCGCATCCTCACGACGTTGAGCGCCGGCGAAGGCACCAACCCAACCCCGATGGAGGTCTGCTCGGCGACCGCGAATCTTCTGGGGGTGGGCGGAGCCGGCATCCTCGTCATGGCCGAGGGGATTCCGGGTGCCACCTTCGCGTCGAACCCGCGGGTCGCGAGCCTGGAAGACCTGCAGTTCACGTTAGGCATCGGCCCACGAGTGGACGCCCATGCCCAGGGCATCCCGATCCTCGAATGCGATCTGGCGGTGTCCGCCGAGCGCTGGGTCGGGTTCTGCGGGCCCGCGAGCGAGGCGGGGGCTCGGGCCGTGTTCTCCTTCCCGCTCCGAGTCGGCGCCGCCCGGCTCGGCGCGCTTACCGTCTATCAGCCCGATCCCGGCCCCCTTGATGACGACGTCTACGCCGACGCCCTGGTCTTGGCCGAAGTCACCACCGGAGCCCTGCTGGCGGCCCGGGCCGGCCTGTCCGACGCTTCGCTGGCCGCTGGCCTCGGCGACGAGGGGGCCTTCGATGCCGGCATGCATCAGGCATCGGGCATGGTGTCTGCGCAGCTGGACGTGGGTGTGGGCGAAGGGTTGGCCCGCCTACGGGCCCGGGCCTTCGCCGAAGGCATCGCCGTGGGGGCCGTCGCCGCCGAGGTCGTCGCCCGGCGCCTCCGCTTCGACTACCGGTGAGGGCGAACGCGGTCCAAACCGGGCGAACCTCGTAGGATTTGAAGCCAGCCCCAGGAAAGGGACGGTGCCACCATGGCGAGCCGGGAAGAGTTGCTCGCGGACACCTTCGTGCAGCTGGCCGACACCCTCGTCGAGGACTACGACGTCATCGAGTTGCTGACCATGTTGAGCGGTCGGTGTGTGGACCTGCTCGATGCTGCGGCGACAGGGATCCTGCTCGCCGATGTCGACGGCACCCTCCACGTCGTCGCCGCGTCGAGCGAGCGGGCCAACCTGCTGGAGCTGTTCCAGATCCAAAACGAGGAGGGCCCCTGCCTCGACGCTTTCCACACCGGGGAGGCGGTGATCCACGGCGACCTGGGGGCGCGCAGTCCCTGGCCCCGCTTCGGGGCACGAGCGATCGAAGCTGGGCTTCCATCCGTGCACGCCTTTCCGATGCGGGTACGCGACACCGTGCTCGGGACCCTCAACCTGTTCATGGCCGAAGCCGGGCCCCTGACGAGCGCGGATGTCACCCTCGCCCAGGCTCTCGCCCACGCCGCCACCATCGCCCTGCTTCAGGACAGGGCAACCAACGACGCCAACCGCCTGACCGCCCAGCTCCAGGGGGCCCTCAACAGCCGGGTCACGATCGAACAGGCCAAGGGCGCTCTCGCCGAGCGAGCGGGCATCGGGATGGACGAGGCCTTCCGCCGGCTGCGCTCCTACGCCCGCTGCCACAACGACAAGCTGACCGACGTGGCCGAGGCCCTCGTGACGCGAACTCTCACCGCCGTCGAGATCGACACCCTGGTCGGCTCCGGGCACCGCACCTGATCGGCCGGGGCACTCGGCGAGGTCCCTCGTCGGGCGCCCGGCAGCGACTGATTGCGGGCGATGGTCGCATAGGTGCATTCCGTTCCGATTCGGGGCAGTTCCGGCAATATGGTTGCGCCTAATGCGGCCGAGAGAGGGAGATCGGGGTACGCGGTCTTCAGTCCAACGCTCCCATCACCACAGGCCCTTCCGTGGCTTCACGTGATGGTTATGTCACGGCAACCGGTTGGCAATGCGGACCTTTTAGTGTCCCTGGTGTGACCACGGTCGCATCGTCCGCGACTGTTAGTCATTGCCCGTATTGCTCGATGCGGTGTGGGATGAAGCTTGTCATCGCCGTCGACGGGTCGCGCGTAGAGCGTTGGCCCGAGTTCCCGACCAATAGGGGAAGGCTGTGCCAGAAGGGTTCGACCGCCGCAGAGTTGTTGGGTCACCAGGACCGGCTGACCGAGCTGCTGGTCCGTTAGCGGCCGGAGGTGAGCTTCCGACCGGTGACGTGGGATGAAGCTCTGACCAGGGTGGCCGACGAACTTCGAGGTCTGCGCGGCTCCTATCGCCAAGGCCAGCGCGTGTGACGACGCCAGTTGAGGGGATGACATGGAATCAAGACCCCGTTTCCTGCAGGGCGTCTACCCCTTCGAGGGGCGCGGACTCCACAAGGCGTTCCTACTCGACGACGACCTGACCTACGTGGTGCCACCGGGACTGCAAGCCCAGTTCGTGTACTTCCGGGGTGGCAACTCCTGCGATGAGCTTATCTCTGTGGTGTTGATGCGAGACGGCTCGGCGATGCGCTACTTCCCTTTGGGCGCCAAGGGCGACTGTCATGTGCCGCTGCGGGTGGTCGAGGACCTGATGTCGGACACCCCTCCCGAGGTCCATCTCGCCACCCCGGAGTCCTCGGCTGGATCTGTGGTCATCGATATCGGACTGGTGGAGTTTTGAGCGCCGCCGACCCGCGCCAACGCCTGGTCGTCGTGGGGAACGGGATGGCCGGGGCGCGCACTGTGGAGGAGATCCTGCGGCGCGGCGGTGGGGAATCGTTCGAGATCACTATGTTCGGAGACGAGCCGTACGGGAACTACAACCGCATTGTGCTGTCCGGCGTCCTGGCTGGCTCCGAGGAGGCCGCCGATATCGTCTTGAATCCCCTCGCCTGGTATGACGACAATGCCATAACACTTCACGCCGGGGTCCGGGTGACCGAGATCGACCGGTGGGCCAAGAAGGTCTTCGCCGATGACGGCGCCGCCGTCGCCTACGACAAGTTGGTCATCGCCACGGGTAGTCGGCCCTTCTTCCCACCCTTCGTCGGGCTCCAATCCGAAGACGGCTCGACCAAGGCCGGGGTGTTCGGTTTCCGCACGATCGACGACTGCAATCAGATGACCAACTACGCCGCCGGGCATCAGCGGGCGGCGGTCATTGGCGGCGGCCTGCGCGGCTTGGAGGCGGCCCGGGGGATGCTCAACCTGGGATTGGACGTCGACGTGATCCACCAGGCCGGTCACCTGATGAACCAGCAGCTCGACGCCCAGGGCGGCGCCGTGCTCAGGTCGAGCGTCGAGAGGCTGGGACTTCAGGTCCATGTGGGTAAGGCGACCACGGCGATCCTCGGGGACGACAAGGTCACGGGCCTGGCATTCGCCGATGGAACCTCGCTGCCTTGTGACCTGGTCATTGTGGCGTGCGGGATCCGGCCCAACAGCAAATTGGCGGCCCGGGGCGGGTTCACGGTGGAACGGGCCATCGTGGTCGACGATCAGATGCGCAGCGTCGATGACGCCGACGTGTACGCCGTCGGCGAGTGCGCCCAACACAGAGGTCAGGTGTATGAGCTGGTGGCGCCGCTGTGGGAGCAGGCCAAGGTTCTGGCGGACCACCTCACCGGCGCCGACGCCCGTGCCGCCTACCGGGGCTCCAAGACCGCCACCAAACTCAGGGTCATGGGGGTCGAGTTGGCGGTGATGGGCCTGAAGGCACCCGAGCGTGACGACGACGAATTCCTCCAGTTCAGCGAACCCGGACGAGGCATCTACAAGACCATCGTGGTGCGCGACGGCAAACTCGTCGGCGCTGTACTCCTCGGCGACGTCAGCAAAGTGTCGGTCCTCATGCAGGCCTTCGACCGGGCCACCCCGCTCACCGCCGAACGTCTCTCGCTCATTCGGCTCGTGGTGCACGGCCCGTCGGTTATCGACCCGGCCCTGTTCGCCTCGGCCCCTGACGACACCGGCCCGGCCGCGGCGACTGCGGGCGACGTGATCGGCACCGTCGAGGCGCTCGGCCTCGCTGCCCAGCGCCAGTCGCCCACCTGCCTCGGGCCGCGGGTCTCCCCGGTGCAGGCCGACCGTCTGCGCCGGAGCTGGGAGGAGCTGTGCCGGTGGGACCCCGCCCTCCCGCCCGATGCAGGTGGGCGACTGGCGCTGGGCAGCGAGG
>JBKJNA010000008.1:0-3015 GCA_046596195.1 Acidimicrobiales bacterium | reverse complement strand
CGGATGGTCCCGAGGTAATCATCCCCGGCGCAGGGCCGGGCCATGGCCACGCCCAGTCCACGCTCGGCGCCGGCCAGGGCGGCTTCAGCCGAGCGCAGCGTGACGGTGGCCTCGGTGCGGTCGGGGTTTCGCACCAAGGAGGTGTCGGGGCCGACGCTCATCGTGTAGTCGCACAACGAGTCGATGCCGTGGTGCTCGCTCAGGTACTTGAAGGCGTTCTCGATGCGCCACCGACAACGCAGCAGGTGCACCATGCGCGCCGCGGTGGCAGCAGTGTCGGAGGTGAGCACCTGGAACACGACTTTCCCGCCCTCATAGACGCTGATCTGGCGGGCCGGCCCGTAGCCGTCGAGGTCCACCATCTCATCGGCGATGCGGTAGGAGTGGCGGCGCCCGTCGAGGTTGAACCAGCTCCAGCGAGCGGCGATGGTGGGTTCCACCAGCGTGCCCCGGCGGTAGGTGACCCAGTCCACCCCGGCGTCGCGAAGTTTGGAGAAGCACACCGGATAGGACCCGCCCCGGTCGAAGCCCAACAACAGCCTCGCCTGCTGCCCACAGATGGCCCGCAGCTGCGCCACGACGCCGTGAATGGTCACCGACAGCCCCGACGGCTCACCCGAGGAGAAGCAGATGGCCCGCCCGGCCAGGTCGACGACGAAGGTGTCGTCGCGCCCGCGCTGGGCGTGGCGGCGCTTGGTGTTCCAGCCCTTGGCGAGCGGCCGGGCACCGGAGTAGGCGATGAAGTGGTCGTCCACGAAGAACACCTGCTGGGCTTGGGTTTCGCCAGCACTCACCAACGCATTGGCGAAGGCCCGCTGGATGGCCAGGGGATCGACGCCGTCGGCAATGGCGCCCAGGCGGGGCCGCAGGGTGCGCAGTTCTGGCATGGCGGCGAGCCCGACGATGGCGCCGGCGTCAGGGCGGGCCAGGTGCTTGATTCCCTCGATGGTGTTCGACCCGAGAGCGAACCCGAAGGTGGTGGCGCCGAGTACGGCCACATCGTCGTAGCGCCCGGCCCGCCCGGCCCCGGCGGCCGAGAACACCTCGGCGGCGCCGAGGGAGTCGAGAAACGGGTGCAGGAGCATGGCCCCGGCGTAGCGGCTGTGACGTTCCCCCTCGGGAATGACCACCGTGACCGGGGCGGACGGGGTGTCGGCGTCGGTCGGTGTCGCCATGTCGTCGGCGCCCGACGATGCCGTTGCATCGTCGGGGCCAGGGTCGCCGACACCGACTCCGTCGAGGCTGCCCTGCTCCCCGCCGACCTCGCTTGCCTCCAGCACCCGCCCGATGGTGCGGGCATGCACCCCGAGGCGGGTGGCGATCTCGACGTTGCTCAGCCCCTCGCCCGTCCACCGCCGGGCCGAGGCCACTTGGGCGGCGGAGAGCTTCGGCCGCCGGCCCCGCTGGCGGACCAGGCCGGCCGCGCCCTCCAGGCGGGCCCGGCCCCGCAACATCGACACGTACACCGCCGTGATCGAGAAGCAGGCGGCGACCTCGTTCCCGGAGTGACCAGCATCGGTGAGAGCCACCACCGCCATGTTGCGCATCCCGATGTCGTCGGTGTCGAAGCGCCACACCAGGTGCGGGCCCCGGGTGATGAACGTCTCGGACCCGGAGGCGAAGCGTTCCAGCGCGTAGGGCTCGGGCATCCCCGGAAGTTCACACGCAGCGGCGCATCCCATGCCCAACTCTACCATTGTCAGCAGGAATCTTCAACACTATTCGCCGACTACTGCCCGCCTGCAAGTGCTGGTCACCGGTCTGCTATCGAGCGACTTCCGGAGGTCTGAGTCTGGAGCGACCGACGTGCCGATCTTTGCGCCCCCGGCAGAGCGGGTCCGTTGGGGCCCGGTCGGGCCGCACCGCTCACGATCACCAAATCGGCGTGGCATCCGGCGCGACAACCCGACAATCGGCGCACCACCTGCGCCTGCCCGACGTAGGTGGAGCCGGCAGATCGGCAGCTCTGGCTGATGGCGGTATACAACGGTCTCGTCAGAGCATACGATGGCATCATGACCTCCGCCAGCCATGTCATGATCGTGTCCCAGAACGGCCAAGTCTCCATCCCGGCCGCTGCCCGGGCGCGTTGGGGGGCACGCAAGGTCGTCGTCGTTGACCTCGGCGACCGCGTGGTGATGCGGCCACTGGGCGATGAGCCCATTGACGACCTGCAGGGGAAGTACCGAGGTCGCGGCCCGAGCACCGACCAATCTCGGAAGCAGACTCGAGCAGAGGACGCGTCCCGCAGCCGATCGCGTTGACGGTCCTCGACGCGTATGCCGTACTGGCGTATCTCAAGGGTGAGGTCGCGGCGCCCGAGGTGCGCATCCTCCTCGACGGCGATGCGTCATCACTGACTGCTCTGGGGGTGGCCGAGGTGCTCGATCACCTCGTGCGTATCTCCGGCACGGATGAGGAGGAAGCAGCGCTCGATGTCGCGCAACTCGGCCTGCTCGATGGCTTGGTCGTGGACTCCGCGCTCGGCATAGCGGTCGGGCAGCTTCGCGCCCGCCACTACCACCGGCGCCGGTGCGAAGTGAGCCTCGCCGATTGCGTCGCCGCTGAGGTGGCGCGCTCGCGTGGCGAAGCACTCGCCACCTCGGACCCGCACCTCCTCGACGTCTGCCACGCTGAGGGCATCGCAGTCCTTGTGCTGCCCGGATCCAATGGGTCTCGGTGGACGCCACGTCGGCCCTGACTTCGCTTAGGGCCCCCGGAGTGCCCGCTCTGGACAAGGCGCGCGGCGCGGCTCTGGTGAAGGAAGGGCGACGACGTAGCGATCACCAAGGTGGAGGTCGTTCTTGGCTTCTGGCCCACCAGAGGAACCCTGCTGCGCCGCTCCCCATCAGGAGCATCAATCCTCCGCTTCCAGCCGTGTAGCCGTTCCGGCGCTTTCTTGACGACCCTGCTGCCGCCAAGCTGCTCCGCTCCGCCCGCACCGATGACGATCCATTCGTCCGCCTGGCCGTGGAGTTCTTGGCCCGCACCGGTCTGCGTAAGGGCGAGTTCCTT
>JBKJNA010000006.1:0-3618 GCA_046596195.1 Acidimicrobiales bacterium | reverse complement strand
GCGATGGCTACTGGCTTATTGCGTCGGACGGCGGCGTGTTCGCCTTCGGCGCTGCGCCGTTCTTCGGTTCCACCGCGTCGCTCAGCCTCAACGCACCGATCACGGCAGCCGCCCGGTAGCGGTCCCCGCCCGCCGCCCGCCGCCCAGCCGCCGCCGTTCGGCGACCGCGACCTTCTTCTCGCGCCTTGCGACAGCCGGCCCGGATCGAGGCGGGGGCGGTGTCGCACAGCCCGTGTGGAGGCGGCGGCTGCCGTGGGGTCTTTCTTCATGCCTTCGAGCGGGCGATCCGCAGCTGGGCGGACCGCTTCTGCCTTGACCTTGCGCAGCAACGCTTTCAGCTCGCCCGACACGATCGGCGCCGCGCTCATGCCGCACCTCCGGCGGCATCGGCGTCGCTGCGCTGGTCCGGCCGGGCGGTGGCGAAGTGACCCCGGTCCCGGGCGAAGCGAGCCACTCCGGCCGCCTCGGTGGGCGGTGGCGTGGCGGTGGCCGGTGCCGACTCGGTTCCCCGCTCCAGCATGCGACCGATGATCCCCACGCCGGTGGCTTCGGCCGCAAGCGCCCGGGCACAGGCGGCATCGACGCGCTCGGCGCCCCAGCGCTTGACCAGGCCGAGCAGTGCGTAGACTTGGCGCATCTTGGTCCACGGCAGCGGGTGGTCCAACAGCACCGCCGCGTAGGTGCCGATGGCCGGACCGGCATCGGCTGCCATTCGGGCCAGGTGGTCGAGGTCGCGCATGGCGTAGGTGGTCCGCTCGGCCGGCAGGTCGGCGGGATCGGTGACGCGCCCGCCCGGGGCGGTGCGGGGATGGACCTTGATGAGGGCGCCGTGGGAGAACACCCGCACGAGCGCCCGGTCGGCCCGGGCGTCGACCCGCTGGCCGATCAGGTTGCCGGGTATCGAGTACAGCGCCTTGGCCACCTCGATGTGGTGGTCGCGATGCACCTTGGGCGTGGCGTAGATGGGCAGGTCGTAGGGGGAGCTCGGCGCCGGGGCCAGGCGTGGCGCCTCCTCGAGGTCGAACAACTCCACCGGCCGGCACTGCGTGGTGCCGTGGATGCGCCGGCCGGCCCGGGTGGCGCACCAGGTCTCGGCCCGGCGCTGGGCATCGGCCAGGTCAATGAATCGCTCGCCGGCGAAGAACGAGCCCCGGACGAACGGAACGGTTCGTTCAACTCTCGGCTTATCCGTCGGGGTCCGGACCCGGGCCGGGTCGACGAGGAAGCCCCGGGACTGGGCGTACTCGACGAAGGCCTGGTTGAGCCGGGGCTCGGTCGGGCTGGCCTTGTCGACGATGGTGGCCATGTTGTCGGGGATGACGACGGCGAAGACGCCGAGGATATGCAGGCGATCCACCAGGTCCGGGGGCCTGTGGCCCAACCTCTGCCCTCCGCCCTCAACGAAGGAGCCCCCGTGACTTGGATGCCGTGCCTGATCGACGACGTGAGCGAGGGCGACGTGGCTGAGGTGCGGCTCGGCCATCCACTGGTCGACGACTATCTCGTCTTCGTCGGAGCGCGGGCTCGACGCAACACGTTGCTGGCGGTGGCCTTCGACCTGAAGGTGTTCTTCACCGTCGTTCCCAAGGACCCGTCGGAGGTCACGACAGCAGATGTCTTCACCTTCATGAAGGCCCAGCGGGCACCGCGCCACAGTCCGAAGGTCGTCCGACTCGAAGATGGCGAGGCGGGGCTGGCAGCCCGCACGATCAAGCGGCGGTTGTCGAGCATCTCGGGTCTCTTCGCCTACCTGCTGGCCAGAGGTGACGCGGGGGTCCTCGCCAACCCGGTGCCCCGGGGGCTCGCCACCAGACGAGCCAACGCTCGGCCCGGGACTCGGGGCGTTCCCCTGATTCGCGCCCCGCGCACGCTGCCGCGCATACTCGCTGCGGCCGAGGTCAACGCGCTTGTCAGCGCCCTGCGCACCAACCGGGACCGCGCCATGGTCGATGCCATGGTGCTGGGCGCGCTTCGCCGTTGCGAGGTGCTCGGCTTGCGGCTCGCCGACCTGCACCCCGGGGAGCGACGGGTCTTCATCGCTGAGGGCAAAGGGGGACACCAGCGGATCGTCCCGATCTCGGCGCGTTTCTTCACCACACTTGCCGACTACCTCAACGAGGAGCGGCCCCCCACGAACACCACCCAGGTATTCGTGGCCTTGAAGGGACAGCGGCGAGGTCAGCCCCTGTCGGCGAGCGGCGTCGACCAGATCATCCGAGGTGCTCGGAAGCGGGCCGGATTCGACCACCTCACGTGCCATCAGTTGCGCCACACCTGCCTCACTCGGCTGCGCGAAGCAGGCATGGCCCTCGAGGCCGTGCAGGCTCAGGCCGGCCACCGCTCGATCGAGTCGACCCGGATCTACCTGCACCTGTCCAACGACTGGTTGACCGGCGAGTACACGAGGGCCATCGAAGCCATCGAGGCCGAGGCGATCGGCGGCGAGCTATGAGTGCGGTCGAGCCCGCACAGGCCCTCAGGTCGGCGCCGCGAGGGCAGGGCAAGGGCAGACCGTTCCAACTCTCGGCCGCCCAAGATGAGGTCGTCGCCGCGTATGGCGCCGCCCTGCACGCCGCCGGGTTGCGGGGCGACCACGCCGACATCTGGGGAGCCAGGTCCTTCTTCATCCGCTTCGGAGATATCACTGCGTGGCAGACGATGACGCTGGAGGATCAGCTCAACGTCAACGTGAAGATCAGTCGGTTCGTGGGATGGCTCATCGGCACCCAGCGCCTGGTTCCCACCGCCGACTACGTGGTCGCCCATCGACCACTGCTCGGCCGCGTCGTGGCCCGAAGCCACGCCGACTTCTTCGCCAGCTTCCACGTCACCACCGGCGCCGTGGGGTTCAGCCTCAATGCCGCCAGGCTCCAGTGGACCGCGCTCGCCCAAGCCTGCGCTGTGAGCGGTCGGCCTCCGCAGGATCTCACCCACCAAGATCTCGACCGCTCCCGGGCAGCGTTGTGCGCCGCAGCGGAACGTCTTGGCCATGGTTCGCTGAGGTCGCTGCGCACGGCCATGTTCGGCCTCGAAGCCACGCTCTTCCACGCCGGCGTCACCGACGAGCTCCCCCGAAAGCGCGTCATGAACAAGGCCTCGGAGCGGGCAGCCCAATGGGCCGAGATCCGGGCGGTCGCCCCGGTGCTGGCGGACACGATGATTCGCTACGTCGAACAGGTCGGCCTGAGTCTGCGCCCGGGGACCACTCGCCGCCATGAGGCCGTTACCCGCGAGTTCGCCCGCTTCGTTCTCGACAGAGACGACACCGTCGTGGCCGCCGCCGACGTGCAGCGACGCCATGTAGAGGACTACAAGAGCTGGCTGGCGGAACGGCCAGCCGCCCGTGGCGGCAGGCTCCACCGCCACACCATCCGTGAACGGCTCGGCGTAGTGCGCAACTTCTTCGAGCGCATCATCGAGTGGGATTGGGCGGACGCTCCGGCGCGTGTGCCGGTCTTCTCCGGTGACTTCCCCATCAAGGACGAGCCCCTGCCGCGCTTCCTTGACGACCCTGCTGCCGCCAAGCTGCTCCGCTCCGCCCGCACCGATGACGATCCATTCGTCCGCCTGGCCGTGGAGTTCTTGGCCCGCACCGGTCTGCGTAAGGGCGAGTTCCTT
>JBKJNA010000200.1:0-10271 GCA_046596195.1 Acidimicrobiales bacterium | reverse complement strand
TCGGCCGCCGCGAGGTGGCTTTCGCCTCCCGCATGGCCGGCGCCGTGGGCGTGCTCACGGGAACGGGCCTGGTCACGCCGTAGGGCGCGGCCAATCCAGCGTGAGCGCCCGCCCCGGTTTACCAACTCACCAGACGGCCCCGGGCGGGCGCTCACCAACAGACCGGACCGGCAGGCGGGAGCGGCGGGGCGTGGCCTAGTCCTCGTCCGGGGGCGGATGGTCGTAGTGGGGCTCGCCGTCAACCAACCGGAAGTACGGGAATAACCCGCCATGCTCGCGGATCGCCACCCCCACGTAGTGCTGCATCCCGAGGATCTCCTCGACGACCTGCGCAGCGGCCTCGTCGCTCATGTCGCCGATGACCGTCCGATACTTCCCTACGCCGGACTCGGCGTTCGGGTCCATCGTCACCAAAGTACGGAGCATCTCCCACCGTGGCCGCAGTTCCTCGGTCAAGTCGCGGTCCGGGTACACGTGCATGAGGTGTTCGACCCACGCATCTGCGAGCCGATCCTGCAACGGCTTCGCTCCCCTCGCTAAGTCCCACACGGCGTTGCCGATTTTCTCCGACGCATAGCTGAGACCCACGCTTACAAGCTTTGCAGGTCCGCTGGCCGGACGCGACAAGGGCCGTGGCGAGGCGCACGGGGTGGCTGTAGGAACCTCCCGATTTGAAGGACAATCCCGGTGCATACCGCTGGCGTCAGTCTCGGCTACGGGACCGCTCCGCATGGCGCTCCGGTCTTACAACCCCGAGGACTGGACGGTCTTCGACCACAAGCAGCCCGCCTAGCCACAGCGAGCGCGGGAGTCAAAGCGGGGTCGGTCCTCTGCGAGCCGGCCGCTGCCACGTCCGGCGGCGGGTTTCCTGTCGCCGTCGTCGCCGTCGGTGCGCTCGCCGTCGGGGGCATCGTCACCGTCACCCGGCGTAAGCGTCCCGCTCAGCGCCGTCGCGCCACACCGAGGCGTTGGCCGGCATCGCCGCCGCCGCTCCCACCGCCACCGTGGTCTTCCTCACCGCCGACCCCGACCGCCGGGGCGCCCCCCTGGAGCGGGGCGTGGCCGCCGTCATTGACAAGGCGTGCGACCTCGACCACCTCCTCGACCGGGATCTGCAAGGCGTACCGTTGAGGCAATGAGTGGGCCCGACCAGCGGGGCGCCTGGGTGCGGTGCGCCGCTCTGGCGCTCGTGAACCTCGCGCTCCTCCAGGTTCTCGTATTGCGCCACCCCGACGACCTCGCACGGCGCCTCTCGGGGATCGCGGGACCTGTGGTCACCCTGATGCTCGTCGTCTTCCCGTTGCCCGACACGACGGCGCTGTGCGTCGGCGTTGCACTGGCCGCAGCCTTCCTGGGCCGGCGACTGCGCCTTGGGCGACTGGTCGCCGCCTACACCGTGTCCGCCGCCTGGTGCGCAGCCGGGCTCCAGCTCCTCCAGGAGCGCTGGGGCGGCAATCCCAACCACAAGCTGATGATCCTCGTGATCGGTGTGCTGGTGACGTGGGTCGGCGTCACGGTGTGGGGCCGGCAGCCCACCGCATTCCGTTCGGTGTCGCTGCGGGGTGAGGCGCTCGTCGCCACGTGCGTCGTCGCCGTTTTCGTGACCGTGAGCGTCCTGCCGGTCATGGTCTACGGCCCGGCCGTGCTGGGGGCCGGCGCAGCCGTCGCTGTCCGCCGGGCGACTGAAACGGGAGCCTGCTTCAGGCGCGTGCGACACGTCCGTGGGCGCCTGAGTAGCCCATCCGCGGCTGCACGCCGGCAGTCGAGCGTGGCTGGCGGGCAAAGAGGCGGATGACTGCGAAGTTCAAAGAAATCCCTGCAATCAAGGGGTTTCTGTTTGATCCGAGACGGCGGCTTGGGTACAATCGAACACATGTTCCGAGCGTTGGAGAGGCGGTCGAGCAGCTGTCGATCCCCCTCGACGGCCGGGCGCTCGAGGCCGTGCTCGCCCTGCGGGACCGCCTGGAGGCGACCATCGCCGAGGCGGTTGGCGCCTTCGACCCGGCGTCGCCTGTGCGGCGTCGACCTGGCCACCTCGATGACGGCGTGGCTGCGCCAGGCGGGCATGTCCCGCCGTGACGCCGCCCGCCTCGCCACCCACGCCAAGCGCCTGCGGTCCCTGCCGGTGACGGCGGCGGCGTTCGGGTGAGCTGTCGTCGGGCCAGGTCGACACCATCGTGGCGTCGCCGCCCGAGCGCCACCTGGAGCGCTTCGCCGAGCACGAGGCAGCCCTGGTGCCCGTCCTGGCACCCTCGGTGTGCAGGAGCTGTCCCGGGTGATGGCGGAATGGCGGGCCAAAGCCGACGCCCTGGCCGACGACGACGAGCCGGCTGGCCGCAAGCGCTCCCTGCACGTGCCCAAGACGATCGACGGCCGCGTCGAGCTGTCCGGGTCGCTCGATCCCGAAAGCGGCGACGTGGTGACCACCGCCGTACGCCTGGCGTCGAGCGAAGACACCGAGGCAGAGCCGGCCCGCACCCCGGGCGAGCGCCGGGCCGATGCCCTGGTCGACATCTGCCGCTTCTTCCTCGACCACCAGCGCCACAAGGCAGGCGGGCGTCACCGTCCCCACGTCAACGTGGTGGTGAACCTGGAGGACCTGGAGGCCGGTCGGGGCGGCGAGACCATCGACGCCACCCCCTCGACCGTCGCTGCCGGGGCCGGGCGTGCGGACCGAGCAGGTCGGATCGGAGCCCGAGCCCGCACCCGCACCTGAGCCGGATCCCCGCCTCGAAGGGGACGATGGTGCCGACCACGATGCGCTCGCCATGGTTCGTGGCGGAACGACCGCACCGGCGCTTCGCAGGCGACGCCCGCCGACGAGGGCCAGCGGCTCGGAGGGCCCAGCAGAGCGCTAGTGCAGACATCGAGCCGGCCGGGTGGCCTTCACGGGGCTGCCCGGCCCGGCCGCGTCGGGGCGCGGACCGACGGCCCGCCGGACTGCCCTAGCGCCGGCGGGCGTCGGTCAGCGGTCCAAGTCGGCGGGGTGACCGGATCCACCCGCCCACCCCGGGAGGATCACCGATCACACTGCCAAGCGGACCACTCGGTGCCATTGATCGGCGGGCTGGTGACCATCGTGAGCGAAACCGGAAAGTTCTGCGATCGTCGCCCGCCGGAGCGTCGTGCCCGCAGCCGTGCGCCGGGTCAGCTTCCTGGGGCGACGAGCTGAACTGTCGGGAAGGAGGTGCGATAGCGAGCCGTGGCGCGGGTGAGCAGCCGGAGCCCGGCCACGGAAGCATGGGCGCCGATGGAAAAAGTCAGGCAGCGTCGTCGCTGGACGACGAGGCGCCTACTCGGCCTTGCGGGCGACCTTGTCGTACAGGTGCTGGGGCAGCAGATCGTAGTGGTCGTGGGCGAGGGTGAATCGGCCCCGCCCGCCGGTGAGCGAGCGCATGTCGATGGCGTAGCGCTGGACCTCGGAGGTGGGCACCGTGGCCACGATGACCTGCTCGCCGTCGTTGCCGACGTCGGTGCCCTGCACCCGGCCGCGGCGGGCATTGAGGTCGCCCATCACGTCGCCCTGGTAGGCGGCCGGCACGGTGACCTCGAGGAGCGACACCGGCTCGAGCAGCACGGGAGCCGCCTTGGCCATGGCCTCGTGGAATCCGACCGAGCCCGCCATCTTGAAGCTCATCTCGGATGAATCGACGGCGTGGTACTTGCCGTCGTACACGGTCACCTTCACGTCGACCACCGGGAAGCCGAACACACCGCCCCGGGCCATGGCCTCGGCCACGCCCTTCTCGACGGCCGGGATGAACTGGCGGGGGATGGCGCCGCCCACGATCTCGTCGACGAACTGAAAGCCCTCGCCCCGATCGAGCGGGGCCACCTTGATGAAGGCGACGCCGAACTGGCCGTGCCCACCGGTCTGTTTCTTGTACTTGCCCTCGGCGTCGGCCGGCTTGGTGATGGTCTCCCGGTAGGGGACCTGCACCTCCTCGCTCTCCACGTCGACGCCGAACTTGCGGTGCAGGCGCTCGGTGACGATCGCCAGGTGGGTCTCGCCCATGCCCGACAGCAGGGTCTGGTGGGTCTCGTCGTCCCGGCGGACCTGCAGCGCCCGGTCCTCGTCCTGCAGCTTGTGCAGGGCCGTCATGAGCTTGTCCTCGTCGCCCTTGGAGCGGGGCTTGATGGCGATGGACAGCACGGGCCGGGGGGCGGGGGCGGCGGGCACCCGGACGGGTGTGCCCTTCGGGGCGAGAGTGTCGCCGGTGGTGGTGTCGCCCAGCTTGGCCACCGCCGCGATGTCGCCGGCGGGGACGTCAGGAAGCTGCTCCTGGTCCTTGCCCCGCAGGGTGAACAGGGTATGGAGGCGCTCGTCGCCGTGGGTGCGCGGGTTGGTGAGCACCGTGTCGGGCTTGATCGTGCCCGACAGGACCTTGAACAGGGAGACCTTGCCCACGTACGGGTCGGCCATCGTCTTCCACACGTAGGCCAGCGGCGGGCCACCGGGATCGCAGGCCACCTCGGTGACGCTGTCGCCCGCTTCCACGACCACCGGCGGGCGGTCCATGGGGGACGGGCCGATCTCGCAGATGAAGTCGGCCAGGCGGTCGATGGCCACGACCTTGGACGCCGACCCGCAGATCACCGGGAACACCTGGCCGGCGAAGACGCCCTTGGCCAGGGTGTCCTCCAGCTCCTTGGGCGTGGGGACGTCGCCCTCGAGGTAGCGCTCCATCAGGTCGTCGTCGCCGACCACGATGCCCTCGACCAGGTTGTCGTGGACCTCGTGTTCGCGCGCCTCCATCTCGTCGGGGATCTCGCCCACGGTGGGCTTGCCGGCGTCGTAGGTGATGGCCGTGTCGGTGAGCAGGTCGGCCACCCCGTGGAACGTGTCCTCCTCGCCGATTGGCAGCTCGAGGGGGGCGATGCCGGCGCCGAAGGTGTCCTGGAGCTGCTCGAGGGTGCGGTCGAAGCTGGCCCGCTCCCGGTCGAGCTTGTTCACGAAGACCATGCGGGGGAGACCGAGGTCGGCGGCGATCTTCCAGGCCGCCTCCGTCTGGACCTCGACCCCCTCAACTGCGCTCACCACGAACACCGCCAGGTCGGCCACCCGCAGGGCGGCCTCGACCTCGCTGATGAAGTCGGCATAGCCCGGGCAGTCGAGCACGTTGATCTTGTGGCCCTTGTGCTCCACCGGCGCCAGCGCCACCGACAGGGAGAGCCGGCGCTTCACCTCTTCGGGATCGAAGTCGGTGGTGGTGTTCCCGTCCTCGACCCGGCCCTGGCGGGTGATGGCGCCCGAACAGAACAGCAGGGCCTCGGTGAGCGTGGTCTTCCCGGCTCCGCCGTGCCCCACGAGGGCAACGTTGCGGATCTTGTCGGACGGGAAGCTCTTCACCAGGCGCCTCGCTCACGGGTCGTCACATGGTTGAAAGGCGCAAGCGTATCTGGGGGCGGTGGTAGCGTGTAGGCGTAGTTCGATCTTCTTCTCATCTTTTGTTGAGTCAGTCTTCCCGGAACCCACCCCTCCGGGAGCAGGAGCCGCAACGTGTTCGACGGACGCTGGCGCACCGGCGTTGATCGGGTCACCACCCCGATAGCAGCCACCATGCGCCGCACGGGCATCACCGCCGACCATCTCACCGGCGCCGGCCTGGTGCTGGGCGCCGCCACCGCGGTTGCCATCGGCTCGGGCCGCCTCGGCCTCGGCCTCGGTCTCCTCGTCGCCGCCGCCCTGCTCGACCTGTTCGACGGACCGGTGGCCAAGGCGGCCGGCACCTCAGGGCCCCGGGGCGCCTTCTTCGACTCGGTGTCCGATCGGGTCACCGACGCCCTGGTGCTCGGCGGCATCGGCTGGTACCTGGCGTCCGAGCACAGCGGCCACATGGCGCTGCTGCCGTTCGCCGTGCTTGGCTCGTCCGCCCTCATCTCCTACGAGCGGGCCAAGGCCGAGTCGCTCGGCTACACGGCCAGGGGCGGCCTCATGGAGCGGGCCGAGCGCATCATCGCCATCTGCTTCGGCCTGCTGGTGAGTGCACTGCTCATCCCTGTCCTGTGGGTCATGCTCGCCCTCACGCTCGTCACCGCCACCCAGCGCTTCGTGAAGGTATGGCGCCAGGCCGAGGTCATCGCGCCGGTACCGCCCGTACGGCTCGCCCGGCCGGCGATGGAGGCCCGTTGGAGGGCATGGCGCGAGTCCAGCGCCGGCCGCGGCCCGAGGCCCCGCCGCCATGCGTGGGGCTCCCGCTCGGGTCGGAATCGCTCCGCCCGCGGAGCGAAGCCCTGGCGGCGCCGGGCCGGCACCAGACCCTGAGCACGTCCCCCGGCGCCACCCCCGACGCGGTCGGCGCGCCGGCCGGGCGACCGCCGGCAGCCTCGCCTGCCGGCGGATCGTCGGACGCAGGGCTGAACCCGCACCTGCCGCCTGCCGGGGGACCGGACCCGGTGCCGCCGTCGGGCCTGCCGCCAGCCGGGGGACCGTCGGACCTGCCGCCGTCGTCGCGCCTGCCGCCGTCGTCGCGCCTGCCCTCGGAGGTCGGCCGCCTGCGGGGCTGGATGCCGTACGTGGCGTACCGCTTCGGCTCGATCGTGGCCAGGGCCCTGCCGGCGCCCGTCGTCGCCCGGGGTGCCGCGGTGTCCGGCATCATCCTGGCCCGGGCCATGAAGGGGCGGCGCACCATGCTCGAGCGGCACCTGCGACGGGCGTCCGGTGGCACGCTGAGCGGCGCCGACCTCGACCGCCAGGTACGCCGGGCGTTCGCCTCCTACGCCCGCTACTGGGCGGAGTCGTTCCGCCTGCCCGGCTCGACGCCCGCCCACCTGGCCGCGAGCACGACATCGGAGGGCCTCGAGCATGTGGAGCGCGCCGTCGCAGCCGGCAAGGGCGTCATCCTCGCCCTGCCCCATCTGGGCGGCTGGGACTTCGGCGGCGCCTGGCTGGCGTCGCTCGGCTTCCGCATGGTGGCCGTGGTGGAGACGGTGGAACCGCCGGAGCTGTTCGAGTGGTTCGCCGACCTCCGGCGGGCACTCGGCCTCGAGGTGCTACCGCTCGACCGCGGCACGGGCACGGCCGCCCTCCGCCGTCTCCGGGAAGGCGCCGTGGTGGCCCTGGTGTGCGATCGCGACATCGAGGGCACCGGGGTGGCGGTGGACTTCTTCGACGAGCCGACCACCCTGCCAGGTGGCCCGGCGACCCTGGCCCGGCGGTCGGGGGCGGCCCTCATTCCTTGCGCCATCTACTTCGGGGCCGGCGGCGCCCACCACGCCATCTTCCGGCCGCCGCTCGACACCACCCGCCACGGTGGCGCCCGGGACGACGTGGCGCGGGTGACCCGTGCCCTCACCGCCGAGTTGGAGGCGTTCATCCGGCGGGCACCTGACCAGTGGCACCTCCTCCAGCCCAATTGGCCGAGCGACTTCGAAAAGTAGGGTGAGCCGCGGTTTATCCCGGTCTCGTGGCCCACTGTCCGCAGATTGTCCGCAGGAGATCGCGCCAGAGTGGGAACGGCTAGTCCCGGTGACCTCCGCCGACCGTGATCTGGCCCCGGATCTCGCCGCCGGGGAACTTCTTGGAGTGGAGGTTGGCGTAGGCGTTGCCGGACCGGATGGCGGCGACCAACTCAGCCAGTTCGCCCGCACCGATGCCCTGGCCGGCGGGTCCGACCACGCTGGCGGCGGTAATGGTGCCGGACACCGTTCCCGACCTGGTGGCACAGGGCTGCACACCGGCCGGGGTGGGCGGGCTGGCCAGGTTGCTGCACAGCCACACGCTGATGCCGCCCGACGTGCGGTAGGCGCCGAAGTGGATGTGCGCCTGGGTCGAGTCGTCCTCCAGACCGTCGTACGACATCGACCAGTCGATGGTCGTGTCGTCTGGGCCGAACGAGGCGTTGAAGGAGCCGCCGGCTGCACTCGACACCGCCGGCACCTCCTCGTACCCGAGGAGCTCGGCTCGCAGGTTTCTTGACCCCTTGGCGCCGGAGGGAACCCCGGTGGCCATGAGCACCACGGCGACGAGCACCGCAGGCACGGCGACGATGGTCAATCGACGAAGCATTGACGTCCCCCTTTTCGCCCGCGGACACGCAGGCGGCATGCCCTATACGGACGCCAGGGGCCAATCGGTTCAGTCACCCGAAAGCGTGACACCTTCCGTCGGCCTGCCGGGCCACGCTGCCCGGCAGGCCGCAGGAAGGAAGGACTACTTCGAGCGGATCTCCTTCTTGATGAAGGTCTCGATGGTGTCGGTCTGCATCTGGACCTTATGGACCTTCTTGACGTGGTCCCGGACCTTCGACATCAGCTCGTCCTCGGATGCTCCCTTGCCCTGCCACCTGCAGGCGTGGTCGGCATCCCTTCACCGGAACTGGTATGACACCTTGGTCCTCCGATCGTGGTCCTGCGTCTTCCATCTCTTCGGCCCTGCCCTCCCCGCCGGATGAGGAAGCCGGTGGCCGGGGGTGGGTGACGGCTACCGTGAGCGCGTGCGGATCGGGCTCGTGTGCCCTTACAGCCTCAGCCATCCTGGCGGGGTCCAGGGGCAGGTACTGGCCCAGGCGCGAGCACTGCGGGTGCTCGGCCACGACGTGCGCGTCCTGGCGCCGTGCGACGGCCCTCCGCCCGACGGCGGCGTGACGCCGCTCGGCAACTCCGTGCCGCTGGCGGGCAACGGGTCGGTGGCCCAGCTGGCTCCGGACCCGGCCTGCATCCTGCGCACCCTCGCCGCCCTGCGGGACGAGGCGTTCGACGTCATCCACCTGCACGAGCCCTTCTGCCCCGGGCCGACCCTCACCACTCTCGCCTTCGCCTCCGAGCCGCTCGTCGGCACCTTCCACCGAGCCGGGATGGGCGCCGCCTACACCTTCTGGCGCCCGGTCACCGTCCGCATGGCCCACCGCCTCGACGTGCGGGTGGCCGTGTCCGAGGACGCCCGCCGCACGGCGGCCGAGGCCATCGACGGCGAGTACGAGGTCCTGCCCAACGGCATCGAGGTCGAGCGGTTCGCCAAGGCCACGCCGTGGCCCACCACCGGCCCCACCGTCTTGTTCGTCGGACGTCACGAGCCCCGCAAGGGCCTCAGCGTCCTCGTCGACGCCATGGCCGAGCTCGGCCCGGGCGTGCGGCTCTGGGTGGCGGGCGAGGGCTCGCAGACGGCCGAGCTCCAGGCCCGCACGGCAGGGGACCCCAGGGTCGAGTGGCTCGGGCGCCTCGACGACGCCGAGGTGGCGTCACGGGTTCGGGGCGCGGATGCGCTGTGCGCGCCGTCGCTCCACGGCGAGTCGTTCGGCGTCGTGCTCCTCGAGGGCATGGCCGCCTCGACGCCCGTGGTGGCCAGCGACCTGCCCGGCTACCGCAACGTGGCCGTGCCCGGCAAACACGCGCTGCTCGTGCCGCCGGGCGACGCCTCGTCGCTGGCCGCCGCCCTGAGCCTGGTGCTCGGCGACGCCGGCCTGGCCGCCGAGCTGGCGGCAGCGGGCGAGGCCCGGGCGTCCGAGCTGTCGATGGCGCGTCTGGCCGAGCGCTACCTGGAGCTGTACGAGCGGGTGGTCAGGGAGTCGGCGCCGGCACGTCGATGACCAGGCGGGGCGGCCCGGCCAGGGTCGTCACGGTGATGGCGGGGACCTTCGAGCGGACGCCGACGGCCCAGGTGACGACGCCCTCGAAGTCGCCTGTGTCGACCGCCTCCGTCACCACGCCGCCGGTACCGGTGGCGGGGACCCGCTTCGTTCCCTTGTAGGTGAGGACCACTTTGTCCCCCTCGATGCGGGCGGCCGATGCGCCCTCCAGCCGTACCTGGAGCACGGCCTCGCCGGCCACCGTCACCTCGTCGCCGGAGCCGTCCTCGGTGATCGGGCGCTCGATGTAGTCGATCCGGTAGGCGGGCAGGTTGGGCCCGAACTCGAACACCACCCGGCTGCCGCCGCCCATGCCGGACGCTGCCACCCGCACGTCGGTGAGGTAGGCCCGCTGGGCTCCCGGCGGCGCCGGCGCCGTCACCGGTGGGGCGACCGGAGCGGCCGTCGACGGCGGCATCGACGTGGCGGTGGTGGTGCTGGTGCTGGTGGACGCCGCCGTGGTGTCGCCACCCGCCGTCACCGTCGGATCGTCACCGTCGTTGCAGGCGCCGAGGACGAGGGCGGCGAGGAGGGCGGCCGTCCGGTGCAGGCGCAGGCGCACGGGGCAACGTACCGCACGGTCGCCCACTGCCTGTCGCTCTGTCACCGGAACTGGATGGGGGTGATGCAGCCGGCTCCGCGGCCGAGCCGGTCCAGGCCGGCCAGGTCGCCGTCGATGTAGGCCGTGAGGGGCAGGCCGGCGTC
>JBKJNA010000094.1:0-10411 GCA_046596195.1 Acidimicrobiales bacterium | reverse complement strand
GGCGACGGTGGCCGCGAACAGCGCGGTGGCGGCGCCGACGATGGCGATGGTGGTGCCCACGTCGGGCGTGAGCGCCAGCAACGGTGCGGCGCGGGCCATGAGGTACACGCCGGCCGTCACCATGGTGGCGGCGTGGATGAGGGCCGACACCGGCGTTGGGCCCTCCATGGCGTCGGGCAGCCACACGAACAGGGGCAGCTGGGCCGACTTGCCGCACGCGCCGACGAACAACAGGAGGGCGATGGCGGTGAGGGTGGTGTGCGGTGCGCCCTCGGCCCCCTCGATGATGCCCGCGTACTGGAGGGTGCCGAAGGTGGCGAAGCACAGGAACATGGCGATCATGAACCCGAAGTCGCCGATGCGGTTGACCACGAACGCCTTCTTGCCGGCGCTGGCCGCTGACTCCCGCTCGAACCAGAACGAGATGAGCAGGTACGAGCACGCCCCCACGCCCTCCCAGCCGAGGAAGGTGAGCAGCAGGCTGTCGCCCAGGATCAGCATGAGCATCGAGAACACGAACAGGTTCAGGTAGACGAAGAACTTGGAGAAGCGCTCGTCGCCGTGCATGTACCCGATCGAGTACACGTGGATGAGGAAGCCGACACCGGTGACGAACAGGGCCATCGTGATCGACAGGGGGTCGAGCAGGAGCCCGGCGTCGACCCGGAAGCCGCCCACCTGGATCCAGGTGAAGAGGTGGTCGCCCACCGACCGGGCCTCGCTCTCCTTTCCCACGAGCTCGAAGAAGGCGACCAGGGTGCAGAGGAACGATGCGCCGACTGCCGAGGCCCCTATCCAGCCGGCCGCCGGCTCGCCCGCCCGCTTGCCGACGGCGACCAGCACGCAGAAGCCGAGCAGGGGCAGGAGAGGGATCAGGAAGGCGTTGTCGAGCACGGGGCGGCGCTATCCCTTGAGCAGGTGGAGGTCGTCGGCCGTGGCCCCGACCCGTCGGCGGAAGATGGCGACGATGATGCCGAGGCCGACCACGACCTCGGCCGCCGCCACCACCAGCACGAAGAACACCAGGGACTGGCCCCCGATGTCGTTCAACATGCGGGCGAAGGTGACGAACGTGAGGTTCACGGCGTTGAGCATCAGCTCGACACACATGAACATCACCAGCACGTTGCGGCGCACGAGCACGCCCACCGCCCCGATGGTGAACAGGGCGGCGGCCAGGGTGAGGTACCACTCCCCTCCGACACTCATGGGGTGTTCCCCTCGGCCGCAGCCACCACAGCGGTGTCCGGCGCGACGACCGGCTCGTCCTCGTCTGCCTCGTCGGCTTTCTCCGGCGGCGGCTTGCGCACGAGGGTGACCGCCCCGACGACGGCGATCACGAGCAGGACCGACGTGATCTCGAAGGCGAACAGGTAGCGGGTGAAGATGCTCTCGGCCAGCTTCTCCACGTTGGGCAGGTCGCCGTCGGCCGGCCCGCCGAGCGACGGCGCTCCGGTGGCCCAGTCGGTGCCGCGTGACAGGAGCAGGATCTCCGCCAGCGCGACGACGCCGAGGAGCACGGCGATGGGACGCTGGCCCCGGAGCGGTTCCTGGCGGATGTCCTCGGACCGGTCGACACCGATGAGCATGATCACGAAGAGGAACAGCACGACGATGGCGCCGGCGTAGACGATCACCTGGACGGCGGCCAGGAAGTGGGCTTCCTGGGCCACGAACAGGATGGCCACGCCGAACAGGGTGAGGACGAGGGAGAGCGCGGCGTGGACCGGGTTGCGCGAGATCACCACGCCGATGGCCCCGGACAGGATGATGACGGCGGCGGCCACGAACACCCCGGCATCGACCTTGGTGGCGGCGGCCAGGAGCACTGCTGTCACTGGCCCGCCTCCTCGTTCGCCCCTTCGGGAGCCGGGGCCGGTGCGCCGCCGGGCTGGGCCGGCTCCGGGGGCCGCACGCCGTAGCCCAGCTCGCCCGACCACTGCACACGGCCTTCGAAGCGGGCGTTGCCGGACGGCGCGGTGGCCCGCACCCAGGCCGACGTGTGGGTGTCGTCGCCCTCCCGCCAGTCCTCCCAGGGCAGCTTCTGGGGCCGACCGTCGTCGTCGACGACCAGCTCGGCCTTGGTGTAGATGGCGTCCTTGCGGTCGGTGAACGAGAACTCGAACAGCTTCGACTCCGTGATGGCCTCGGTGGGACATGCCTCCACGCACAGGTCGCAGTGGATGCAGCGCAGGTAATTGATCTCGTAGACGAAACCGAACCGCTCCCCCGGCGACACCGGTGCGTCGGGCGGGTTGTCGGCACCTCGCACGTAGATGCACCGCGCCGGGCAGACGCCCGCGCACAGCTCGCAGCCGATGCACTTCTCCATGCCGTCCTCGTACCGGTTGAGGACGTGGCGGCCGTGGAAGCGCTCGGGCTTGGGGCGCTTCTCGTTCGGGTACTCGACCGTGACCCGCTTCTCGAACATGGTCCTGAAGGTGATCTTGAAGCCGTCGAGATAGCCCATCTACAGCGTCTCCTCGAAAGCGGGGGCGGGACCGACCTCGCCCTCCGTCGTCGCACGCCCGATCTGCAGGGCGCGCATCAGGAGCAGGCCGAGGAGGGCCCCGACTGCGAAGACGGCAAAGCCGTACTTGCGGTCGAGCCGCATGCCGGCCAGGACGAGCAGCCAGAACAGTGACAGTGGGATGAGGCGTTTCCAGCCGAGGTCCATGAGTTGGTCATAACGGAACCGGGGCAGGGTGGCCCGCAGCCAGACATAGGTGAAGAGGAAGATGAACATCTTGGCGAGGAACCAGCCGATCGGCACGAGAGCGCCGAGGATGCCCCCGTCGGGCGCCGGCCCGGCCGGCCCGCCGAGGAACAGGGTGACGATGATGGCCGACATCACGACCGTGCTCATGAACTCGGCCAGGAAGAACAGCGCGAACCGCAGGGAGGAGTACTCGGTGTGGAAGCCGCCCACCAGTTCCTGCTCCGCCTCCACCAGGTCGAACGGCGGGCGGTTGAGCTCAGCGGTGGCAGCCAGGCAGAAGATGGCGAAGGGCACGAACCCGAGCCGGAACATGTTCCACTTGAACGGCAGGCCGCCGGACTGCTCGGCCACGATCTCGCTGGTGAGCAGCGATCCGCTCACGAGCACCACGGCCGCCACCGACAAGCCGAGCGCCGCCTCGTAGGAGACCATCTGGGCAGACGCCCGCACCGACCCGAGCAGCGGGTATTTCGAGCCCGACGCCCAACCGGCCAACATCACGCCGTAGACGGCCACCGACGACATGGCCAGGAGGAAGAGGATGCCCACGGGTGGATCGGCCACCTGGAGCAGGGTGCTTCGCTCGCCGATATGGATGACCCCGCCCACAGGCACGATGGCGAACGTGAGGAAGGCGGGCACCAGCGAGAGATACGGGGCCAGGCGGAACACGCGGCGGTCGGCCCGGTCGGGGAGGAGGTCCTCCTTGAAGAAGAGCTTGATGCCGTCGGCCAGTGTCTGCAGCAGGCCCCACGGGCCGGCCCGGTTGGGGCCGATGCGGGCCTGCATGTCGGACACGAGCTTGCGCTCGAACCACACCATGAACAGCACCGAGACCATGAGGACAGCGAAGGCAACGAGCACCTTCACAGCCACGATGAGCAGGACGGCACCGTCGACCCCGTCGGCGAAAACCGGATCGCCGGCGAGGAGCAGCGTCTGGGCGGCGCTCACCGGTGCACGCTCATGGCGTCTCCACCCGCACGTCGGTGACGACCGCGTCGGCGTCGATGAGGGCGCCAGCGCCCGCGCCTGCGGGATCGACGCTGTTGAAGGCGAGCGAGAGTGACCCCCGCGGCACGCCGGGGTCGGGCTCGGCGTCGACGAGGAAGTTGGCCCGGTTCGAACGGATACGCACCTGGCCGCCCTTGCCCATGCCGAGGCGGTCGAGGTCCGACGGGTTGGCCCGCGCGCACGGGGCCTTGGCCAGCGCGGCCAGCGCCGGTGCATGCTGCACGAGGGTGCCGTTGCCGTAGAGGGTGCGGCGCGACACCAGTCGCAATGAGTAGGCGTCGAGGGGCGGCAATGGCACCGCCGGCGCCTCACCGGAGAACGTGAGGAGGGCCGGTCGGGGTGCGGGCGGCGTTGCGTCGAGCGGCGCCCTCACCCCGTCGCGGAAACGGCGGTCGGCCAGAAGGGCGCGGGTGATGCCGGCGTGCGAGGGGGCGACCTGCTCGACCTCGTCCCACACCTGCTCGATGGTCTCGAAACCGAGCTCCGTGCCCAGGCGGGCGGCCAGCTCGACGGCGATCATCCAGTCCGGCCAGGACACGCCATTCGGCACGATCTTCTGGCCGAGCGAGGTGATACGGCCCTCGATGTTGGTGGTGGTGCCGCGGCGCTCTGCGAACGCCGCCGCCGGGAGGACGACATCGGCCTGGCGGGACGACTCGGTGAGGAAGGCGTCGACCGCCACCACGAAGCCGGCACCGGCCAGCGCCTGGCGGGCCAGCTCGCGGTCGGGGAAATCGGCTGCCGGGTCGGCGCCCAGGAGCACCAGCGCCTGCACCTTGCCCTCGGCGGCGGCTGCCAGGATGCCGGCCGCGTCGAGGCCGGTCTCGGTGGGCAGGGTGGTCCACGCCGAGCTGAACCAGGCCCGGCCGGCGTCGAGCGACACCCGCCCCGGCAGGATGCCTGGAGCCAGGCCCATGTCGAGGGCGCCCATGACGTTGGCCCGGCGCAGGGCGGGGAGGAAGCGCACGCCGGGCAGCCCCGCCAGCGCGGCGGCGGCGGCGGTGATGGACGCGGCCGACTCGGCCACCGAAGGCCGGCCCAGCACGACGACCGGGTTGTCACCCAGCAGGGCACGGGCCCCATTGACGGCGGCCGCCTTCGATCCGGCCACGTCGGCCGTGGTGCCGTCGACCAGCGCCTTGGCCAGCAGAGCGGCCTCGCCGGGCCGGTAGGACAGCGACACCTTCGTATACCGGGTGAGGCCGGTGCTCTGGGGCGTGAGCTCCACCAAGGGGACGCCCTTGTCGACCGCCGCTTCCCGCAGGCGCAGGTAGAGCACGGGCAGCTCTTCTTTGATGTCTGGCGCCAGCAGGATGATGGCGGACGCCGCGCATGCCTCGTCGATGGTGGCGCGGGGCAGGCCCAGCACCACCTCGGCGGGAAGGCCGTCGCCCAGCTGGGCGTCGACGTTGTCGGTGCCGAGCACGCCCTTGGCCAGCTTGGCCCAGGCGTAGGCGTCCTCGTTGGCCAGCCGGGCGCCGCCGAGCACCGCCACCGCTCCCGGCCCATGGACCGTCTTGGCCGACTCGAGCGCCTTTGCAGTGGCGGCCAGAGCCTCGCCCCACGAGGCCTCGACCAGCTCGTCGCCCTTGCGCACGAGGGGTGAGGAGATGCGCTCGTCGCTGTTGACGTACTGGTAGCTGAAGCGGCCCTGGTCGCACAGCCAGCCGTGGTTCACGGGCTCGCTGTCGACGCCGAGGTAGCGGGTGAGCTCGTTGGTCGACGACTGCACGGCGACACGGCAGCCCACCGAGCACATGGTGCAGGTGCTCTCGACCTGCTCGAGGTCCCAGGGCCGGGCCTTGAACCGGTAGGGCCGGGCCAGCAGGGCGCCCACCGGGCACAGCTGCACGGTGTTGCCGGAGAAGTACGACGAGAACGGCTGGTCCGGGAAGGTGTTGACCTCGATGGAGTCGCCCCGGCCCACGAACTCGATGAGGGGGTCGCCCGCCACCTCGTCGGCGAAGCGGGTGCAGCGGTCGCACTGGATGCAGCGCTCACGGTCAAGGTAGACGAGCTCCGACAGGGCGATGGGCTTGGCCCAGTGGCGCTTCTCCTCGACGAAGCGCGTCTCGCCCGGGCCGAACGCCACCGTCTGGTCCTGCAACGGGCACTCGCCGCCCTTGTCGCACACCGGGCAGTCGAGCGGGTGGTTGACGAGCAGGAACTCGAGAACGCCGTCCTGCGCCTTCTTCACGGTGGGAGAGGTGGTGACGACCTCCTGGCCCTCGGACGTCGGGATGAAGCAGGCCGGAGCGAGCCCGAAGCCTCGCGGCCCCTTCACCTCGACGAGGCACATGCGGCACATGCCCACCGGCCGCATGCGGGGGTGGTAGCAGAACCGGGGGATGTAGACGCCGGCCCGCTCGGCTGCGGCGATGAGCATCTCGCCCGGCTTGGCCGCTACCTGCTTGCCGTCGAGGGTGATGGTGACGGTGTCGGGCTTGTTCTCGGTCTGCTCAGCCATACGGGCAGGCACCCTCTTTGACGTGGGTGAGGAACTCGTCGCGGAACATGCGGACCCCGGAGGTGATGGAGGAGGGGATCGACGGGCCGAGCACGCAGATGGTGGTCTGGCGCGGTGGCCACGACAATCCGGGGGCGATGTTGTCACACACGTCGAACAGGAGGTCGAGATCGCTCTCCCGGCCGGCGCCCTCCTCGATGCGGCGCATGATCTTGTCGAGCCAGCCGCTGCCCTCCCGGCACGGGGTGCACTGGCCGCACGACTCGCGATGGAAGAAGCGGGTGATGCGCCACGCCGCCCGCACCATGCAGGTGGTCTCGTCCATGACCACGATCGAGCCGGAGCCGAGCATGGACCCCGCCTTGCCGACGGCGTCCTGGTCGAGGGCCAGGTCGACCTGGTCGGGTCCGAACCACGGGGCCGACGCGCCACCGGGGATGAATGCCTTGAGCTTGTTGCCGTTGCGGATGCCGCCGCCCAGGCGGGGGTCCTCGATGAGGTCGCGGAAGCTGACCTTGGACATCTCGACCTCGTAGTTGCCCGGCCGGTTGACGTGGCCGGACAGCGAGAAGATCCGGGTGCCGGTGGACCGCCCGATGCCGAGGGCGGCGAAGGCGGCGCCGCCGTTCTCGACGATCCACGGCAGGTTCGACACCGTCTCGACGTTGTTGACGATGGTGGGTGCGCCGTAGAGGCCTATGGCGGCCGGGAAGAACGGGGGCTTGATCCGCGGAAAGCCCCGCTTGCCCTCCAGGCTCTCGATGAGGGCCGTCTCCTCGCCGCAGATGTAGGCGCCGGCGCCGGGGTGGATCACGAGGTCGATCGAGAAGTCCGACCCGAAGATGTCGCGACCGACCGCGCCGTGGGCGTAGGCCTCGTTGAGGGCGGCCGTCATGCGTTCGATGCCGAGGGCGAACTCGCCCCGCACGAAGATGAAGGCCTGGGCGGCACCCACCGCCAGAGCGCAGATGAGGGTTCCCTCGATGATCTGGTGCGGGTCGTTCTCGAGGAGCATGTGGTCCTTGAACGTGGCCGGCTCGCTCTCGTCGCCGTTGATCACCACGTAGGCGGGCCGGGCCTTGCCCAGCATCGACCACTTCTTGCCCGCCTCGAACCCGGCCCCACCCCGGCCGAGCAGATTGGAGGTGAGGACCTCGGCGGTGATGTCGGCCGGAGCCATGGTGAGCGCCTTGCGCAGGCCCTGGTAGCCGCCGTGGTCGAGGTAGGACGACAGCGTCCACGACCGGGCGATGCCGATGCGACGGGTGACGATGTGGGCGGCGTCGGTGAGCGGCATGTCAGTTGGTGGTGCCCGGGCTCTGGGGGCGGGCGACGCCAGGGGCCGACCGGGCCACGGGGCCGGTGACCGGCCCGGACGTCGCCGCCGCCGGGAGTCCCACCGAGCGCCGCACCCGGCACAGCGTGCCGTGAGGCGGGACGTCGTCGGCCAGGGCGCCGGAGCGCAGGTCGGCCATCAAGGTGTCGAAGCGCTCGGGGGTGACGGAGCCGAAGAAGCGCCAGTTCACGGCCAGGCAGGGCGCCTCGCCGCACAGGGCGATGCACTCCACCTCCTCGAGAGTGAACTCCCCGTCGTGGGTGGTGCCGCCACCGGAGACGCCGAGCGACTTCTCGGCGTGCTCGAGCAGCTCGAAGCCGCCGTTGAGAAGGCAGGCGATGTTGGTGCACACCGAGACCAGGTGGCGGCCCACCGGGTGGGTGAAGAACATGTCGTAGAACGACGCCGTGCCGTAGACCTCGGCGGCGGTGAGGTCGAGCAGCTCGGCCACGTGGGCGATGGCATCGGGCATGAGCCAGCCATCCTGCTCCTGGGCGACGTGCAGCATGGGGATGAGGGCGGACCGGGTCTCGGGGTAGAGGGCGATGAGGTCGCGGGCCCGTTTCTCGTTGTCGGCGTTGAGGCGCGCCATCAGCGGTCCACCCCGCCCATCACCGGGTCGACCGACGAGATGATGGCCACTGCGTCGGCCACGAAGCCGCCGCGCAGCATCACCGGCAGGGTCTGCAGGTTGACGAAGGAGGGGTCGCGCATGTGGAACCGGTACGGCTTGGCCGACCCGTCGGAAACGAGGTAACCGCCGAGCTCGCCACGGGGTGACTCGACGGCCACGTAGGTCTCGCCGGCGGGCACCTTGAAGCCTTCGGTGAACAGCTTGAAGTGGTGGATCAGCGCCTCCATCGACTCGTCGATTCGGCCCCGGGGCGGCGGCGTGACCTTCTTGTCCTGCACTCGGTAGTCGCCGGCCGGCACGAGGTCGACGATCTGGCGGATCAGCCGGATCGACTCCCGGATCTCGTTGAGCCGGATGGCGTAGCGGTCGAAGGCGTCGCCGTACCTGCCGACCACGACGTCGAAGTCGAGCTGGTCGTAATACATGTACGGCATGTCGCGGCGCAGGTCCCACGCCACGCCGGTGGAGCGCAGGACGGGGCCGGTGGCCCCCAGGGCGATAGCAACCTCGGCCGTGATGACGCCGACGCCCTGGGTGCGCTCCTGGAAGATGGGCTGGCCGGTGAGCAGGATGTCGTACTCGTCGAGGCGGGGCAGGATGGACTCGCACATCGCCAGGATCTGCTCGCGCCACCCCTCGGGCAGGTCGGCTGCCACCCCTCCCGGGCGGATGTAGTTGCAGTTCATGCGCAATCCGGTGGTGCGCTCGAAGAAGGCGAGCACCAGCTCACGCTCGCGCCAGCCGTAGAGCATCATCGAGATGGCGCCGAGGTCCATGCCGTTGGTGGCCATGAACAGCAGGTGCGACGACACCCGGTTCAGCTCCATGAAGAGCATCCGGATCCACGTGGCCCGCTCGGGCACGTCGACCTCGAGAAGCGTCTCGACCGCCACCGAGAACACTGTCTCGTTGTGGAAGTTGGCCAGGTAGTCCATACGGGTCACGTTGGTGGACCCCTGGATGTACATCAGTTCTTCCTGCGTCTTCTCCATGCCCGTATGGAGGTAGCCCACCACCGGCTTGGAACGCACCACCGTCTCGCCGTCGAGCTCGAGCATGAGGCGCAGCACGCCGTGCGTGCTGGGGTGCTGCGGCCCCATGTTGATGATCATGGTCTCGTCTTCGGCGACCTCGACGCTCATATCGCCAGGATCGACGACGGTGCCCTCGGGCAGGCGCAGTACGGCGCCCTTCTCGCGCAGCAGCTCGAGCGGGTCGGTCTCGCTGCGCCCGTGCAGTTCCTGGGCGCCCTCGGAGGTGCCGGCCATGCCGGACGTGGGAGCGGTCATCGGAGCGCCAGCCCGTCGTGATGGCGCGCCGATGAGATGCTCATGGACAATCCTCCCGGGCTGGATCGCCTCACCGTGACGCCCGGGCGGCCTTGAACTGCACCGGCACCCGGCCTGTGGCGTAGTCCTTGCGGAGCGGATGGCCCTCCCAGTCCTCGGGCATGAGAATGCGGGTGAGGTCAGGGTGGTTCTCGAAGCGGATGCCGAACAGGTCGAACGCCTCGCGCTCCATGGCCTCGCACCCGGGGTGGAGGGCGAACAGCGATGCCACAACGGGGTCGGCCTCGGGCACCTGGACGCGGGCCCGGAGGCGCTCGCGGCGGCTGTGGGAGAGCAGGTTGACCACCACCTCGAAGCGCTCCGGCGCCACGCCGTCGGGGAGGGACCTTCCCGGCTGGACCAGGTAGTCGACGGCGCACAGGTCGACGCACACGTTGAACCCGTCGTCCTTCAGCGCCCCGACCAGACCGGCGTAGGAGGCCCGGTCGGGATGCACGACCTTCTGGCCCACCGACCAGCTGATCGCCACCCCGTGGAGCAGCTCGGGCGGTGCCGGCTCGGGAGTCTCGTCCTCGGTCGCCTGGTCGCTCACTTCGGCGTGGCCACGGCCAGATGGGGCTTCGGCGCGTCACCCGGCAGATCGAGCCCTGCGCCCGCGCCGGTTGCGGTCCTGCGCCGGGTGATCTCGCCCGTACGGATCTTCTCGTGGAGGGTGAGGATGGCGTGCAGCAGCGTCTCGGGCCCTGGCGGGCAGCCGGGGGCGTACACGTCGACCGGGACGATCTGGTCCACACCCTGCACGATGGCGTAGTTGTTGAACATGCCGCCGCTGGAGGCGCACACGCCCATGGAGATGACCCACTTGGGCTCCATCATCTGGTCGTAGACCTGACGCAGCACCGGCGCCATCTTCTGCGACACCCGGCCGGCCACGATCATGAGGTCGGCCTGG
>JBKJNA010000116.1:0-3773 GCA_046596195.1 Acidimicrobiales bacterium | reverse complement strand
CTGCAGCCAGCGGCGGTTGCGGTCGTGGAGGTCGGCGCCGTCGAAGCGGTTCAGGAACAGCACCAGGGGCTGGGGCCCGACGGGCGCGCAGAGGCGCACGGCGTTGATGGCACCCAGGCCGGCCGGCGCCACGAGCACGGTGAGGTCGGGCCCGACCGCGGCGGCGAGGGCGGCGCTGTCGCCGTCGCCGGCCAGGGGCGAGCGGGGACCGCCCACGGTTTCCACCACGCCGACCAGCACCGGCGTCGCCGGCCAGTCGAGGCCGGCGACGAGGTCAGCCAGCGCGGGGGCATGGAGGCCGAGGAAGGCGGCGGCGATCGGCGGTGCCATGGCGATGCCGTAGGAGTGCTGCCGCGGGCACACCTGGTCCGGGGGCTCGCCGGTGGCCCGGCCCAGGACGTGGGCGTCGGTCTCGACGTCGCACGGGCCGAACGACTGCACGGGCTTACGGGCCGCCACCGGGGCGCCGGCGTCTCGGAGCCGGGCCAGCACCTGGGCCGCCACCCACGTCTTGCCGACGCCGGTGCCGGTGCCCAGGATGACGACGAGCCGTTCAGGGCGCACCACACACCTCCTCCAGACCGTTGCGCAGGGCCCGGATCTGCTCGGGCGTGTGTGTGGCCGACAGCGAGATGCGGAGACGAGACGTGCCCGGAGCCACCGTCGGCGGCCTGATCGCCGGCACGAGGAGCCCTCGCTCGCGCAGCGCGGCCGACGCCGCCGTCGTGGCGTCCTCCCGGCCGATCACGATCGGAACGACAGGGGAGGGGTGGTCCGGAGCGACGAGGTCGACGTTGGCCCGCAGCCGATCGACGAGCACCGTCCCCTCCGCGGACCTGAGGACGCCCAGCGCGGCCAGGCCGGCGGCCGCGTCGGCCGGCGCCGAGGCGGTGGTGAAGACGAACGGCCGGGCCCGGTTAACCAGGAGGTCGATGTAGGGGCGGGGGCCGGCGACGAACCCGCCGAGGGACCCCAGGAACTTGGAGAGGGTGCCGATCCGCACGTGGTCCACGCCGGCCAGATCGGGGTCGGGGCCGAGGACGGCATGGGCCTCGTCGAGCACGAGAAGCGCGCCGCGGTGGGCGCACCGTTCGGCCAGGGCGGCCACGGGCGCCACGTCGCCGTCCATGGAGAAGACGGTGTCGGTGACCACGATCGCCGGTCCGGGCGACGTCCGCAGCAGGTCGTCGACCTGGTCGACGTCGCCGTGGCGGTAAATGCACACCTCGGCCCGCGACAGCCGGCATCCGTCGACGATGGACGCGTGGTTGCGCTCGTCGGACAGCACCCGCACGCCGGCGCCGCCCAGGGTGGCCAGGACGCCGAGGTTGGCGGCGTACCCGGTCGGGAACAGCAGGGCTGCCGGCGCCTGCTTCCACGCCGCCAGCGCGGCCTCCAACTCAGTGTGGACAGGTCGCGACCCGGCCACCAGGCGGGCGGCGCCGGCGCCGGCGCCCCACCGGTCGAGGGCGGCGTGGGCGGCGCCGACCACGGCCGGGTGCCGGGACAGGCCCAAGTAGTCGTTCGACGCGAACGACACGAGCCCTTCGTCGAGGTCGGCGATCCGCCGCCACCGCCCGGCCGCCTCCACCGCCCGGCCCTCGGCGGCGACGCGCTCACCCCAGGCCGTCACCCGTCATCCCCCGCCAGCAGGGCCCCCGCCAGCACGTCGACGATGCGCTCGATCTCGGTCGCGGTGATGGTGAGGGGCGGGACGACGATCACCGTGTCGCCGATGGGCCGCAGCAGCACGCCGGCGGCGACGGCGCGGTCGCACACGCCCCGGCCGGTGCCGGCGGCCACGTCGACCCCGCACATGAGCCCCCGCCCCCGGATGCTGCCGACACCAGGGAGGGGCGCCACCCGTTCCCGGAGCAGTCCCTCGAGCTGCGCCGATCGGGCGTTCACGTTGGCCAGGACGTCGCGTTCGCTCAGCAACCGCAGGTGGCGCAGGGCCACCGCCGCGGCCAGGGCGTTGCCCCCGTAGGAGTGACCGTGGGCGAACGGGGTGCCGGCGAAGCCGTCGAACACCCGGGCGTTGGCCACGGTGACGGCCATGGGGAGGTAGCCGCCGGTGAGGCCCTTGCCCAGGCACAGCAGGTCGGGCCGCGCCCGAGGGCCGAGCTGCTCGGTGGCGAACAGCGTTCCGGTGCGACCGAAGCCCACGGCCACCTCGTCGTGGATGAGCAGCACGTCGGCGGCCCGGCAGGCGTCGGCCAGGGCTTCGAAGCCCGCCGTCGGCGCCGTCTGCATCCCGGCTGCGCCCTGGACCAGCGGCTCGACGACCACCGCGGCCAGCCGGCCGGCGTGGGTATCGACCAGCCGGCAGGCCTCCTCGAAGCACGCCGGGTCGGCGTAGCCAGGCGCCCGGACGACCGGGAAGCGCAGCGGGTCGAACAGGGCGGCGCCGAACCCGTCGTCGGCGCCCAGCGACATCGACCCGACGGTGTCGCCGTGGTAGGCGCCGGCGAAGGCCAGATAGCTCGTCCGGCCCCCCACGCCCTGGAGGGCCCAGAACTGGAAGGCCAGCTTGAGGGCCTGCTCGACCGCGGATGCCCCGTCGGAGGCGAACATGAAGTGCGGGCCGGCGACCGGCACCACCTCGGCCAGCGCCTCGGCCAGCTCCACGACCACCCGGTTCCCGTGGCCGAGCATGGTCGAGTGGGCCACCCGGTCGAGCTGGTCACGGATGGCCTGGTCGAGCTCGGGCACCCGGTGGCCCATCGTGTTCACCCACACAGAGGAGATGGCGTCGAGGTAGCGCCGGCCCTCGGTGTCGATCAGCTCGTGGCCCTCGGCCCGCTCGACGACCACCGGGCAGTGGTCGAGGTAGGCCTCCATGTCGGTGAACCCGTGCCACACGACGGCGGCGTCGCGATGTGTCCACTTCCTCTGGGCCCACATCCATTCATCCTGGCACCGCCAGTATCATGAGGACCCAAGATGCTGGACGAACGGAAGGCCGCCATTCTGCGGGCGGTCGTGAAGGAGTACATCGACACCGCCCAGCCGGTGGGGTCGGCCCACGTCGCCCGCATCGGAGCGCTGGCGGTGTCGCCGGCCACCGTCCGCAACGAGATGGCCCAGCTCGAGCGGGAGGGTTTCCTGGCCCATCCCCACACCAGCGCCGGCCGCATCCCCACCGACAAGGGCTACCGCTTCTTCGTCGACGACCTCCGCTCCGAGCCCGACACCCTCGGTGACCAGGAGCGGGCGCAGGTATCGGACTTCTTCGCCAAGGCCCACGGCGAGCTGGAGAGGATGCTCCAGGACACCTCCCGCCTCCTGTCAAACCTGACCACCTATGCCGCCCTGGTCGTCGCTCCGCCGCACGAGGGGGCCAACGTGAAGGCCGTCCACCTGGTGCCCCTGGGCGTCCGGGTGGCCGTGGTGGTGGCGGTCCTGGCCAACGGCGGTGTGGAGAAGGCCCACATCGAGTTCCCCGAGGGCACCGGCGACGAGCGGGTGGCGGCCGCCGCCGCTCACCTTGCGGCCCACGTGGTCGGGCGCCCGCTGGCCGACGAGCGCGCCATCCCCACGAGCGGGGATGCGGCGACCGACGCCATCGTCAACGCCGGCCGCCAGGCCCTCTGGGACCACCACGACAGCGAGGCCGACCAGGTCTTCATCGGCGGCGCGGCCCGGATGGCGTCCACGTTCCAGGCGGTGGACACGGTCCGTCAGGTCCTCGCCGGCCTGGAGCAGCAGTACGTACTGGTCAGCCTGCTGCGGGAGGCCCTGGGCGACACCGGCCTCACCGTCGCCATCGGTGC
>JBKJNA010000109.1:0-4215 GCA_046596195.1 Acidimicrobiales bacterium | reverse complement strand
CAGCTCGCGGAGTACCTGTTCCTTGTCGTCGACCGTGACCAGGAGCAGCAGCGCCGAGCGTCCGCCGTCGAGCCACTTGGCCATCTGCTTGACCCAGTCGTCGGCGAGGCCCTTGTCGACGACCTTGGCGTAGAGGGCGCCGGCGACCGCTCCGCCTGCGATGGCCAGGGGACCGACGAGCAGGCTGGCCAGGACACCCCACCAGCCGCCCATGAGCGCGCCTCGGCCCGGGGAGATGTCGACGGTCTCGTGAACTTGTGCGCGCCCCGACGCGTCCTTCGAGATCACCACAGCGTCGCCTAGGCGCAGCGCTCCTTCCTGCTGGAGGTGCAGAAGGTTCACGAGCACCTCGCTCGCCCGGCTTGGCTTGTCGAAGACGATGGCGACCAGGTGCTCGTCGTCCGGGGTGGCGGTGGTGGGCTCTTCGGTCTCGCTCATCGTCCCTATTGTCGCACCGCGACGGCTCTCCTCGCTTACGCCTTCGTCAGATCTGACGCAGTGCGCGAGTCGTGGAAACTGCGGCGAGCACTGACTTGCAGGGCGGCTCGGCGCCGGCCGGCGTGCAAACTGCCTGGTCTTATTTGGGAAGAGCCGGCTTGGCCGCCTTGATCGCTTTGTGTGCGGACACCGACCTCAGCTCGTCGATCGCCGCCGGTGGCGCGGCGGGGGCCGGAGCGGATGCGATATAGAAGGAGACCTGCGGTGGGAAGGTGGCCGTGAAGCAGACCTCTGAGATCCGGTAGCCGAGGCCCCGGTCACGGAGGGTGGCGTTCACCTTCTCCTGCATGGCGCCCGCCTTCTGCACCAAGTCGGCCAGGGCTCCCGGGTCGAGCTTGTCGGCGAAGACGGAGAACGCACTCCGGTGGTGGGGTTCGCCGCCGGGCTCGGCACCCTCCCCCGCCTCCTCGGCGGCGCCCTCGCCAGGCCGAGCCGACATGGCGCGGGCCTGCTCGGCGGCATCCCGTGCACGATCCATGAGTCCCATGTCGTGGGTATCGACCGGTTTCGCTCATGGCCTTAACGGTTCGGTGCGGAAAGCGGCAGCATCGGTCATGTGTTCCGTCCATCGCTGCTCTATTTCGTCGCTTGGTAAACGCATGGGGAGGACTCGAGGGTGCCCCGACAGGAGTAGGTCCACCACCTCGCCGACCAGGGTGTAGGGCACCGAGTAGAAGTGGCGCTCGGCGCGGACCTCGACGTGGTATCGATGTTGACCTTGGCCCGCATCCAGTCAAAGGTGTCAATGGCCAAGTGAAAGTCCCCGGTGGTGGCCACCAGAAGTCCCCACCCCTCGTTCGATGTTCACGGCTGATGTGCGGGGGTCGTCTCCTCCCTTCGTGACGCGGTCGGTGGCCTGGTGAGGCGGCGGTCGCGACCTCCCGTGACCTGGCGGGGAGTGTCCTCGGCCACCCCGGCCCGTCGTCGGCGGTAGGCGGCCTGACGGCACGCCGGGTCACAGAACCGTCGAGGTGACCCGGCCTTCGGGTTCGCCCAGAACCCCACGAGCACGGTGGTGATGAAGCGTCCGCACACCGGGCAGGTGAAGCCCTCCCGGCCCGGTTCCTCCGAAGCGTCACGCATTGGGCTTGTCCCCTCGACGGGCTTTGGCCTCGCGCATGCGGAAGGACTCCCCTTCGGTGAGGACCGTGACGCTGTGGTGGAGCAGCCGGTCGAGGAGGCTGACCGCGGTGGTGTGCTCGGGCAGGAACCGTCCCCAGTCCTCGAACGGCCAGTGTGAGCCGATGCCCAGGGACCGGCGTTCGTAGGCGCCGGCCACGAGCCGGAAGAACAGCTGGGCCCCAGTGGAGTCCAACGGGGCGAAGCCAATTTCGTCGACCAGTACGAGATCCGCGCGCAGGATGGTCTCGATCACCCGTCCGACGGAGTTGTCGGCCATGCCCCGATAGAGGGTCTCGACCAGCTCCGCTGCGGTGAAGTAGCGCACCCGCAGGCCGGACTCGACCGCGTGGTGGCCGAGGGCGACGAGCAGGTGGCTCTTGCCCGTCCCCGGCGGCCCGACCAGGCACAGGTTCTCCCTCGCCCGGACCCACTCGAGGCTCGACAGGTAGTCGAAGGTGGCCGGCTTGACCGATGACGT
The DNA here is from genome assembly GCA_046596195.1 of Acidimicrobiales bacterium. Taxonomy (GTDB): domain Bacteria; phylum Actinomycetota; class Acidimicrobiia; order Acidimicrobiales; genus JAHFUS01. The sequence continues at coordinate 2,117 of JBKJNA010000109.1, read as the reverse complement.
GGTGACGTTGAACTCCTCCAGCGTCTTGGTCACCGGGAAGGCGGCCTGGCGCAGACGCTCGCGGGCGTTGGATGCGTCCCGGGAGGCGATCTCGGCATCGATCAGGGTGCGTAGGAGCTCCTCGGGCGCCCAGCGCTGGGTCTTGGCCGTGACCAGCAGCTCCGGGGACAGCCGGCGCATGGTGCCGAGGCGCAGGCGGCGCAAGCCGGCGTCGATGTCGGCCGGCAGTGCCGGCGGGGCCGTTGTCATGACGACTGCCCTTCGATGGCGTAGTCCGACAAGGGACGGGTGACGACGACGGGCAGAGCCAGGACCAGCGCTTCTCCCGCCGCGGTGGGCCGGGCCACGCCGGCGCCGGCGGCAAGGATGGAACGCACGTCATGGGCCCGGAACCGCCCGAAGGCCACGGCCCGTTCCAGCGCGGCGATGAGTGCTTCCTTGCCGTGTGCGGCCTCCATCCCGGCCAGTTCGTCGAGGTCGCCGGCCAGGGAAGTGATCCCCGAGGCGGCGGCCGCCTTGATGAATGCCTCGGCCACCGGTCCCAGGGCGCAGAACGCCTTCTCGGCCGGCGTCTTGGGCCGCACCGGCCGCTGCGGCGCCGGCCGGGGGCCGCCGTAGTGGTCGTCGTTGACCGACGCCTCACCGGGGGCGACGAGGCGATGGGTGGCCACCACCGTGCCCAGGAGGACGACCTGGACCTCACCGTCAGCGACGCGGACTTCCACCTGCTTTCCGATGTGGCGGGTCGGCACCGAGTAGCGGGCCGAGCCGAACCGCACGCAGCTGAGGCGGTCGACCTTGCGGACGACGAGCTTGCCGATGCGGGCCCGCAGCGACGGGAGCTCCCCGAGCAACGGGGCCTCCACCAGCAGGCGCTCGGCGGGGACGGCGCAGATCTCCGAGTGGACCGCGGCGTTGACCTCGGCCGCCCACCGCACTCCGGCGGCGTTGGCCCCGGCCAGGTCCTTCACGGTCAGCTCATTGGGGACCATGAGGTCGGACTTCACGTAGCCGACGAGGTTCTCGACCAGCCCCTTCGATTCGGGGTCCGCCCCCTCGCAGAAATCGGGCCGGAAGGAGTAGTGGTTGGCGAAGCGGACGTAGTCGGCCGTGGGAATGACCACCCCGGCCACCGTGCCGCCCTTGATGCAGCCCATGCGGTCGCTGAGCACGGTGCGGGGCACGCCGCCCAGGGCCTCGAAGCAGGCGGCCAGGGCGGCCAGGGTGGTCTCGGCGCGCTGGTTATCGGCGAAGTACACGAAGCGGACGCGGCTCCAGGCCAGCACGGCGCAGAACACCGACAGCGGCCCGATCTGGCCCCAGTCGATCACCACCATGTCGCCGGGCGCCCACACGCCGGGACGCCGCCCCCGGTGGTGGTCGGAGCGCCATGCCTTCTTGGCCTTGGCCACCAGGCGGCGGAAGTTGCGGGCCGAGCCCGCATAGCCGGCGGCCCGGGCGCTCGGCAGCAGGCGTTTGGCCGAGATCAGGCCGTTGGTCTTGGCCACCCGTTCGGCCACGATGTCGGCGACGGTGTCGTAGTTGTGGGCCACGGCCGGGGCCGGGCCGGCGGTGGTCGCTTCGGCGGCCGCTTCGGCGGCGGCCACGGCCCGACGAACGGTCTTGGGGGTGGTGCCGCACAGCTTGGCTGCGGCCCGGTAGGAGCCCACCTCTCGGTAGGCGGCGTTGATGTCCATGCGTTCCCTCACTGATTTGATGGCGCGGTCCTTCGGTCGGTGCGGTGTTGGGTAGACACCGCCACCGTCACCGGCCGGGGGACTGCTCGGGTGGATGCTCAGCGAGGGGTGGGGACTTCCGCTGGCCACCAGCGGGGACTTCTCGTGGCCACCAGCGGGGACTTCAGCTGGCCATAAGTGAGGACTTTCTCATGGCCACGGACAAGCTCTGCCCTCGGCACTCTGTCGTCGTCCAGGAGACCAGACGGAGGATGCAGCCCGTGGCTCGCAAGTTTGTCGTGAGGAAGGGAACCACCGGCAAGTTCCGCGTCAACCTTCTCTCCGCCAACGGCCAGGTCGTCGCCACCAGCGAGGCGCAGCCGCGCCAGTGAAAGAGGCCCGAAAAAGGTCGCCAAGAGGGCGACGGCTGCGGTCAAGAAG
>JBKJNA010000069.1:0-3444 GCA_046596195.1 Acidimicrobiales bacterium | reverse complement strand
CAGGGAGCAGCGGATCCGGACGATGTGACCAGCGAGGTCTTCCTCGGTGTGTTCCGTAGCCTGGCTTCGTTCTCAGGGGGCGAAGAGCAGTTCCGCTCGTGGGTCTTCACCATCGCCCACCGCCGCCTCGTCGACGACCGACGCAGCGCCGGTCGTCGTCCCCAGCTGGCACCCGGCTCCGGACCCGACGACGGTGCGTCGGCCCCCAGCGCCGAGCATGAAACGCTCCAGCGCCTCGGCGGGGAGCGGGTCCGCCAGCTGTGCGAGCACCTTGTCCCCGACCAACGCGACGTGCTGATGCTGCGCCTTGTGGGCGGCCTTACCGTCTACGAGGTGGCGGACACCGTGGGCAAGTCCTCGGGGGCCGTCAAGGCGCTCCAGCGCCGCGGCCTGGGCGCTCTCCGGAAGATTCTCGAGCGGGAGGGCGTACCCCTTTGAGCGACACCGGCGATTACGACACCGAGATGTTCCGACGCAACCACATCGGCGACGCAGCCGTCGAGGCGCTCCTCTCCGGCAATGGGGCCGACGAAGAGTTCGCTCCCCTGGCTGCGTTCGCCGAGGAACTGCGCAGCATGGCGAGCGGGCCGGTCCCGGTCCCCTCCGCGCACCTGGCGGCGCTGTTGGCAGAGGGCTTCTCCAACGAACAGGGCGACCTGCTGGTGACAGCAGCAAGCAACGTCCCCGGGCCTGCGCAGCAGGCGGCCGGACTACCGAGGTGGAGGACGAAGAAGATGGTTCTGGCAAGCTTCATCAGCGGGCTCAGTGTGGCCGCCAAGGCCGGGTTCGGCATCGGCATCGCGGCGGCCAGCGTGACCGCCGCCGGCGCGGCGGGCGCCCTGCCCGCCCCCGCCCAGCACGCGGTTGCGGCGGCCGTCGAGGCGGCGACGCCGTTCTCGTTCCCCGACAAGGCCAACGACAACGCCGACTTCGGCGAGAAGGTCAGCACCGACGCCCATGACGGCGGCGTGGACGGCAAGGCCGTGAGCGAGGACGCCAAGGACAACGGCGACGCCCATCGCCCCGACGGCGCCGGCAAGCCCGACGACGCCGGCCAGAACGGCATCGACCAGGCCAACACGACCCCGGCTGCAGGCCACGCTCCGTCGTCACTCCCGTCCGGCAAGCCGGCAACCGCGGGCTCGCAGAGCTCCACCGGCCTCGACGCCGCCGGTGGCACGCCCGCTGCCGGCCACACCCCGGCGTCCGTCCCTGTCGGTGCTCCGGCCGAGACGCCCCCAGTCGATGCCGGCTCGCAGAGCACGACCGGCCTCACCACCGCCGGTTCGACGCCGGCTGCAGGCCACCTGCCCAGCACCGTTCCCGGCGGTCGCCCGTAGCCGCCAGGCTCGACATCGCAAGGAAGGCCCGCAGTTTACCTGCGGGCCTTCCTGCGCGTCGCCGGGCCGGTCATCCCGTCGGTCGGGGATGGGCTGACCCCGTCGCTCCGTGCTAGTGGATCACCCCGGGTTGGGCGACGGCCTGGCGGGCCACCAGCTCCACCCGGCGGGAGTCGGCGATGCGGGCCAGGGCAGCCAGCTGGCGGCGCTCCCGGGCCCGGAACGGGCGGCCCTGGCGCCCGAGCACAAGGGCCAGGTCGGCACTCGGCAGGTCGGCCCACGCCACGTCGTCGGGGCCGGCGTCGGCGCCCACCACGGCGGCCGACGTGCGGCTGCCGTGCAGGAATGCGCCGAGCCAGGCGGCGGGCGGCGCTTCGCCGGCCCGGGCCAGCAGGCCCGGCCCCTCCAGGTCCAACAGGACGGCCCAGTCGGCGTCGAAGTTGTGGCGGCCGTGTGAGCACAGGGCGGTGAACAGGCCGTCGAGGGCGTACTGCTCCACCAGCACGGCAGCCGCCTCGAGCGCCCCCAGGCGGGGGTCGTGCACCGACTCGGCGGCCAGCCGCACGTCCTCCACGTCGACCCCGTCGACCTGGCTGATCTCGGCCGCCAACAGCGGTAGGAGATCGTCGCTCGGCAGGTCGACGAGCAGCTCGTCGATGGCGCGGCCGCCGCCCCGCTCCAGGATCTCGATGCCCACCAGGTCGCCCCGCACTGCGCCGATCCGGCTGGCCACCGCGCCGAGCGCGCCCGGTCGGTCGGGAAGCCAGACCCGCACGGCGTAGGTGGTCATTTCGCCACCCTACGTGCACGACGTGAACGGGCTGTTTCGGTCTGGCGACCAGTGCAGGAACCCGTCACAGTTCCCGCCCGCTCACAGCGCCGGCAGGCCCCGCTTGATGTTGCGCACCGCCTGGGAGATGCGCATCTCGTTCTCGATGAGGGCGAACCGCACGTAGCCCTCGCCGCCGGGGCCGAAGCCCACGCCGGGCGAGGTGGCCACGTTGGCATCCCGCACCAGCAGCTTGGCGAACTCGAGGCTGCCCATCGCCTTGTACTGCTCGGGGATGGGCGCCCAGACGAACATCGTCCCCATGGGCTTGTCCAGCTCCCACCCGATGCGGTTGAGGCCCTCACACAGCGCGTCGCGGCGGCTCTGGTAGATCTCGTTGACGACCTTGGGGTAGTCGTACGCCTCGTTCAGGGTGACGGTGGCGGCAATCTGGATGGGCTGGAAGGTGCCGTAGTCGAGGTAGCTCTTGAGCTTGGTGAGGGCCTGCACCACGGCCGCGTTGCCGACCAGGAAACCGACCCGCCAGCCGGCCATGGAGAACGACTTGGTCATGGTGTACAGCTCGACGGCCACGTCCTTGGCGCCGGGCACCTGGAGGATGGACGGCGGCACGTACCCGTCGAAGGCCGTGTCGGAGTAAGCGAAGTCGTGGACGAGGACGACGTCGTGCTCCTTGGCGAACTCGACGATGCGCGTCATCCACGCCAGGTCGACGCAGGCGGTGGTGGGATTGTGCGGGAACGACAGCACGATCACCCGCGGTTTGGGCCACTGGTTCTCCCAGGCCGTGAGCAGGTTGGCGAAGAAGTCCTGGTCGGGGCCGACCCTGATCTGCTGCACCTCGGCGCCCGCGAACAGGGCGGCGTAGATGTGGATCGGGTAGCTGGGTGACGGCACGAACGCCGAGTCGCCGGGGCCGAGCAGCACCCACATGAGGTGCGACAGGCCCTCCTTGGCCCCGATGGTGGTGACCACCTCGCGGTCGGGGTCGAGCTCCACGCCGTACTTGCGCAGGTACAGGTCGGAGATGGCCATGCGAAGCTTGGGAATGCCCTTGGACGCCGAGTACCGGTGGTTCTTCGAGTTCTGGGCCGCCTCGACCAGCTTGTCGACGGCGACGTCGGGCGACGGGATGTCGGGGTTGCCAAAGCCGAGGTCGATGACATCTGCGCCCTCGCGGCGAGCCTCGATCTTGAGGTCGTTGATGATGCTGAACACATAGGGCGGCAGCCCGTTGATCCGTCTGAACTCCACGGCGGTCAGTCTACGAGCGACCTCGCAGCCGTCCCGACTGTTTCCACCGCCTCAGGCCAC
>JBKJNA010000151.1:0-12075 GCA_046596195.1 Acidimicrobiales bacterium | reverse complement strand
CCCGGGCGTCGTCGATGGCGGCCCGGAACACCTTGGCCGGGTCATGCAGCGCCGTCTCCTTGGAGATGACGACCTTCGAGACGACGAAGCCGGCGTCGAGCGCCCGGTGGGCGAGGTGCTCGAGCACGTGGCTCTTGCCGGATCCGAAGCCGCCCCCGATCAGCATCCCGCCGGGCGGCTCGTCTCGCCCGGTGGCGCGAACCGCGTCCAGGAGCTGCGTGAAGCGGTCCTCGACGCCGGTCTGCAGCGACCCGAGGGCGGCCACCGCGTCCCGGTTGGGCACGCCGGCCCGCAGGGCCTCGAGGGCCCGTCGACTCTGGACGGACCCCTGGTGGCCCGCCTCGGCCGTCACGCCGCCCCCAACCGCACGAGGGAGGAGTACGGGTTATCCCGTCGCCCGGCCGGCGTGGGAGGGTCGTCCAGGCGCAGAACGACCTGCTCGAACACCACCCGATCGCGGACATCGCCGAGTAGGCCGAAGACCCGATCGGCAGCGTCGAGTGCGGTGGCCGGGGGGTCGGCCGCCGCCAGGGAGGCGAGAAGGCGTTGGGCAGCCGCACGCACCGGCGCCGGAACCGACGGATCGGAAAGGTTCCGGATGGCCGAATGCAGCTGTTCCGGGTCCCGTCCACGCTCGTAGGCGAGGAGGACGGCGAGGTCGCCGGCCGGGTCGGCGCCCTCGCCCTCGCCGTCGCCGGCCGGGCGGTCGTCATGCCCGAGTGCATCCTCGGCAAGGAAGTCGATGCCGGCCTCGATGACGGCGCCGACGAGCGCAGCGGCCGCCGCCGGCCCGACGCCGGACCAGCCGCAGACGTCACCGACGGTGCAACCGCCGAGGCCCGCCCATGTGCCCGCACCCTGGCGCTCCAGGACGGCGAGGAGCCGGGCCGGAATCCGCTGGGCGGTTAGCCCACCGGGGTGCCTGGCGACGGCGGGAGAGACGGCGTCGAAAGAGCGTGCCGCCAGGCATACCAGTACATCCCAGGTGAGCCCCTCGGCGATGGTCGAGCCCACGGCGGCCCGTGCTGCGGGGTCGACGGGCAGTCGCAGGGTCTCCAGCTCCCGCGGCCGAAATGACATCGGGAGTCCCGGGACGCTGAGAAGCCTGGAGAGAGCCGGAGGCGGGTGGCGATGCCGAGCATCTCGCACCCGGAGAACAGGTCGACCATGCGCGGCTGCTCCACCGCCTCGACCACCAGGGCGCCCGTCGCCATTCGCGCCGAGACTATCGCCCAGGAGCACCCGCTGGCGGGACGGGTGGATCGACCCGATGTCGTTCCCGGCATTCCTGTCGTCATCGGTCCGCCCCACTGGGCTCGGCACCTCGGCACCCCTTGGCACGCGACTTTGCAAGGTCGACCTTCCGGCAGAGCCACGTCCGCATCGTGGATGGGTCCGCGCCGTCCGCGATGCACTCGGGATGTCCGGCCCGGAGCTCGCTGAACGGATGGGACTCAAGAAGTCCACGATCAGCGACCTCGAGCGGAGCGAGGAACATCGCTCCATCGGACTCGACACGCTTGAGCGGGCGGCAGACGCCCTCGGTGCGACGTCGTGTACTTCCTCGTCCCGAGGACGTCGCTTGAGGGGGCAGTTCGGGCGCGGGCGCGGGTGAAGGCAGGGCGACATCTCGGCCGGGTCGCTCACCACGGCCGCCTCGAAGACCAGGTGCTCACCGACGGCGCCGCGCTCGCCCAGCTCGACCGGTTCGCCGATCAGCTCATCGACCGGCGAGGGCTCTGGTCGAGCGACGAGTCGTGACCGGCCCGGGAGGTCGGTCCATTAAGCAAGTCACTGGGGGCCATCCCAAAGGGATGGTCCGCCAGTGACCGGCCCGGGAGGTCGGTCCATAGGAACTCGCCGGGCTGCCCGAGGAACGAGGGTAGGCCAGTAGCCGACCCGCTCGCGCCGGTCGGTGACGGCCATACCCGGATACCGGACGACGTCAGCGGGCAGCTGATCCCCACATACATCGCGACGCTCGCCGAGCTGTACGACGCCGAGGCCGAGAACATCGCCGCCGGGACGTTCGGCCGTCAACCCGCCCTGGACGAGCTACTCGACGACGGCTACCTGCGGGAGCTCCACCGGGTGATGTTCAACGAGGTGTGGCGTTGGTCGGGAAGGCACCGGCAGCACGATGTGAACATCGGCGGCGTCGACTGGCGTGCGCCCGGGATAGGCGTGGCTGTCATCCGGCCGTAGGGCCCCCAGCCGTCGTCTGGTGGCCGGTACCGGCGTCGTGGGCCAGACAGAAACGCTGGTCGCGGGCGCCGGTACGCTGTTGCCTCCATGATGCGGCTGGCGGTGGCGGTGCTGTTCCTCGCGTCGGTCGTGGCCGCCGGGGTGGTGGACGCCCGCAAGGGTGACCCCCGTGACCGGGTGGCCAGCACGGCCACCAGCACGACCACGACGACTGTGACGACGGCCGCGCCGGCGGAGACGACGACCACGGCCGCTCCTACCACCGCCGCCCCAGCACCGCCCACGACCGCCAAGGCCACCACCACGCGACCGCCGGCTACACCGGCCACCACGGCGGTGGCGCCCGTGCCCGTGGGAGCCGGGGACGTGAAGGCGCTGGTCACGCCGAGCGGCGTGGTCGTTCCCGTGACGGGTCGGGAGGCCGGTGGCTACCGGGTCGCCACGCCGTGCGGGAGGAGCGCGGTGGTCTCCGGCGGGACGCCGGTCATTGACGCCGAGGTGGTGCTGGACGCCGGCCACGGTGGCGCGGAGCCGGGCGCCGTCGGCCCGAGCGGCCTGTCCGAGAAGGGCATCAACCTGGGCGTGGTGAACGCCGCCCGCGCCGCCCTGGAGAAGGAAGGGGTGAACACGGTGCGCACCAGGACGGGCGATTACCGCGTCACCATCGCGACACGCACGCAGATCGCCAAAGCCCTCAAGCCCAAGGTGTTCGTGTCCGTCCACCACAACGCCGAGCCCGACGGCCCCCGCGCCGGCCCGGGCAGCGAGACCTACTACCAGATCGGCTCTCCCGACTCGAAGCGCCTGGCCGGCCTCATCTACGAGGAGGTCGTGCGAGCGCTGTCCGCCTACGAGATCGCGTGGGTGGCCGACAGCGACGCCGGGGCCAAGTACCGGGCCAACGTCAACGGCGGCGACTACTACGGCATCCTGCGCAATGCCGAGGGCGTCACGTCCGCCCTGGCCGAACTGGCCTTCGTGTCGAACCCCGCCGAGGCCGACCTGCTGTCCCGGCCCGACGTGCAACAGGTGGAGGGCGAGGCGCTGGCCCGGGCCATCCTGCGCTATCTGAGGACGCGCCAGCCCGGCTCCGGCTTCAGCGAGCCCTACCCCCGCAGCAGCCCTGCGGGCGGCGGCGGCGGGTCGTCGAACTGCGCCGACCCGGCGCTGTAAGGCGCTGCCCAGCACCCCGGCACGACGACCGAAACCGGGGGACCGCCGCTCCGCCCCGGGGTAGCGTGGCCCGTGACCATCGGCGTGCTGGCATCGGGCACCGGCACCATCCTCACCGCCCTGCTGGAGGCCAAGCTGCCCGTTGCGGTGGTGCTGGCCGACCGGGAGTGCCGGGCGCTGGGGCTCGCTGCAGACGCCGGTATCCCGGCCCAGCTGGTGGCCAGGCCCTCCTTCGGCGCCGGTTTCGACCGCCTCGAGTACACCCACCGCATCGTCGACGCCCTCCAGGCGGCGGGCGTCGACCTGGTGGTGATGGCCGGGTTCGCCACCGTCCTCGACAAGCCGCTGTTCGACGCCTACGCCGGCCGGGTGCTCAACACCCATCCGTCGCTGTTGCCGTCGTTCCCCGGCTGGCACGCCGTCGAGGAGGCGCTGGCGGCCGGCGTGAAGATCACGGGCTGCACCGTCCACGTCGCAACCGTGGAGGTCGACGCCGGCCCGATCCTGGCGCAGGAGGCTGTCCACGTCGTGCCCGGCGACACCGTGGACTCCCTCCACGAGCGCATCAAGGCGGTGGAGCGCAGGCTCTACCCGCAGACCGTGAAGGAGTTCGTGCAGCCGTGAGAGCACTGATGTCCGTGTACGACAAGACCGGCCTGGCTGCCTTCGCGCGGGGGCTGGTGGACCTGGGCGTAGAGCTCGTCTCCAGCGGTGGCACGTCGGCCGCCCTGGCCGAGGCGGGCGTCCCGCACACGGCGGTGGACGCGGTGACCGGCTCACCCGAGATGCTGGGGGGCCGGGTGAAGACCCTGCACCCCCGCATCCACGGCGGCATCCTGGCCGACCGCTCCAAGCCCGAGCACCTGGCCGACCTGGCGGCGCAGGGCATCGAAGCCATCGATCTCGTGGTGTGCAACCTCTACCCCTTCCGCAGCCAGCCGTCAGTGGAGATGATCGACATCGGCGGCCCCACCATGGTGCGGGCGGCGGCCAAGAACTGGGCGTCGGTGGGCGTGGTGGTCGACCCGGCCGACTACGGCGAGGTGCTCGACGAGTTGAAGCGCGACCGGGTCCTCACGGAGGACACCCGCCGCCGCCTGGCCCGGGCCGCCTTCGCCCACACCGCCGCCTATGACGCCGCCATCGTGGCGTGGTTCGACGAGGGTGACGGCGACGAGCTCCTGCCCCTCACCCTCCATCTGGCCCTAGAGCGCACCGACGAGAAGCTGCGCTACGGCGAGAACCCCCACCAGGCGGCGGCCCGCTACCGCGAGATCGGGCGCAGCTCGTGGTGGGACGAGGTGGAGCAACTGGCCGGCCTCGCCCTGTCCTACCTCAACATCTACGACACCGAGGCGGCGTGGCGGCTCGTCCACGACCTGGGCGAAGGGCCGGCGTGCGCCATCATCAAGCACGCCAACCCGTGCGGCGTGGCCGTGGCCGCCGACCTGGTCACCGCCTACGGGCGGGCGCTGTCGGCGGACGAGAAGTCGGCCTTCGGCGGCATCGTGGCGCTCAACGGCCCGGTCACCGAGGCGGTGGCCGATGCCATCGTCACCGGTCCGCAAGCCGACGTGATCGTGGCGCCCGCCTTCGAGCAGGCGGCGGTGGACAAGCTGATCACCCGGCGCAAGGCCACCCGCCTGCTGCGGGCCGCCGCCCCTGACGGCGGGCGTCGCAGCTACCGGGAGGTGGGCGGCGGGTTCCTCGTGCAGGACCCGCACCACTTCGAGACGGGCCGCGACGACTGGCGGGTCGTCACCAGGGCGCAGCCCACGGACGGGCAGTGGGTCGACGCCGAGCTGGCGTGGCGCATCGGTGGTTACGTGAAGTCGAACTCCATCGTGCTGGTGAAGGACGGCGCCGCCGTGGGCATCGGCGCCGGCCAGCAGAGCCGGGTGGACGCGGCCGAGCTGGCCGCCCGCAAGGCGGCCGGGCGGGCCGCAGGCGGGGCGTGCGCCAGCGACGCCTTCTACCCCTTCCGCGACGGGGTCGACGCGGCGGTGGCGGCCGGCGTGTCGGTGGTCATCCAGCCCGGGGGCAGCCTGCGCGACGACGAGGTCATCGCCGCCGCCGACGAGCACGGCGTGGCCATGGTGCTCACCGGCGAACGGCATTTCTTCCACTGATGCCCATTGCACTGATGCCCGTTGCACTGATGTCCGGACGGCGATGACCGCCCGCCTGCTCCATGGTGCCCCGGTGGCCGAAGCGGTGCTGGCCGACGTGGCCGAGCGCGCCGCCAAGGTCGCCGCCGCCGGCCGCCCGCCGGGGCTCGGCACGATCCTCGTCGGTGACGACTCGGCCAGCGCCGGCTATATCCGCATGAAGCAGGAGAAGGCGGTGGCGCTCGGCATGCACTCCGCCCACCTGCACCTGGCGACCGACGCCACCCAGGCCGACCTGGAGGCCGCCATCAGGGCGTGGAACGCCGACCCGGCCATCGACGCCATGCTCGTGCAGCACCCCACGCCACCGCAGATCGACTTCGAGGCGGCCATCGCCCTCATCGACCCCGACAAGGACGTCGACGGCCTGCACCCCTTGAACATGGGCCGGCTGGCCGTGGGCACGCCCGGGCCGGTGCCGTGTACCCCGGCCGGGATCGAGGCGCTCCTGGCGTTCTACGAGATCCCGGTGTCGGGCCAGGAGGTCGTGGTGCTCGGTCGCGGCACCACCCTCGGCCGCCCCCTCGCCCTCCTCCTCAGTCAGAAGCGCCCCACCGCCAATGCCGCCGTCACCGTCGTGCACACGGGTGTGCCGGACTGGCCCCGCTACACCCGCCGTGCCGGCATCGTCATCGCCGCCGCCGGCGTCCCGGGCATCCTGCAACCCGAGCACGTGAGCGCGGGATCGGTCGTGATCGGGGGCGGCGTCCGCTACGAGGGCCGTCGCCTGCTACCCGATGTCGACGAGTCGGTCGCCGAGGTCGCGGGCGCGATCACACCGCGTATCGGCGGGGTGGGCCCCACGACGGTGGCCATGCTCCTCCGCAACGCCGTCGAGGCGGCCGAGCGGCGCAACGCAGGCGGGGGCTGAGCGGTGTCCCACATCTCCGAACTGCTGGCCAGGGGTCGCACGTACTCCTTCGAGTTCTTCCCGCCCAGGACCGACGAGGCTGAGCGCCAGCTCGAGAAGGCGCTGCACGAGCTGGAGCCGCTCGGGCCGTCGTTCGTGTCCGTCACCTACGGCGCCGGCGGGTCCACCCGGGAGCGCACCCGCGACATCGTGCTGCGCATCAACCGCGACACGTCGATGACGGCGATGGCCCACCTCACCTGCGCCGGCCACACCCGGGCCGAGCTCACCGACATCGTGACCGGCTACCGGGACAACGGCGTCGAGAACATCCTCGCATTGGCCGGCGACCCGCCCGTGGTGGCCGAGGGCGCCGAGGCGCCCCCGAGCGACCTCCGGTATGCATCGGAGCTGGTCGACCTCATCCGCCCGCTCGGGCGGTTCTGCATCGGCGTGGCCGCCCACCCCGAGCTGCACCCCCGATCCGCCGGCGACCGCGCCGCCGACCGGGACAACCTGGCGGCCAAGCTCGGCCTCGCCGACTTCGGCGTCACCCAGTTCTTCTTCCGCGCCGGCGACTACCTCGCCATGATGGACGACCTGGCCTCCCGCTGCGTGGACACGCCGGTCATCCCGGGGATCATGCCGGTCACCAACGCCGGCCAGATCCAGCGCTTCGCCCAGATGGCGGGCGCCGTATTCCCGGCCGACCTGGCCGCCCGCATCGGGGCGGTGGAGGACCAACCCGACGAGGTCCGCCGCATCGGCGTCGATGTCGCCACCCAGCTGTGCCAGGACCTGCTCGACGCCGGTGCCCCGGGGCTGCACTTCTACACGCTCAACCGCTCTCCGGCGACACGAGAGATCTACGCCAACCTGGGCCTCCCCGGCACCACCTGAGCGGGCCACCGCCCGTTCTTGGCGGCCTGAACACCGCATACCGGTGTCAATCCCGTCAAGAACGGGGCGCAGTGCCGCAGGCCCTAACATCCGCCGATGGCAGAGATGATCACCATGGGGGCCGACGGGACGCTGCACGTCCCCGACGAGCCCGTGATCCCGTACATCGAGGGCGACGGCACCGGCGTCGACATCTGGCCCGCCACCCAGCTGGTGCTCGACGCGGCGGCTGCCAGGCACGGCAAGCGCATCGGGTGGCAGGAGGTGCTGGCCGGCGAGAAGGCGTTCGACCGGACGGGGGAGTGGCTGCCCCAGGCGACGGTCGACGCCTTCCGGGAGAGCCTCATCGGCATCAAGGGCCCGCTCACAACGCCGGTGGGCGGCGGCATCCGCTCGCTCAACGTCGCTCTGCGCCAGATCCTCGACCTCTACGTCTGCCTGCGGCCGGTGCGGTGGTTCACGGGCGTGCCCTCGCCGGTGAAGCACCCGGAGAAGGTCGACATGGTGATCTTCCGGGAGAATATCGAGGACATCTACGCCGGCCTCGAGGTCGAGCAGGGCACCGAGGAGGCGGCCCGCCTCATCAAGATCCTGCGGACGGAATTCGGCTGGGACATCCGCCCCGACTCCGGCATCGGCATCAAGCCCATCTCCGTCACCGGATCGAAGCGTCTGGTGCGGGCGGCCGTCGAGTACGCCGTGAAGCACGACCGCAAGAGCGTCACCATGGTGCACAAGGGCAACATCCAGAAGTTCACCGAGGGCGCCTTCCGGAACTGGGGCTACGAAGTCGTACGCGAGGAGTTCTCCGACGTGGCCGTCGGCTGGGACGACTGTGGTGGCCAGCCGGGCAACCGAATCCTGGTGAAGGACGCCATCGCCGACATCACCCTCCAGCAGGTGCTCACCCGGCCGGAGGACTTCGACGTCATCGCCACCACCAACCTCAACGGCGACTACCTGTCGGACGCGCTGGCCGCCCAGGTCGGCGGCATCGGCATCGCGCCCGGGGCCAACATCAACTACGTGACCGGCCATGGGCTGTTCGAGGCCACCCATGGCACGGCCCCGAAGTACGCAGGGCAGGACAAGGTGAACCCCGGGTCGCTGCTGTTGTCCGGTGTGCTCATGTTCGAGCACCTCGGCTGGACGGAAGCGGCGGCCGACATCGTGCGGGCGCTGGAGGCCACCATCGGCGAGGGCATCGTCACCTACGACTTCGCCCGGCTGCGCGAAGGCGCCACCGAGGTGCGCTGCTCGCAGTTCGCCGCCGCCATCGTGGAGCGGCTGTAGCGGCTCCGGCGCAGGCCGGCGGATGGCACTCGTGACCCTCGTCAGCCGCTGATCCCTGCCGGCGGGGCACCTGCAACGCTGCCCGATTCGTCCACCTAGGCTCCGCCGGACATGCTCGAGGTCTGTGGGGTCTCGCGGCGGTACGGGGATGTTGTGGCCCTCGACGGCGTGTCGTTTGTGGTCGAGGCCGGCCAGATCCGGGGGCTGGTGGGCAGGAACGGCGCCGGAAAGACGACGGCCATGCGCATCGTGCTCGGGCTGGCCGAGCCCGACGCAGGCGAGGTCCGCCTGCAGGGCGCGGTGATCGACGGGGCTGCCCGTCGCCGCATCGGGTACATGCCCGAGGAGCGCGGCCTTTATCCGAAGATGGGCGTGGTCGACCAGCTCGAGCCATCAACTGGAGTTGGTGGAGCAGCTGTGCGACGCCGTCACCATCCTCGACCGGGGCACGGTGGTGGCCGACGGGGCCATAACCGAGCTGCGCCGGCGCCACGGCGGCCGGCAGCTGCGGGTGGAGGTCGACGGCGCCGGGCCCGGGTGGGCGGAGACGGTGCCCGGTGTGATGGCGGTCGTTGCGGAAAGCCCGGCCGGTGGGAACGGCAACTCGGCGGCCGTGGTGCTCCGACTGGCCGACGGCGCCGACACCCAGCTCGTGCTCGAGGCAGCCCGCGCCGTCGGGAGGGTCGAGGCGTTCAGCCCGGTGACGCCCCGCCTGGCCGACCTGTTCCGGGAGATCGTCCAGGCAGTGACCGGCCCGCGTCACCTTTCTGATCATGGGCGCCTACATCGCCGCCATCGGCACCACCGGCGAGCCGGGGGGCGGTATCGCCAGGATCCTGTCCTTCGTCCCGTTCTTCACGCCCCTCGTGATGCCCATCCGGATGGCGGCCGGGGAGGCGCCGGCCGTGGAGGTGGCGGCAGCGATGGCGGTCGTGGTCGTCACCATCGTGGTGGTCGTGCGGCTGGCCGCCCGGGTCTACGCCGGCGGTGCCCTGCGCACCCGGGGGCGGCTGAAGCTCCGCGAGGCGTTGGCGGGCGGCGCCTCGACGTGACCGCCGTCGGTGGCGGACTCAGTAGTGTCGGGGACGTGTCGACGAAGCGTCCGGTGCGGGTGGCGGTCACCGGGGCGGCCGGCCAGATCGGGTACGCCCTGCTGTTCCGCATCGCGGCGGGCGACCTGCTCGGGCCCGAGCAGCCGGTGGAGCTGCGGCTGCTCGAGATCGAGCCCGCCCTGCCCGCCCTCGACGGTGTGGCCATGGAGTTGGCCGACTGCGCCTTCCCACTGCTGGCCGGCGTGGAGATGTCGTCGGACCCGGCCGCCGCCTTCGACGGCGTGTCATGGGCCCTGCTGGTGGGGTCGGTGCCCCGTAAGGCGGGCATGGAGCGGCGTGACCTGCTCACGATCAACGGCGGCATCTTCGGGCCTCAGGGCCGGGCCCTGGCCGCCGCCGCAGCCGCCGATGTGCGTGTGCTCGTGGTCGGCAACCCGTGCAACACCAACTGCCTCATCGCCCGCACCAACGCCCCCGACATCCCCGAGGAGCGCTGGTTCGCCATGACCAGGCTCGACCAGAACCGGGCCCGCGCCCTGCTGGCGGCCAGGGCCGGCGTGCCGGTGGCCGACGTGGCCAACGTGGCGATCTGGGGCAACCACTCCAACACCCAGTTCCCCGACTTCGCCAACGCCACCATCGGCGGGTCGCCGGCGTCCGAGGTGATCGGCGACGACGAGTGGCTGCGGGGCGAGTTCATCACCACCGTGCAGCAGCGGGGAGCGGCGATCATCGCCGCCCGTGGCGCGTCGTCCGCCGCGTCGGCGGCCAACGCGGTCATCGACTCGGTGCGCAGCATCCGAACTCCCACCGCCGCTGGCGACAACGCGGCGGTCGCCGTACCCAGCCGGGGCGAGTACGGCGTGCCCGAGGGTCTGCAGTTCGGCTACCCGGTGCGCAGCGACGGGTCCGGCTGGGAGGTGGTCGAGGGGTTCGTGCTCGACGACTTCGCCCAGGAGCGCATCCGGGTCACCACCGAGGAGCTGGTGGCCGAACGAGCCGACGTGGCGCACCTCCTCGGCTGACGCAGAGGCGGCTGGGTCGGCTTCGCCAGGCCCCAGACAGCTTCACGTCCCACTGTCGCGGGGATGGCGTGGGTCGCCGGGCGGCACCATCGGCCGCTTGCCGGTGCCCGCCACGAGCGCCCAGCCTTCGTGGGTCTTCTTGTCGTGGTGGCACTCGCACATGCGCTCCAGCCACTCGAGCACCGTCATGTGGCTGTCGGCCCAGTCGACGCGGTGGTCGGTCTCCAGGCGCGCCACCGTGTCGCAGCCGAGCACCTGGCAGACCGGCGCCATCCAGTCGAGCGCCGTGGCCTGGTAGGCGGTGGGGCGCCGGCCGAGGTGGGCCACCGACGCCACGTCGACACCCTTGGTCACGACGGCGGCGAGGAACGGATCACCACTGGCGATCATGGCGCGCACGGCCGACGCCGCGACCGGTCCGACGCCGGTGATCTCGCACAGCTCGTCGCCCTCCACGAAGCCGCGCACGAGCGCCGTCCAGTCGATGCGCACCACCACCCGGGTGGGCACAGGGGAGCGCACCCGACATGGCCCGCCGCCCGCGCCATGGCCAGCACGCCGTCTGCCGCGTAGGCCTCGGCCGGTTCGTGCACGCAAGCCAGGCGGCTGAGGTCGAAGGCCTGGTTGGCGAACCCCGAGATGATCGCCCACACCTCGGCGATCTCGTCTCTGGTGGAGCGGTAGGTGATCTCGCCCGACCCGTCGGGGCACGAGCGCCTCCGGGCGTAGCGGGCGGCGTGGATGCGCCTGTGGCGCTCCTCGGCGTCCTTGTCGGCGGCTGCCTTTGTGCGTTCGCACTCCTCGCGCAGTTGGTGCAGGGAGGCGCCACGGGCTTTCTCCACCAGTCGAGACTCCGACGAGGGATCAGAGGCAACTGCATCGGAGATGGCAGAGGCCTGCTCGGGGGACACGTCACCCCGGCGGGCAGCGGCGCCGAGGCCGGGCTGGGATGCCAGGCGCCTGCCCACCCGCAGAGCGAGCAGGGGCTGGCGGTGCTCGAGTTCGTGCTGCTGGTCCCGGTGTTCGTGCTCATGGTCTTCGTGGTGGCGGGCCTCGGCCGCCTGGGCCTGGCCCGGGAGCACATCGACGCCGCCGCCCGCGACGTCGATGCCCTCAAGCTGGCGCGCAACTCCCGGCGCCGAGCCGAGCAGGAGCAAGACCCCGGCGCCGACCTCCCCCCGAGACCATCGCCCTCTACTGCCGCCTTCTGTTCGAGATCAACGAGATCACCGCTGGCGACCAGCAGTCCCGGCTCCGGTCCTGAGCTGAGAGCGTTACCTCGCGCCGCACCGGTGCAGTTACACGGGTGATCCACTGGTCCCTGGGCAGGACCATCCAACCACAAGTGGGGGTGTCGAATAGCCCCGTCGTGGCCGCCCGTGGGACTTCAGCTGAACGAGCTGCTCGGC
>JBKJNA010000033.1:0-14345 GCA_046596195.1 Acidimicrobiales bacterium | reverse complement strand
TAGAGCGACTCCCGGAACGCAGCGTCCCGGTCGACGTCGCGCAGCATGCCGAGGTCGACGGTGCCCGGGTGGTAGCGCAGCGGGTGGCCGATCATCCCGTCGGCGACAGGGACGCCGAGTGCATCGAGCACGGTGGGCGCCACGTCGGTGAGGGTCACCACGCCGAGGCGCCGGGTCGACGGCGAGTGGAGGTAGCCGGGCACGACGCCCTGGCCGCTGGCCACCATGGGCGTGAGGTGCCAGTCCCTGCCCGGCGGCGCCACCGACACCACCAGCACCAGGGCGTCGGGGCCGGCCGCCTCCACCACGTCGGCCAGCACGGCGTCTGTGGCTTTCAGCGCGTTCCGGCGGGCGGCCGCGGCCGCTCGGGGAGTGGCCAGGGCGGTGAACTCGGCCGCCCTGTCCATGTCTCCCGGGTCCACCACCACCACGTCGGCCCCCGCCAGCGCGGCGCGCACGGCCCGGCCCATGACGACCCGGTCGGCCCGGATGGCGAAGGGCGCTCCGGCGTCGTCGGTGAGGAGCTGCCTGCCCACCTCGCCCGCAGCCACCCAGCCGTCGCCGTCCATGGCCGCCGCCGCCGCCGGGCGTAGGAGCACGGGCCGGCGGGGGAGGCGGGGCGGGGCGATGTCGGCGTTGCCCACGACGGCTACCGCGCGCCCCGCCTCGCGCAGGGCGTCGCCCAGTGCGCCCGGCTGGCTCGGGAGGTGGCGGCCGTCGTTCAGCCGGGCAGTGGCCGGCGCGCCGACGACGGCGATGGCGCCCGCCGGGGCGCGACCGGTGCGCCGGGCCAGTGCGTCGGCGGCGGTGCCGCCCTCCAGCTCGGCGTCGGCATCGAAGGCGTAGCCGGCCATGGCGTCCGCCCGCACCCGGGAGCCGGCGCCGAGGGTGGCGTACCCCTCGACCGTGGTGGGGCGTCCGGCCAGGGTGCGCACGCTGGTGGCCCCTACCGCTCCGGTGCGCATGAGGCGGTCGAGGGTGGGCAGGGCGCCGGTGCCCACGTCGTCCCAGCCGAGCTTGGGGATGCCGAACACGACCACCTTCGCCGCCCGCCCGGTGGCCGCCACGTTGGCCGGCTCCTGGCGCTTGCCCGACCACAGGGCGGTGCCGGCCAGCACGGTGAACACGACCACGATGGCCAGCACCCGCTGGAAAGCGGTGGTGAGGCGGGGCCACAGGGCGCGGGCGATGTGCACGCCCTGGGTGGCACGGTGGCGGAACCCGGCCAGGGAGCGGCCTGTGTGGCGGTGGTCCATGGGGATCTCGACCTCGACCACCCGGGCACCGGCCCGCACGGCGTCGATGCTGAGGGCCGTCTCCAGCCCGAAGCGGTCGGCCAGGGGAAGTGACCGCAGGACGGTGGCGTCGACCGCCCGCTGGCCGGACAGGGGCGCACGGGGCCGGAAGCGGCCTTCGGTGGCGCGGGCGATGCCCGAGCCGGCCAGACGCTTCACTCCTCCGAGGCCGGCCTTGGCGCCGGCCGACGGGAGCACGGCGATGGTCATGTCGGCGTCGCCGGCCAGCACCGGGGTGAGCAGGTCGCCGGCCATGCCGGCGGTGGCGCCGAGGTCGGCGTCGATCAGGAGGTAGGTGCCGGCGTGCGGGGTGGCGGCGATACCCGCCTCCACCGCCCCGCCCTTGCCCTGGTTGACCGCGAGCGCCACCACCCGGGCGCCGGCCGCCAGCGCGACGGTGGTGGTGGCGTCGGTGGAGCCGTCGTCGATGACGACCACGTCGTCCACGCCGCCGACGCCCCACAGGGCGGCCACGGTGGCGCCGATCGAGTCGGCCCGGTCCTTGGCCGGCACCAGCGCCACCACAACGGGCGCCGTACCGCCCCCGCCACCGTTGGCACCGGTCCCACCCTCGATGCGACTGCCGACGCCCGGGGTCGCCGTCACGCCCGCCACCCGACGCCGGCACTGGTCAGCCAGGCCCGGGTCTCCCTCCCCGATCCTTCTCCGGTCATCTGAGCGCGCCATGCGAGCTGAAACGACTGGAGAACGGTAGGGGTCACCGGCGCGGTGGTCGTCACCCCGCCGTCTCCGGCACCAGGCGGGCGGCGCCGGGGCCGACGCCGTAGTGGCCGACCTTGCCGGTGCCGAGGTCGCGCAGGGCGTAGACGGCGGCGAAGCGGCCCCGGAAGTCCTCCAGGTCGTCCACCGTCGACAGGAGGGGCGACACCTGGTCATCGGTGCGCAGCGGCCCCACGAAGACGGCCCGCACCGCCGGCCGGCGGGGACCGTCGGCGTCACGGCCGGGCTCGACGGCCAGGACCCGGGCCGGGGCCGACCCCGCCAGCTCGCCGGCGAAGGGGACGGCCAGGTCCTCGTTGGCCACGTCGGACTTGTCGTCGGACGCCACCACGAAGCGGGTGCCCTCGACGGCGACGGTCGCCGGGTCCACACCGTCGGCTGCCGGCTCGATCTCCACGAAGGCGGCCTCGCGCAGCTTGGCCAGCAGCCCGGTGGCCGTCTGGCCGGCCAGCTCGGCCGACAGGAGGTTGATCATCGACCGCCGCACCGGGTCGCCGCCGCGGGGCGCCACATCCAGCAGCTCGGCCAGCGCCACCGCGTCCTCGTCGTTCCCGAGCGCCAGCTTCGACGTGAACCACACCGTGCCCCGCAGCACCGCCCCGGCCGAGGCCAGCGAGACTCGCAGGTCCTCCACCGGCCGGCGGTCCATGCCCTGCACGCCGAACACCAGCACCGGCACGCCCTCGAGGCGCCCGGCCACCGACTCGTCGCGCGCCTGGTCGGCGAAGGCGGACCACCGGTCGAGCTCGGCGGTCAGCTTGGCGTTCTCGGTGTCGGTGGAATCGAGGCGCCGCTCCACGCCCTTGAGGCGGGTCTCCAGGAAGTCGACGGTGGCGCGGTCGACCACGGTGGCGCCGACGGCGATGCCGATGCCGAGGGCCAGAAAGATGGCGGTGAGGGAGACGAGGTGGAAGCGGAAGTTGATCATCGGGTCAGTGGGTCAGCGACCGCCACGCCTCGCGTACCAGGAACCAGAAGCTGTCCAGGAACACCCGCGGCAGGACGGCCAGCACGACCACCACGAAGCACAGCATGGCGGCGAAGAGGAAGAACATGAGGTCGCGCTTGCGGATGCGGCTCTCGTAGAGCTTGCTCACGCCCTTGGCGTCCACCAGCAGCTGGCCGACCTTGAGGCGGGTGAGGAAGGTGGAAGCCATGCCGGCGCGGCCCTTGTCGAGGAACTCCACCATCGACACATGCGTCCCGACGGCCACGATCAGGTCGGCGCCCTTCTCGTAGGCCAGGAGCATGGCCGCGTCCTCACTGGTGCCGGTGGGCGAGAAGGTCGTGTACCCGAGCCCCAGCTCCTCCAGCCGCTTGGCGCCGGGCGCGTCACCGCCGCGGTAGGAGTGCACCACGAGCTCGGCTCCGCACCGCAGCGCACTGTCGGACACCGAGTCGAAGTCGCCCAGGATCACATGCGGCCGCAGGCCTTCCTCCAGCAATGCGTCGGCCCCGCCGTCGACCGCCAGCAGCACCGGCTTGATCTCCCGTACGTAGCTGCGCAGGTGCGACAGGTCCTCGCGGTAGTCGAACCCGCGCACCACGATGAGCACCTGGCGGCCCCGCATGTCGACGGTAAGGTCGGGCAGCTCGGGCGACTCGAGCACGCCGTCGTGCCCGTCGCGGAGGTACTCCAAGGTGTTGGCGGCGAAGCTCTCCAGCGCCTCACCCATCGTCGCCTTGGCCGCCTCGTAGGCCGTGCGCAACGAGGCCTCGTCCTGGCGGACGCCGTGGCCGACGATGGCGCCGTCGACCCACACCTCGCCGCCGTCGAGGCGCACGTCCTGGCCCTCGGCCACCAGCTCCATCACGTGCGAGCCCACGCCGTCCACCAGGGTGATGCCGGCTGTGGCCAGCGCGAGGGGCCCGCCGTTGGGGTACCGGCCGGTGAGTGACATCGCCGCATTCACCACACCGGCGATGCCGGCGCGCGCCAGGGCCTCGGCCGCCACCCGGTCGAGGTCCTCGTGGTCGATGACGGCGATGTCGCCGGGCCGTAGGCGCTTGGTGAGGTCCTTGGTGCGGCGGTCGACGCGGGCCGGTCCCGACGTGACCTCGACGGTGGCGCGCCGGCGTGGCAGGCGCGTGCCGGCGGAGACGGCCTTCGACGGCGGCGCCGTCCTCTTCGCCATCACCGGCCCCTGTCGCGGGCGGCCACGGCCAGGAGCTCCACGGCGTGACCGCGCGCGGCCGTGCTGCGGGGATGGCCGGAGAGCATGCGGGACAGCTCCGCGACCCGCTCGTCTCCTTCGACGGCCGCCGCCTCGGCCACCGCCCGTCCGTCGCGCTCGACCTTGCGGACGGCCAGCTGGTGATCGGCGAACGCCGCCACCTGGGGCAGGTGGGTCACCACCAGCACCTGGCGCAACCCGCCACGGTCGCCGGTCGCGGCCAGGGCGGCCAGCCGTCGGCCCACGGCAAGGGCCGCCTCCCCGCCGATGCCGGCGTCGACCTCGTCGAACACCAGGGTGGGCGGCGCCTGGTCGAGCACGAGCCGCAGCGCCAGCATGGTGCGGGCCAGCTCGCCGCCAGACGCCACCTTGGTGAGCGGCAGCGGGTCCTCGCCCGGGTTGGCCGCGAGCAGAAAGACCACGTCGTCACCGGGGTCGGCATCGCCCACGCTCACGGTGAGGCGGGCGTGCGGCAGAGCGAGCTCGCGCAGGTGGGCCTGGGCCGCCTCGCCCAGCTTCGGCGCCGCCTTCCTGCGCATCGTTCCCACCACCGCCTCTGCCCTGGCCACCTCGGCCTCGGCCGCCGTGCGCTCGGCCTCCAGTGCAGCCGCCCGGGCGGCGTGGTGCTCCAGGTCGTCGAGACGCGCTCGGGCCTCGACGGCGTAGGCCATCACGTCGGCCAGGCTGTCCCCGTACTTTCGGCGGAGCTCGCGCAGCAGGCGGCGGCGCTCCCGCACTTTCGCGAGCCGCTCGGGGTCCTCGTCCATGCCCTCGGCCGCCGCCCGCAGCTCGGCTGCCACGTCGGCTGCCTCGGCCGTGAGCGTGCGCAGGCGGACCTCCAACGCCGCGAGCGCTGGGCGGTGGGCGACCGCCGCCAGCGCCACACCGAGGGCGTCGGACCACCCGTCGTCGCCGGCCAGCGCCTGGGTGGCCGCCACGGCCGCCTCCCGCGCTGCGGCCACGTCGGCCAGCCGCTCCTCCTCCGCCTCCAGGGAGGTGTCCTCGTGCGGATCGCCGACCTCAGCCGCCTCCAATTCGGACAGCTGGAAGCGCAGCAGCTCGGCCTCCCGGGTCCGTGCCCGCTCGTCGCCCCCGAGCGCCTCGAGGCCGGCGGCGATCTCCCGCACCCGCCTCCGGGCCTCGACGAGAGGCGCGTGGTCGACACCGGCGATCTCGTCCAGCGCAGCCCGCTGGGCGGCCGGCGCCAGCAGGGACTGGTGGGCGTGCTGGCCGTGCATGTCGACCAGCCGTGCGCCCGCCTCGGCCAGCGCCGCCACCGGCGCCATCCGCCCGTCGACATAGGCGCGGGAGCGACCGGTGACGGGCACCGCACGCGCCAGCACCACCTCCTCGTCGCCCACCACGAAGCGGCCCTCGACCCACGCCTCGGCCGCCCCCGACCGCACGATCATGCCGTCGGCCCGGCCGCCCACCAGCAGCTCGATTGCCTCCACCAGCATGGTCTTTCCGGCGCCCGTCTCCCCCGTCACCGCCGTCATGCCGGCGTCGAGGGTGACCCGCAGGTCGGCGATCACGCCCAGGTCGCGGATGGCGAGCTCGGTGAGCATCAGCGGCCGAGGCCGAACTTGGTGCGCAGGATCTGGTGGAAGTCGCGCTCGCCGAAGGTGACGAAGCGGGCGTCGTGCACGCCGGCCCGGCACGACACCGTGTCGCCGGGAGCCAGGGCGCCGTGGTCGCGCCCGTCGAGCACCAGGGCGGCGGGGCGGCCGTCGAGCACCTCGAGGCGCACCGCCTCGGTGGCGCCGAGCACGAGGGAGCGGTCGAACAGGCCGTGGGGCGACACCGGCGTCACCACGAGGGCCCGCTGCGCAGGCGACAGGATGGGCCCGCGGGCCGACAGGTTGTAGGCGGTCGACCCGGTGGGCGTGGACACGATGAGGCCGTCGGCTGTGTAGGTGATGAAGTGGCGGCCGTTGATATCGGCCGCGATGCGGATGGTGTGGCCCGACTCGGTCTTCTCCAGCACCGCCTCGTTGAGGCACACGCACACCTCGGCCCCGCCGGTGCGCAGCACCTCGACCTCGAGCGACATCCGGTCCTCGACCTTGTAGTCGCCGCTGAGGAAGCGCTCCAGCGCCTCCGGCAGGGCGGCCGGCTCGACCTCGGTGAGGTAACCCAGATGGCCGACGTTGACGCCCATCACGGGCACCCCCGACCCCGCCAGCAGGTCGACGGTGTGCAGCATGGTGCCGTCGCCGCCCAGGCTGACGGCCAGGTCGAGACCATCGGTGAGCGCAGCGGCAGTGCAGGCATGCAGGCTCAGCTTCGTCGTGGTGGCCGCTTCCTCCGGCACCCGCGCCTCGTGACGGCGGTCCTCCAGCCAGTCGATGGTGCGCTCCGCCAGTTCGAGGGCCTCGGGACGGAACCGGTGGGGCACGAGGGCGACGGTGGCCATCAGCCCTCCCCGCCCGCCACCGGCGGGTCAGGAACGGCCGCCGGCGGGTCGATGCCGACGAGCGAGCAGGCGGACGCCACCACGGCGTCGAGATCGACGGGTGACGGCGGGGCGTCGGACGACGAGGCGCGCAGGTGGACCAGGAACTCGACGTTGCCGTCGGCCCCGGTGAGGGGCGAGACCATCGCCCCCATCATCGCCGCTCCGTGGCCGGCAAGGGCGGACGACACGTCGCCGAGCACCCGCCGCCACACCTGCGGGCTGCGCACCACACCCCGTCCTTTGGAGACGTCGGCCCGGCCTGCTTCGAACTGCGGCTTCACCAGCACCACGACGTCGGCGCCGGGCGCCGCATTGGGGCCGAGCAGGGCGGGCGCCACCACGCCGAGGGAGATGAACGACAGGTCGGCCACCACCAGGTCGACGGGGGCGTCGAGCACCAGGCTGCGGACGTTGGTTCGGTCCCGCACGGTCACCCTCGGGTCACCGGCGACCCGCTCGTGCAGCTGGCCGTGGCCCACGTCGACCGTCAGCACGGCTGCCGCGCCCCGCTGGAGGACGCAGTCGGTGAACCCGCCGGTGGACGCACCGGCGTCGAGCACCTTCCGGCCGGCCACGTCGACGCCGAAGTGTTCCAGCGCCGCCTCGAGCTTCTCCCCGCCCCTGCTGACGAAGCGCGGCGGCGGGCCCACGATCTCGAGCGGCTCGCCCGCCGCCACCAACCGGGACGCCTTGTCAGCCGGAGCGCCTCCCACCAGGACACGGCCCTCGGCCAGGCGCCGGTGCGCCTGCTCGCGGCTGGGGACCAGCCCCCGGCGCACCAGTTCGGCGTCGAGGCGGCGGCGGGCGCTCAGCGGGGCGCCGCGGCGAGCGCCGGCACCCGCCGGGTGGCGACGGCGTGAGGGTGCGGCATCCGGGCCCTGGTGCCGGCGCAACCCGGGCGCGCTCCGAAACGACGGGACTGCGCCCGCACCCCGTCGTGCGGCGGAGCGGCAGATCGCCCTGCGCCTGCGCTCATGCCTCACCGCCCGGCGCGGCCGCCTTGCGGCGCGACGACGATGCAGGCGCCTTGCGGGCAGCGGTGCCCGGCGGTGGGGTGGCCGGTGGTGGCGTGGCCGGCGCCTTCTTGACCCCCGCAGCGGTGGTGCTGGCCGCCTTCGGGGCCGTCTTGGTGTCCTTCTTCGCAGGACTCGCCTTCGACGGCTTCGCCGCCGGTGCGGCAGCCGTCGCCATGGCCGCCAAGCGGCCCTCGAGCCGCGCCTCCAGCTTGTCCACCTCGTCCTTGGTGGCGAAGCCCATCGACAAGAGCTGCTTCTCGATCTCGCGGCGCACCAGCCCGGCGATCCCCTCGGTGCTCTTGCGGCTGCGGTCGAGCAGCTCCTCCACGCGGTCCTGCGCCTGCTCGCGCTGGACGTCACCCGCCTTCACCAACTCGCGCACGATCGCCTCGGCGCGTGCCTTGGTGAGCTGGGTGAAGGCGATGCCCGCCTCCACGTATTTCCGGAGCGGATCGGCCTCGGCCATGAGCGGAGTCTAGGCGGCCGGAGTCGTGAACCCCGTTCGATAGCCTCGGAGGCGGATGATCCCCCTGAAGGACGAGAACCCCACGCGCACCACGCCGGTCGTCACCATCGTCCTCATCGCCGCGTGCGTGGCGGTGTGGATCCTCATCCAGGGCGGCGGGAACCGCACCGACGACCTTGAGTTCACCGTCAGGACGGCGGCAATCCCGTGCGAGGTCGTGAAGGGCCGGCCCCTGTCACAAGAGGAGCTGTCCGATACCTTCGGCCCCGCCCAGGACGACGCCTCGTGCGTCGCCCACCCCGATACGCCGGCCGAGTTCCCGGAGAAGCGCGTCTTCGTCGCCCTCCTGTTCTCCATGTTCATGCACGGGAGCTGGATCCACCTGGGTGGCAACATGCTGTTCCTCTGGATCTTCGGGAACAACATCGAGGACCGCCTCGGGAAGGGCAGGTTCCTGGCCTTCTACCTGGCCGCCGGGCTCGTCGCCACCGCCGCCCACATCGCCGTGCAGCCGAACAGCACGGTGCCCCTCGTGGGCGCATCCGGTGCCATCGCCGGAGTCATGGGGGCCTACCTGGTCCTGTACCCCAACGTCCGGATCAAGACGCTGATCATCCTCATCATCGTCCTGTTCCGGGACATCCCGGCCAAGTGGGTGCTGGGTTTCTGGTTCGTGAGCCAGTTCTTCGTGAACCCGAACGAGGGCGTGGCGTGGATGGCCCACGTTGGCGGCTTCGTCTTCGGCGCGTTGGTGGGGCTCGTCCTACGGGCGACGGGCGAACCGGAGCAACCCGCCTACCTCTCCGAGCCCTCGCCCACGCCCACGCCCTGGAGAAATTCCTAGAAGGATCCTGCGCCTGATGTCGATCGGGGCGCCTGCCGTTCGTAGACAGGGTGAGGGACCGGCCAACGGGCCGACCGACGAGAGGAGATCCCGATGACGCAGTACCTGCTTGCGGTGTGGATGGTCGAGGGCGACGAGCCCCCCGCCCCCGACGTGGTCGAGCAGATGTACAAGGCCGTCGACGTGTTCAACGAAGAGGTCAAGGCCGAGGGCGCCTGGGTCTTCGCCGGCGGTCTCCACCCGGCCGACACCGCCACCGTGGTGCGGGCGACCGACGGCGACATCGTCACCACCGACGGGCCGTTCGCCGAGACCAAGGAGCAGCTGGGTGGCTTCTGGATCGTCGAGGCCCCCGACCTCGACGCCGCCCTGGCCCTGGCCGCCCGCGGCTCCACCGCGTGCGGGGCATCGGTCGAGGTGCGCCCGTTCCAGGACGACCCGGCGTAGGCGGATGCCGCCCGACGCATCCACCGTCGAGCGCGTCTTCCGCCAGGAGTTCAGCCGTGCCGTGGCCATCCTGGTCCGCCACTTCGGCGACATCGACGTCGCCGAGGAGGCGGTCCAGGAGGCTTTCGTGGTGGCGGCCGAGAAGTGGCCGGACACCGGCGTGCCGCCCAACCCGGGTGGGTGGATCGTCACCACGGCCAGGAACCGGGCCATCGACCGCCTGCGGCGGGAAGCGTCCCGCGCCGACCGCCACGCCCAGTCCGCCCTCGTCCACATCCGCGACACGCCATCGGTGGGAGGTCCCTTGTCCGACGACCGCCTCCGGCTGATCTTCACCTGCTGCCACCCGTCGCTGGCGCCGGCCTCGCAGGTGGCCCTCACCCTCCGTCTGCTGGGTGGCCTGGAGACGGGCGAGATCGCCCGTGCCTTCTTGGTGCCCGAGGCCACCATGGCCCAGCGGCTGGTGCGGGCCAAGCGCAAGATCCGCGACGCCCGCATCCCCTACCGGGTCCCCGGCCACGCCGAACTGCCGGACCGCCTCCGCCCCGTGCTGGCCGTCGTCTACCTGATCTTCAACGAGGGCCACACCGCCACCGCCGGCGACGACCTTGTGCGCGAAGACCTGTGCGCCGAGGCCATCCGTCTGGCCCGCCTGCTGGCCGTCCTCATGCCGGACGAGCCCGAGGTAGCCGGCCTGGTGGCGCTGCTGCTTCTCACCGAGTCGCGCCGGGCCGCCCGCACCGCCCCCGACGGCGCGCTGGTCCTGCTCACCGACCAGGACCGCACCCGCTGGGACCCGGCGCTCGTCGCCGAGGGCCAGGGCATCGTGCGTGCGCTGCTCCGCCGGAACCAGCCCGGCCCCTACCAGCTGCAAGCGGCCGTCAACGCCGTGCACAGCGACGCCGCCACCGCCGCCGCCACCGACTGGGGCCAGATCCTCCGGCTCTACGACCAGCTGTTCGCCCTGTCGCCCACGCCCGTGGTGGCCCTGAACCGGGCGGTGGCGGTGGCCGAGGTGCACGGGCCGGCGCTGGCGCTGGCCGCCGTCGAGGACCTCGACCTGGGCCGGTACCACCTGTTCCACGCCGCCCGGGCCGATCTGCTGCGCCGCCTCGAACGCCTGGAGGAAGCGGCCGACGCCTACGGCACGGCCGCCGCCCTGGCTGCCAACGCGGCCGAGCGCCGCTTCCTCGAGGACCGGCGCCGCTCCCTCGCCGCCGGCTGATCGATGGCTTCGGTGTTGGTCACAGTGCCTGAGCGCAGCACGCCGGCGGGGTCGGGCGATCTCGCTGGTCGCCGCCCCATCTTCGCCGTCAAGCCCGCGTCGGTGCCGGACGAAGATCACCCATGGGACCTGTCAGCCGGCTGAAGCGCCGGGTGGAGGAGTTCACAGGGCCGACACACTCCTGGCGCGGTCGGTTCACGCCGGTCCGCCACACTTGCCCGATGTCGGCGGACCACGGTCGGGGCCACGGGAGCGCAGCGCGGCGTGCTGGCTGAGACGCCGCAGGAGCGGGAGGGCGCCTTCCTGCTCGAGCAGCAGATCCGGTACACCTACGAGACGCCCGTGAGGCGCCTGCGCCACCGGCTCATGATCGTGCCCCGGCTCACCCACGGCGGCCAGCAGCGCCTGGGGCAGCGCCTCACCACGGCGGGCGATCCCGTGCTCGTCTCGGAGCGGGCCGACAGCTTCGGCAACCACGTCATCGAGCTGCGCGCCGCGCTCGTGCCGGACTGGGTGGAGTTCACGTCCTGGGCCCTGATCGCCCGCAGCGGGCCGCCCGGGCTCACCCCCATGCCGGGCCGGGCCGTCTGCGACCGCCGCCTGCTGGCCCCGACCCGGCTGACAGCGGCCGAGGGTGTCCTGGCCGAAGCGGCCCGGGAGCTGGCGGCCGAGGGTCCCGGAGGCCTGGCCCTGGCCGAGCGGGCGTGTGCGTGGGCCCGGCGGTCACTCACCTACGAGTACGGCGTCACCGGCGTGCGTACCAGCGCGGCCGAGGCGCTGGCCGGCGGGCGGGGCGTGTGCCAGGACTACGCCCACATCATGCTGGCCCTGTGCCGGGCCGCCGGCCTGGCCTGCCGCTACGTGTCGGGCCACCTGGTCGGCGAGGGCGGCTCGCACGCCTGGGTCGAGGTCGTCGTGGCCGACCAGATGTCGCCGAACCACGGTGGGTCGGTGGCGGTGGCGTTCGACCCAACCCACGACCGCCGGGTCGGGGCCGACTACTTCACCGTCGCCATCGGTCGCGACTACGACGACGTGGCGCCCACATGCGGCACGTTCGAGGGCGAAGGCCCGGGTGTGCTGTCGGCCGTCAAGCGGCTGCGCATGCTCGACGCCGAGGCGGCGGCGCCGGTCGCGGCCCGCTCGTAGCGCACGGCGGGCCGGCGCTCGTCGCTGGTCGACGACCCGACCAACCCGGACGCTGTCAGCCTCTCGATCGCTCCCATTCGGAGACGAGGGCCACCAGGTCCTTGGCCACCAGGTCCGGCTCGGGCTCCACCGGCAGGTCCGACTCCTTGGTCACGCCGCTCAGCACCAGGCCGAAGCGGGCGCCCATGTTGCGGGCCAGCATCCCGTCGGTGTTCGGGCGGTCGCCCACCATCACCTCCACCGGTCCCACCCGGCCGGCGACGAGGTCCACCATGGCCTGGTTCGGCTTACCCGCCACCTCAGGGGTGGCGCCGCTGGCGTAGGCGATGGCGGCGAGGATCGCCCCGCCGCCCGGGATGAGGCCGTCGGCCGTCGGATAAGTGGCGTCGTCGTTGGTGCCGACCAGGCGGGCCCCGTCGAGCACCGCACACGTGGCGATCGTCAGCCGGTCGTAGTCGAACGTCGAGTGCCAGCCGACGACCACGGCGTCGGCCGGTCCCTCCTCGACGACCTTCACGCCGGCCGTGTCG
The DNA here is from genome assembly GCA_046596195.1 of Acidimicrobiales bacterium. GTDB lineage: Bacteria > Actinomycetota > Acidimicrobiia > Acidimicrobiales > JAHFUS01. The sequence continues at coordinate 2,000 of JBKJNA010000033.1, read as the reverse complement.
AGCGCCTCCACCACGCCCGGCCCCCCGCACACCAGCGCCGTGGTCCCCCGCTCGAGCAGCTGGGCGGCGGCCTGGCCCGACGTCACCACGTCGTCGGGCGACGCCGACACGCCGACCCGCTCCAGCTTGGCCACGTAGGCGTCGACCCGCTCATGGGAGTTGTTGGTGAGGAACACCACCCGCTCGCCCCTGCTGCGCAGGGCGGCGACGGCGCCGGCCGATCCGGGGATGGCGGTGTCGCCGCGCCAGAGCACGCCGTCAAGGTCGAGGGCCCACGTCATGGCCCCATCGTGCGCGCATCGTGCGCCGCGACACCAACCCGGGGTGCGGCCCGGTCCGCGTGTCACCGGGATGGGGTGGTAGCACCCGAATCGGATTGGGTGGATAGCACTATCTGTCTGATCCGACCGCTGTGGTTCACTTCTGTGAGGACCAGACTTGGTTCAGGAGCGAACTTGGGGGGCGAGATGCGAGGGAGCCACGTCGAGTGGATCGACTTCTTTGTACGAGGCGACTGCCCGGCGACTCGTACAGGGGCAGCCACGGCATTTCGACCACTGCTACCGACGTACGGGGAGATCCACCAATGAAGCTACTGACGGCCGTCATCACGCCCGGCAAGCTCGCTCGCGTTGCCGACGCCCTCGAGGCGGCGGGATTCGAGCACCTGGTGGTGGCCTCTGCCCAGATGTCGCCGGCCCGGCCCGGTCTCAGCCACCGAGGCGTGCGGTACGCCGACCCCTCCGTCGTACGGGTGGAACTCCTGGTCGGCCCGGGAGACGACCGGCGGGCTGCCCGCGTGATCTGCGAGGCATCCGATGATGCCTTGGACGACGGAGAGGTCCGCATGTGGACTATCGACATCGAAGAGCCGCTTGTCCGAAGGGTCGCCGACCGGAGCGAGTCGGTCTCCCTGTGACGGCGTAACGCCGGAGGGCCCCGGAGGTCCCGTCCGGCGGTGTGCTAACGCGTAGGGGTGCCCCGCTTCCAGCCCTTTTCCGGCGTGCGCTATGCCGCCGCCGACGGCCGCCTCGACGACGTGTTGGCCCCGCCCTACGACGTGATCACCGCGGCCGACCGCGAGCGCCTGGTGGCGCGCAGCGAGCACAACGCCGTGCGCGTCGAGCTGCCCGCCGCCGAGGGCGGCCGCGGTCCCTACGAGGTGGCCGCCGACCTGTGGCGGACCTGGCAGGACGAGGGGGTGCTGGTCACCGACGGCGAGCCGTCGTTCTACGTGTACCGGATGGGCTACCACGACGAGGCGGGCCGGCCCCGCCAGACCACCGGCGTGCTGGGCGCCCTCGAGCTGTCGACCCTCGACGAGGGCGAGGTGCTCCCCCACGAGCACACCACGCCCAAGGCGCGGGCCGACCGCCTCGACCTCCTGCGGGCCACCAGAGCCAACCTGTCCCCCATCTGGCTGCTCTCGCCCGCCGAGGGCCTGTCGGAGCTGTGCGAGCCCGTCGCGCCGCCCGACGCCCGGGGCACCGACGAGGACGGTGTGCACCATCGCCTGTGGCGGGTCACCCAGCCCGCTGTGGTGAACGCCATCGCCGAGGCGGTGGCGTCGGTGCCCGGGATCATCGCCGACGGCCACCACCGCTACGAGACCGCCCTCGCCTACCGGGACGAGCAGCGGGCGGCCGGAGCCGGCCCCGGCGGCCACGATGCCGTGCTGGCCTGGGTGGTGGAAGCGCGTGAGGACCAGCTCACGGTGGCGCCCACCCATCGCCTGGTGGCAGGGCTGCCCGACGGCTTCGACCTCCTTCACGCGCTGGCCTCCTACTTCGACGTGGAGGAGACCGAGCCGGCCGGCGCCGACTTCGTGGCCCGCATGGAAGCGGCCGGCGCGCTGGGCCTGGTGACGGCGGCCGGCACCTGGCTCCTGCGCCCGACCACCGCCACTGAGGCGGCCAGCGAGCACGCTCTCGACTCCAGCCGCCTCGACGTGGCCCTGTCGTCACTCCCGCCCCACGGGCTGACCTACCAGCACGGGGTGG
>JBKJNA010000236.1:0-9879 GCA_046596195.1 Acidimicrobiales bacterium | reverse complement strand
GAAGTAGAGCGGGATGTAGTGCTTCCACACCGGCGCCCCGCCGTCGGCCGCCCACCCGTTCGACGGGGCGTTCGCGTCCTGGGTGGTCCCCGGAGGCGGGGCGCCCGGCCCCGGCCTGGGGTCGTCGACCGAGGTCACCGACGCCGGCCGCCGCCGAGGAAGGCGGCGCCCACCGCCCCGACCAGGGTGAGGGCGGCCGCCCCGGCCGAGCGCCACATGGCGGGCAGGTCCCGTGTGGTCACCACCGGGTCGGGCGGCAGCCCGTAGACCTCGGGCCGGTCGAGCAGCAGGAAGAAGGCGCCGAAGCCGCCCACGCCGTCGGTGTCATCGGCCCCGTAGAGGTGGGCGCCCGGCACCCCGGCCTCCTTCAGCAGCTCCAGCCGTCCCGCCGCCCGTGCCCGCAACTCGTCGAGGGGCCCGAACTGGATCGACTCCGTCGGGCACGCCTTGGCGCACGCCGGCACCAGGTCGGACTTCAGGCGGTCGTAGCAGAGCGTGCACTTCCACACCCGCCCGTCACCCTTGCGCTGGTCGATGACCCCGAACGGGCACGCCGGCACGCAGTACCCGCACCCGTTGCAGATGTCCTGTTGCACGACGACCGTCCCGAACTCGGTACGGAACAGCGCTCCCGTGGGACACACGTCCAGACATGCCGCATGAGTGCAGTGCTTGCACACGTCGGACGACATCAGCCAACGGATCCCGCTGTCCCGAATTGCTTCCCCCTCGCCGGCTGCGGGGACGGGCGGCCTCTCGAGGAAGGCCACGTGGCGCCACGTGTCGGCGCCGAGGGCGCCGGTGTTGTCGTAGGAGGTGGCGAGGAAGTCGAGGCCGTCCTCGGGGACGTCGTTCCACTCCTTGCACGCCACCTCGCACGCCTTGCAGCCGATGCACACGCTGGTGTCGGTGAAGAAGCCCATGCGGGTGGGCCCGGCCGTCGTCACGGGCGGGGCCTCCGGCCAGGGCGGATGTCGCACGTCGCCGCCTTGTCCTCCTGGATGTGGACGTTGGGGTCGAGGGCGAGCCCGAACAGGTCGTTGGCGGCGTCGCCGGTCGACAGGCCCTTCCAGCCCCAGTGGTAGGGGAGTCCGACCTGGTGCACCCGGCGCCCCTGCACCGTGAGCGAAGCGACCCGGTCGGTCACCAACACGCGGGCCTCGATGGCGGTGCGGCTGGACGAGATGGTCGCCCACCCGCCGTTCTCGAGGCCCCGCTCGGCCGCCAACTCGGGGCTCACCTCGCAGAACATCTCGGGTTGGAGCTCCGAGAGGTGCGAGAGGAAGCGGCTCATCCCGCCGGCCGTGTGGTGCTCGGTGAGCCGGTAGGTGGTCATCACGAACGGGTAGGCCTGGCTGGGGAGGTTGTCGGGGTTGAGCCGGTGTGGGTGGGTCAGCCGGGCCGGGTTGGTGCCCTGCGCGTACAGCGGGTTGGTGACCGGCGACTCGTGGGGCTCGTAATGCGCAGGTAACGGACCGTCCATCAGGCCGCTCGGCACGAACAGCCAGCCGCGTCCGTCGGTCTGCATGACGAATGGGGAGTCGCCCCGCAGCGCGTGCTCGGCTGTCGCCCCGTCCGGCGGGACGTAGTCGGGCGCCATGTCGACCACGAAGTCGGGCACGTCGTGACCCGTCCACCTGCCGGCGCCGGCATCCCACCACACGTACTTCTTGCGCTCTGACCACGGGTTGCCGGCTGGGTCGGCGGACGCCCGGTTGTAGAGAAGGCGCCGATTGGCCGGCCACGCCCATCCCCATTCCGGCGCCACCCAGCTCTGCTCCCGCCCGGGCTTGCGCCGTGCCGTCTGGTTCACGCCGTCGGCGTAGCAGCCGCTGTAGATCCAGCAGCCGCACGCCGTCGAGCCGTCTGCCTTGAGGTCCATGAAGCCGGACAGGGCGCGACCCTCGCCGTCCACCCCGTTGATCTCCCGGAGCACGGCCTCGGCCGACGGCTCGTGGTGGCAACCGAGCAACGGGTAGTCCCACGCCAGGTCCAGCACGGCCCGGTCGCGGGCCTTGCCCCCTGCCGCCAGCTTCTCCCGGATGATCCGGCCCAGATGGAAGGAGAACCACAGGTCGGAGCGGCAGTCGCCCTCGGGCTCGACTGCCTTGTGGTGCCACTGGAGCATCCGCTGGGTGTTGGTGAACGTGCCGTCCTTCTCGGTGTGGGCGGCGGCCGGGAGGAAGAACACCTCGGTGCCGATGTCGGCGGTGCGCAGCTCGCCCCTGTCGATCTCGGGCCCGTCCTTCCAGAAGGTGGCCGTTTCGATCTCCACCAGATCGCGCACGACCAACCAGTCGAGCTCGGCCATGGCGAAGCGCTGGAGCCGGCCGTTGGCCGAGCCGACCGCTGGGTTCTCGCCCATGACGAAGAACCCCTGCACCTTGCCGTCCGCCATGTCGAGCATGGTGCGGTAGGTGGAGTGGTCGCCTGTGATGAACGGGAGGTGGTTGTAACAGAAGTCGTTGTCCGCCGTGGCCGCGTCGCCGAACCAGGCCTTGAGGAGGCTGACCACGAAGGCGTCGGCGTGGCCCCAGAAGCCGGCCGGGGCGCAGACGGCGGCGCGGTAGTCGGCCAGTGTCGGGTGGGCGTCGGCGTGCGGCATCGGCAGATAGCCGGGGAGGATGTTGTACAGCGTGGGGATGTCGGTCGACCCCTGGATGCTGGCGTGCCCTCGCAGGGCGAGGATGCCACCGCCCGGGCGGCCCACGTTCCCCAGCAGCAACTGGATGATGGCGGCGGTGCGGATGTACTGCACGCCGGTGCTGTGCTGGGTCCAGCCGACGGCGTAACAGATGGCCGCCGTGCGCTCCCGGCCCGAGTTGTCGCACAGCGCCTCGGCTACCTCGAGGAACCGTTCCCGGGGGACGCCGCACACCTCCTCGACCAGCGCGGGCGTATAGCGGGCGAAGTGGCGCTTGAGGATCTGGTACACGCACCGGGGGTGCTCGAGCGTGGGGTCGGTCTCCGGCGGATTGCCATGCTTGACACGGGCGCCGTAGCCATGCGCCTCGCCCTGGGGGCTGTCCTCCTGGTGGGCAGCCGCCGGCCCCGTGGCCATGCCGGCGTACTGCCAGCTCTGTGGGTCGTAGGCGCGCTTGGCCGCGTCCCAGCCGGAGAACAGCCCGTCAAGGTCCTCGGTGTCGCGGAAGCGCTCGTCGATGATCGTGGCAGCGTTCGTATACGCCTCGACGTACTCCCGGAACTCGCGCCCGCTGGTGAGAATGTGGTTGACGATGGCGCCGAGGAAGGCGATGTCGCTTCCCGCACGGATGGCGACGAACGTGTCGGCGAGGGCGCTGGTGCGGGTGAACCGGGGGTCGACGTGGATGACCTTCGCACCCCTCGCCTTGGCCTCCATCACCCACTGGAAGCCGACCGGGTGGCACTCGGCCATGTTTGATCCCATGATCAGGATGCAGTCCGAGTTGGCCAGGTCCTGCTGGAAGTCGGTGGCTCCGCCCCGCCCGAACGATGTCCCCAGACCGGGGACGGTGGAGGAGTGTCATATGCGGGCCTGGTTCTCGACCTGGACGACCCCCAGCGCCGTGTAGAGCTTCTTCATGAGGTAGTTCTCCTCGTTGTCGAGGGTCGCTCCTCCGAGGCTGGCGATGCCGAGGGTGCGGCGGAACTGCGGGTCCCACGTGGCCGCCCGGGTGGCGATGACCCGGTCGGCGATCATGTCCATGGCCCGGTCGAGGGGGAGCTCCTCCCAATCGGCGCCACCAGGCCGGCGGTACTTCACCGCGTGCTCCCGGGCCGGGCCGGTGACGAGCTCCTTGGTGGCCGAGCCCTTGGGGCACAGCCGCCCGCGCGACACCGGGCTGTCCGGGTCGCCCTCCACCTGGATGACCTTCTCGTCCTTCACGTACACCCGCTGGCCGCAGCCGACGGCGCAGTACGGGCAGATGGACGCCACCGAGCGGTCGGCCGTTGCCGTGCGGGCGACGAGTTGTTCGGATCTGGCTGAGCGCGCCGCGCTCCCCAGGGCCAGCCGGTCGTCGCCCAGGAGCTGGCGGACGACGGGCCACGAGGCGATCGGGATGCGCACCGTGGCGTCATCCTTCCCAGGCGGGACCGAGTTCACAAGTCGAGACCGACACCGGTCCCCACGGCGAATTGGGGCACACCCGGGTATCGGCCGCGGCGATCCGAGGCCGCCGGGCGTCACGCGCCCGGGTTCTTCTTGTCCACCGTGGTGCACGGGCGTTGGAGCCAGGACCAGAAGGCGTCGCAGCTTCCGCCGACCCGGTACTCGGCGCTGGTCACGGTGGGGAACTGGAACACCGTGGCGTGCAACTGGCGGAGGAAGCGCCGGCTGGCCTCGGATGACGATGTCCCCGGGCTGACCCGGGGGAGATCGGCGCCGAAGTCGACGACTGCCCTGCCGTCCGTGATCACGACGTCGAACGGCACGGCCGCCGCCCCGTCGGCCAAGGCGGAGAACAACCCATCGTCGCGCTCCACGCTGGAGGGGCCGAACAGCAGTTGCTGCAGGGCGCCGCGTAGGACCCCGGTGGAGCGCCGTACCGTCCTCGCTCTGGTGACGACCTCTCCCGAGGCCCGGGTCCACGCCACGTTGACGGCGGTCTCGTCGGTCACCTGCGGGCCGCTGGTCGGGGTGGGCCCGAAGCGCACTGGCACGACGGCGAAGCTGGCGACGGGATCGAGCCCGCTGTCGGTGTTGAGCAACACAGAGCCGGTGGGCTGCGACGGCGGGCGCTTGAGGGCGACCTCGAGGTGGAACGGGAGGAGCTCGTCGCAGCAGCCGGCGATGCCGATGCCCTGGCCCAGCGTCTCGCCCGCCCCCATTCCACCGTCCCGCACGTTCACGATGATGGTGCCCTCGTACCCCCGGGCCTTGCCGTCGAACACCACTGGCGATCCGACCACCATGGCGGGCCCCGGGTTGTCGACGACGATGTCGTCCGTCCGGGCCCCGGCGACGGTCCACCCGGCGGGCGTCTGACGGAGGGCGATGGTGCTGGAGACATGATCCTCGAGGACCGCCCCGTTCTCGCCCCGCAGGTAGACGTCGATCTCACCCGACATCGGCGGGCCCGGACGGAAGTCGCTCAGGGGCGGGTTCGGGGACCCCACGTACTCCTCGACGAACGCGCGTGCAGCGTTCGATGGGTCTGAGTACTGCACGTGGTCCGGCGGCGGCCAGACGGCGAGGAGGGGCGGCGCCGGCTCGACCGGCGCCGTCGTCGTCGAGGTAGCGGCCGTCGTCGTCGACGCGTCCTGGCCTGTCGCGCTGACCTGCTCGCGCCCGTCGTCCCGAAGGGCAGGCACGGCGATGGCGACCAGGACGATGGCGGCGGCGACGGTGAGCGCGCCCGCAAGGCCGCGCCTGAGGCGACGGGTGCGCCGGGCCGCGTGGACCCGCAGCCCGATGGCCTGCAGCCCGGCCGCCCCGTCGGGCTGGACCTGCCCCGTGCGGGTGGCGATGGCGCCGCGGAGGCGTGCCTCCGTCTCATCGAGGTGCTGGCGGCGGTTGTCGTCGGTCACTTGCGAACCATCCCTTCGTGATGGTGCACCAGCGAGCTTTTCAGGGACCGCCCTCCCGGGCCGGCATTCATCATCGCTGGTCCTCCAGGGACGCATGGAGGGCGGTGAGCCCGCGCTGGGCATGGGTCTTCACGGTGCCGGCGGCGATGCCGAGCGTCTCGGCGATCTCCGCCTCGCTCAGGTCGAGGTAGTAGCGCAGGGCCAGCACCTCGCGCTGTCGTTCGGGCAGCGAGCGCAAGGCGTCCAGGACGACCCGGTGTTCGTCGTGTGCGACGGCATCGGCTTCGGGCGACCGCTCGTCGTGCACGACCTGCAGTGCCTGGGGCCGCTGGCGCACGACGCGCCGGCGCAGATGGGTCCGGGCCCCGTTCAGGACTGCGCTGCGCAGGTAGGAGGGCGCCTTCGCCTCGTCCCGCCAAGGATGGTCGCGGCCGAGGGCGGCGACGAAAGCGTCCTGCACGAGCTCCTCGCACGTGCCCACGTCGTCGACCAGCACCGACGCCAGCCGCACCAGCGAGGAGTAGTGCCGGCGGTGGAGTGCGGCGAGGTCAGAGCCTCTGTCCGCTCCGGCCTCTGCCTCCATCACCGTCATCATCACCCGTACAGACGCAGCACGGCTCGGTCCGGTGGACACCGCCGAGCCGATTTCGCTGCGCAGCCTGCAGGCGAAAGGCTTCGCCTGACCTCGCTGTCGAGCATGGATCGCCTGGCCGATCTGGTCATCCGGCTTCTGGCTCGAAGCGAGTTGCTGCTGTCAGGCGTCCTCCCTGATCGGCTCTCGGCGAAGCTGAACCGGGGCGCCGCCGCCGGCTCGGGAGCGGGCGGCCGCGGCGATGAAAGCAGCGCCCCACACGATGGCCGCCAGCCCCCAACCGGCGGCCAGGCTCGACGCCTGCTCCCGGTACACCAGCGAGAGGAGCCCGAGCACGGCCGGGAGGAGGCTGGCCACCCAGGCGCTGACCCGCCACCCGACAGGTCGGAGGCTGGCCACCATGAAGCCGTAGTGGCCCAGCGGCCAGTGGACGTCCCCGCTGGCGATTTCACGCTGGTTACCGATGTTGACGGCGGTGAACGCCAGAAGGGGCACCGCAGCCACGCCCACGAGAACGAGCATCGTCCGGTCCGCCTGCGAGCGTTCGAAGGACCGGAGGAGCTGTCGGCCCGACGGGTGCAGCAGCACGGCACTCAGCGTGAACCCTCCGTAGACGGCGGTGGCGTAGAGCTGGAAGTCCGTGGCGAAGGGCGCCCAGTAGTTGGCCAGGGGGAATATCAGGCCCAGCGCGGCCCACGTGTGCCGGTGGTCCAGGCTCTTGAAATGTGATGCGGCAGCGGACACTGCGCTCTCGTTGAGAATCCGGCTGAACCATTCGGACCGGCCGAGGAGAAGGCCGTTGAGGGCGACGAGAGCCAAGGTGAACAGCACGGAGGTGGAGAACACAAGGCGTTGCCAGCCGAAGCGAACAGGTCGGCCCGGGAGGGTATTCGTCGACGTGATCGTCGACGAGACTGCATCGCTGGGGTGACCGTCCGGTGGCCTCACCGGCCACCACCCGATGCCGGCGCGTGGCCGCCAGGGGGCGGGGTATGCGGCCCCGGCGTTCCGTCAGGATCACCACTGACGGGTGGCGCCACGGGCGGTGCCTCACCGGAGCCTCCCGAATCAGGGGGAAGCCAGCGGGGCGCCGGATGCGGCGGGTTGTTCTCGGTGCGTGCCAGGTCCGATGACGCCGGTCAGATGGAGGAGCACGATCACGACGATGACAAGTCCGATGGCGACGATGGCGAGCCGCGCCAAGCGCGACGCCAAGCGCGAGCGGCTTCTCGCCGTCGCCGAAGAACGGGCCCGAATCGCCCGTGACCTGAACGACTCGGCGGGGAGCGAGGTCAACGTGATAGCGGTGCGGGCCGGAGCGGCCCGCTTGCGCCACGCCGGCGAACCCCATCGTTCGGTCGAGGCGCTGGAGGCCATCGAGGAGCTGGCGCGCCGGACGGTCGAGGAGATCGACCACATCGTCGGCGCCCTCCGCGAGAGTTGCCCACGGACGGGCGAGGTGGATCCCGCCCGGACTCGCCTCGTTGGACGCGCTGGTGGCACAGCAGGCCGCTGCCGCTCCCTGGCCCCCGAGGTGGTGCTGATGGACGTGCGGATGCCGGACCTGGACGGCATCGAGGCGACCAGGAGGTTGGCCGGCGAGGCGCCCGGATCGAGGGTCCTCATCCTCACTACCTTCGAGCAGGACGACTACGTGTTCGATGCCCTGCGCGCCGGGGCGTCCGGCTTTCTGCTCAACCGGACCCGCCCCGAGGAGCTGATCGCCGCCGTCCACACCATCGCCGTCGGCGACTCGTTGCTCTCGCCGCACGCTCGCGTCGATCACCATCACCCCCTCGACCGCGACATCGTGCTGGCGCACCTCGAAGGCGTTCGTCCCGACGAGCGGGACGCCTGAGCGGCGGAGCCCGGCCGCGACCGGCTTGAGCAGGTGACGGTGCACCGGGATCTCTCCGACGGCGACGAGTTCTCCCCAAAGTTGAGCGTTCGAGCGTGCGCCGCTTCCGATGTCTGGATAATCTTTGTCGGTGGCGACCCAGGCCGAGAAGGCCGAATTCTTTCTCGCCCTCCATCAGCGTTCGGCGCCGCTGGTGATGCCGAACCCGTGGGACGTCGGCTCGGCCAAAGCCTTGGCGGCGATGGGGTTCGAGGCACTGGCCACGACCAGCGGTGGGTTCGCGGCGACGCTGGGGCGGATGGATGGATCCGTGGCCCGTGACGAGGCCGTCGCCCACGCCGCCGCGGTGGTCGCCGCGGTCGGTGTTCCTGTTTCAGCCGACTTCGAGAACTGCTTTGCCCACGAGCCTGCGGGAGTTGCGGACACGATCGAGCTCGGCATCGCCGCAGGGTTGGCCGGGTGCTCAGTTGAGGACTGGGACGGCGAGGCGATCTACGACGTCGGTCTGGCGACCGAACGCGTTGCTGCCGCGGCCGAGGCCGCCCACCGCGGCCCGGTGCACCTCGTTCTCACGGGTCGGGCCGAAAACCACATCCACGGCCGGGATGACCTGGCCGACACGATCGCCCGACTGCAGCGTTACCAAGAGGCCGGGGCGGACGTCCTCTTCGCCCCCGGTGTGACCGCGCCTGACGACCTGCGCCGCCTTCTCGCTGAGGTGGACCGACCCGTCAACGTCGTCGCCCGTCCGGGTTGCCCTCCTGTTGCCGAGCTGGGCACGCTCGGCGTGCGGCGGGTGTCGGTCGGTAGCTGGTTCGCGTTCGCTGCGCTAGGCGCACTGGTCGAAGCCGCGACCGAGCTCCGCGACCTCGGCACCTACGGATACCTCGACCTCGCCGGGATCGGTGCCAGCACCGTGCGCTCCACCTTCGGGTAGCCCTGGATCGGAAAGGCGCACCTCACGCGGCCGGAGCCCCACCTCTTCGACGGTCACGACACTGACCGGAGCGGCGAGGCCGCCAGGGGGGAGACCCGGGCACGACATACTGACGTGGTGCGCAGCGGTCGTTGGGCGATCGTGGTGGTGGTGGCGGCGATGGTGGCGGCGGCCTGCGGCGGCGGTGATCGTGGCCTCAGCGGCGGCGCCAGCGGTGACGACAGCCTCGGCCAGAACGGCCCGCCCGCCAGCATCCCCCCGCCCGGACGGCGAGCCGGACTGCTGCCGCCCGGCGTGCTGGTCGCCCGGGACACCGGCCGGCAGGTGACCGAGGACCTCGGGCCGTACCCGGTCCTGTTGCCGTCAGGTCGGGTGGTGGCGGAGGGGGAGCCCATCGGCGACAGCAGGTCGTTGCCGCCTCGGGTGAGACCCGGCCGGTACCCGGTCCACGTCACGCTGGTCCGCCAACCGGCGGGCCCCGTGGAGGAGGTGGCGCTGGCCAGCCTGTTGGTGTCCGACGCACCGACGGTCGGGTGGCGGCACGTGATCGACATCAGCGTCGATGCCGGGTCGGCGGCCTTCACCTCGATCGAAGGGTCCGACGCCCTCGGGCGCCTCCTGCGGCGTGACGAAGAGCGGTTCTCGGCCGTCCGGATGGACGCCTTTCAGGCCGTCCAAGCGAACGGGCGCCTCATCGCCGCCGCCCCGATCGACGAGAAGCTGAACCTTGTCCAGTTCACGAGCGGCCAGGGTGACGGCGGGTACGGCGTGTACGTCGGTCTGGACGCCGCCGGCCGAGCGACGCGGTTCGTCATCGACTTCATGCTTCTCGACCTGGCCTGGCCGTAGCGGGCGATCCGGGCACCATCTGGGCGGGTTCGGCGTTGTAGACATCTGGAGGGCCTTCGGCCCGTCCAACAGGAGGATTGACCGTGCGCACAAGTCACAACCCGGCGCTCACCCGCAGCCCGGCCTTCGTAG
>JBKJNA010000187.1:0-13846 GCA_046596195.1 Acidimicrobiales bacterium | reverse complement strand
AGGAGATGACGGGCCAGGGCGAGACCATGATGGGCAACGGGCAAGGAATGATGGGCACGGGTAGCCGAATGATGGGGAACCGCTCTAGACGCGGAGCTGCTGAAGGGATCGACTGATGCCCTACACCGTCGAGACGAGGCTGGACGGGAGCGCCGACGTCATCGGTGACCTCGCCTGTTTCCGGGAGGTGCTCGCCGTCGTCGCTCACCCCGACGACGAGTCCTTCGGGCTGGGTGCCGTCCTCGCTGCTCTGGGCGCGAACGGGGCGAAGACCCGGCTAATGTGCTTCACCCACGGCGAAGCCAGCACCCTGGGCACCAGTGCCGAACTCGGCCTCGTCCGTCACCGCGAGCTACTCGCCGCCGCACAGGTTCTCGGTATCACACGGGTCCGGCTCGCCGACTACCCCGACGGCGGGCTCGACGACATGCCTCCCGGGCTCCTCGACGCCGAGATCGAGACTGATCTTGCCGACGCTGCCCTGCTCGTGGTCTTCGAGCCGGGCGGGGTCACCGGACACTCCGACCATCGAGCAGCCACGGCCGCCGCCCAACGGGTCGCCGGCCGTCACGGCCTGCCCGTCGTCGAGTGGGGAGTCGCACCGGAAGTCGCCGCCACCCTCAACGCTGAGCTCGGGACGAGCTTCGTACCCTTCGACGGGGTGGACGTGATCGTCGACCGATCCATGCAGCTCGCAGCGATCGCCTGCCACGAGAGCCAGGCCCGGGACAACCCGGTTCTGGTCCGTCGCTTGGAGCTCCAGGGAACGTTCGAGCGCGTCCGGCTGTGTCGAGCTGGACCCAAGACACCCGGACCCTCGACCGGTGTCACCGTCGGGCCATGACGACGATCGATCTGCCTCGTGAGGTGCCAGGCGACGAGCCGGTTCGATGCCAGTTCCTTCGCAGGCCAGCCCTCAGGACGACCGGGCGAGTCGCGTGAGCGGCGGGCTCGACGTGCGGCTCGTGGGCGACGGTCTCGAGGTGCCGTGCGTCGATGGGATCGAGCGCAGTTATTTGTCGCTCGACGCCGCGGCGTCGACGAGTGCCCTCCCGGCCGTCGCAGCCCGGGTACAGGAGTTTCTCCCCTGGTACTCGAGCGTGCACCGCGGCGCGGGTTGGAAGTCTCAGCTCGCCACCGCCGAGTACGAAGAGGCCCGTGGCGCCTTCGCGGCGTTCGCAGGCCGCACCGATACCGATGATGTCGCCATCATCTGCCGCAACACGACCGAGGCGATCAACCACCTCGCCTACCGCCTCGGGCTCGGTCTCGACGACGTAGTGGTCACCACCGTCGTCGAACACCACGCCAACCTGCTGCCCTGGGCCCGGGTCGCCCGGTGCCGCTACGTCGAGTGTGACGTCGCCGGCATCTTCGGGGTGGACGCCGTTGAGACCGCACTTGACGAGCAGCCTCGCCCGCGACTGCTCGCCGTCACCGGCGCCTCCAACGTCACCGGCTGGGTCCCAGCGATCGACGAGATAATCGAGGCCGCCCATGACCGGGGCGTCCCGGTGCTGGTCGACGCCGCGCAGCTCGCTCCCCATCGGAGGCTGCCCCGCGACGCCGACTACCTGGCGTGGAGCGGCCACAAGATGTACTCGCCGTTCGGTGCCGGGGTGCTCATCGGGCCCCGGGCGACATTCGCCACCGGCGATCCGTTCCTCGCCGGTGGCGGCGCCGTCGACCTCGTTGACCTCGACGAGGTGGTGTGGACCGACCCGCCCGATCGGGAGGAGGCCGGCTCACCGAACTTTCTCGGCGCGGTCGCCCTCCACGCCGCCATCGACGAGCTGAACACGCTGGGCTGGGACGCCATCCGAACCCATGACGACGACATGGCCCGCCGGCTCCACCGCGGGCTGGCGGGCATCGCCGGCGTCCGGCTGCTCGGCCCCTCGGCCCAGCCCGGCGCGCTCCCCGTCGCGTCGTTCGTCGTCGAGGGCCTCTCCCACGCGCTGGTCGCCGCCCGGCTCAGCGCCGAGCACGCCATCGGTGTTCGGCACGGCTGCTTCTGCGCCCACCCCTACCTCCTGCGCCTGCTGGGCATGACATCCCCGGAGGTGGCCGACTACCGCGCTGCGGTGCTTCGCGGTGACCGCCGGCGTTTGCCTGGCGCGGTTCGGGCCAGCGCCGGGATCGCCACCACGGCCGCGGACATCGACAGGTTCCTCGACGCCCTCGCCCGCATAGCCGGCGGTGAGCCGCCGCCCGTGGCGTATGACCAGGACGTGCACACCGGCGACTTCTGGCCCCGAACCGACGACCCCGCGTGGTCTCGCGCCGGCCGCCGGCTCGGTGCTTCCTGCGCCCGAGGCTGACCCTCGCAGCTGCGCTCAGCAGCCTGGCTTGAGCGGAGTAGCCGAAGGGACTCACTGAGAAGTTCTTGCGGATCGTCCAGGCTCGTGACCGACCGCCTCAGCGGGATTTGGCTACCTGGTGTGGCTGAGTCGGCCTGCTGCTTGACCTCGGATGAGAGTCACCGTCAGGCGAGCAGCCCTGGTCGTTGGGCGGCGAAGGTTCCGAGGGCGTCGACGAGTCGAAACTTCGGGTCGAGGGTTCCGGCGAGGCCTTCGAGCATCCCGAGGGTCTTCACGAGTAGGGCGAGATCGGACGGGAGGCGCAGGCGGTGCTGGCGGAGGACCGCGAGATTGTCGTGCAGCAGCGCGGCCATCTCGATCTCGCCGACCGGCTGGTCGACGTAGCGCCGTGCGAGCTGGTCGAGATCGGTCTCGAGTCGGGCGCGGTCGACGGTCCCGGCGGCGATGCCGATGGCGATGACCGCGTCTGCCGTTGTGGTGCTGTCGCCGGTGGCGACGGCGATGAGCAGCCGGATCAGGGTCGCTCTGGTGGTGGCGTCGACGTGGCCGACCATGCCGAAGTCGATCAGCCCGACCCGACCGTCGTGCTGCACGAACAGGTTGCCCGGGTGGAGGTCGGCGTGGAAGAAACCGTGGTCGAAGATCATGACGAGCGCCATGTCGACCACGAGCGAGGCGATCGCCGCCGGGTCGACGCCGGCGCTGCGCAGGGCGTCGACGTCGTCGATCTTCGTCCCGACGACCAGGTCGAGGGTGAGAACCCTACCGGTGGTGGCGCCAAGGTGGACGCAGGGGATCACGACGTTGGGGTTCCCGGCGAAGTTGGACGCGAAGCGGCCAGCGTTGGCGGTCTCCTCGCAGTAGTCGAGCTCTTGTCGCAGGGTCGACGAGAACTCCCCGAAGATGCCGGTCACGTCGACGAGACGGGCAGTGGGCGACAGGCGGGCAGCGACACCGACGACCCGGGCGATGAGCCGGAGATCCAGCTCGATTCGGTCCACGACACCGGGGCGGCGGACCTTGACGACGACCGGGGTGCCGTCGTGGAGTCGTGCGGTGTGGGCCTGGCCGATGGACGCCGAAGCGAGCGGCTCGTCGTCGAACTCGGCGAACACCGACAGCACCGGACGGCCGAACTCGCTCGCGATGACCTCGAGGATCTCTGAGGAGCTGACGGGAGGGGCGTCGTCTTGTAGGTGCGCCAGCTCGGCCCGGTAGGCCGGTGGCAGCAGATCCGCCCGCGACGACAGGATCTGGCCGATCTTCATGAACGTGGGACCGAGATCCTCGAGCAGCATCCGGATGTGCTCGTGGCGCTCGTAGGGCTCGTCGCGGTCGGCGTGACCCAACCAGCCATGATGGAACGGCACGAGCCGGCCCACCCCGCTCGGGCCGACCGCCCAACCCAAACCGTGTCGCAAGAGCAGCGACACGATCACCCAGAACCGGCGCAGGTGCGCAAGCGGCCCCCGTCGCACCCGCATGGCCACTGCGCTGCTCGACAGGGCCGACACCAGCCGTCGGGTTGCGCCCGAACGTGAACGCTCGTCGCTGGCGCTCACGCCCTCGCGAACCTGAGGCTGACCTCTGCTGACGTACCTCGCCGCCGTGACGTAGCGCGTGTCGCCGGTTTGGCCATGCGCCGGGCCGCGGGGTAGGTCATGCGAGCTTCATGAACATCTTCTGGACGTTATCGATGTCGTAGCCCTCCTGGGCGGCTCGATCGGGGTCGTTGAGGCAGTAGGTGAGGCCGGAGGCGACCAGCTTGAAGCCGGCCTGGTCGAGGGCCTTGCTGGCGGCGGAGATCTGGGTGACGACGTCGCGGCATTCGCGGCCGTCCACGAGCATCTGCTGGATGCCGCGGACCTGGCCCTCGATCCGGCGGAGCCGCTTCAGGAGGTCGTCGATGGTCGCTTCGGGCAGGTCCATGGTGCCTTTCTCAACGAGAGGTACGGGTGGGGGTATTCCCACGAGCGGTCACGGCGGATCTCGTCTTTGATCCTCTCGTTTGGGAGTATACCCTAGGGGGTATAAAGTGAACCTGTCGTACCCGAGCAGGAGGAGTGTGTTGTTCCGACGCCACAGGATCCACGAGGTGCTACCGCAAGAAGCGGTTGGCCTGCAGGACCAGGGAGCCGCCTTGTTGGATGTCCGGGAGGACGACGAGTGGGCTGCCGGCCATGCGCCCGGGGCCGTCCATGTTCCGCTGGCTGAGGTGAGCGCCGCCGCCTCTCGCTTCGACGGTCGCCAGGTGCTGGCCGTGTGCCGCAGCGGCGGCCGTTCGGCCAAGGCGGCCGAGGTCCTGGCCGGCGCCGGGATCGACGTCCGTAACGTCGCCGGTGGGATGACGGCGTGGGTGCAAGCGGGCCTTCCGGTGGTGCGCGATGGCGGCACTGCCGGCACCGTCGCCTGAAGGAGCGAGACAGATGGAGATCATCGCAATCGAGACCCCGGCGTTGGGTGACCGCAGCTACGTGCTCGTCGACGGCGATGCCGCCGCTGTCATCGACCCCCAGCGCGACATCGACCGCATCGACTCGCTGCTGGCTGAGCGCGGCCTGCGATTGACGCACGTGTTCGAGACGCACGTCCACAACGACTACGTGACCGGCGGCCTCGAGCTGGCCCGCCGCGCCGGCGCCGTCTATGTGCTGGCCGCCGCCGACGAGGTCGCCTACGAGCACACCGGGGCGCGCGACGGTGACGAGTTCACGCTCGGTGACCTAATCGTGCGGGCGGTGCACACGCCCGGCCACACCCCGGCCCACCTGTCCTATGTGGTGGTGCAGGACGGCAAGCCGGTGGCGGCGTTCACCGGCGGGTCGATGCTCTACGGAACCGTCGGGCGCACCGACCTCATCAGCACCGAGGTCACCGAGGAGCTGACCCGGGCCCAGTTCCGCTCGGTGCGGCGCCTGGCTGACGGGCTGCCGGGCGAGGTCGGGGTGCACCCGACCCACGGGTTCGGGAGCTTCTGCTCCTCGTCGGCGTCGACCGGGTCGGATGCGAGCACCATCGACCAGGAGCGGCAGTCGAACCTGGCGTTGACGCTCGTCGACGAGGACGCCTTCGTTGAGAGGCTCCTCAGCGGGCTGACCGCCTACCCCCGCTACTACGGCCACATGGCCTCCATCAACCGAGCCGGCCCGGCCCCGGTCGACCTCTCCCCGCCGGAGCCGGTCGACCCGGCCGAGATCCGCCGCCGCATCCACGCCGGCGAGTGGGTCGTGGACCTGCGCTCGCGGACGGTGTTCGCCCGCAGCCACCTCGCCGGCACCGTCAACCTGGAGGTCGGGGACTCCTTCGCCACCTACCTGGGTTGGACGCTGCGCTGGGGCACGCCGGTCACCCTCGTCGGCGACACCACCGGACAGGTTGCGGAAGCACAACGCCAGATGGTCCGCATCGGCATCGACCGGCCCGCCGGCGGGGCCGAGGGCGGCATCGAAACGTGGGCCGCGGGCGGCGATGTCCGCTCCTACCGGACCGCCACTTTCGCCGATCTCGCCGACGCCAGCGCTGACCATGCCGTCGTCGTCCTGGATGTCCGCCGCGACGACGAGTGGGCCGAAGGCCGCATCGAACACGCCGTGCACATCCCGTTGCACGAGCTCGAGGAGCGCCTCGACGAGGTGCCCGACGAGCAGGTGTGGGTCCACTGCGCCTCTGGCTACCGGGCCTCGATCGCGGCGTCGCTGCTGGACCGGGCCGGTCGCATCGTGGTGGCTGTCGACGACGAGTGGGCCGCCGCTACCAAGCACGACGCCCTCGGGGTCGCCAGCGGCGAGAGCTGACAATGCGATCGACACGGCCGGAAGGCCGGTGAGCACCCGGGCGCTGCTGGCGTCGCCGCTGGGTTTCCTCATCGGGGTATCGCTCGGCGCCCTCGGTGGGGGCGGATCGATCCTGGCCGTCCCGGTACTGGTCTTCGTCGCTGGCCAGTCGCCCTCCGCGGCCACGACCACGTCGTTGGTGGTGGTCGGGGTCGCCTCGCTGATCGGCGCCTACGGCCACTGGCGGGCCGGCCGGGTCCGGGTCGCCAGTGGCCTGGTGTTCGGTCTCGTCGGCATCGGCGGGTCCCTCGCCGGCTCGGCCTTGAGCCGGCGCCTCGACGGCGACGTGCTGCTCCTCGCCTTCGCTGTTCTCATCCTCGTCGCTGCGTGGCGGATCGTCGTGGGCTGCCCGAGCTGCACCCGCAAAGGCGAGGCCACTGCTTTGAGCAAGTGGCCCGAAGCCGGCGCGGTCCGCACCCGAACCCGGACCCTGGCACCGGGCCGGATCGCCAAGATCGTCGCCGCCGGCACCGCGGTGGGTTTCCTGACCGGCCTGTTCGGTGTTGGCGGCGGGTTCGTGATCGTCCCCGCCCTGGCCCTGGTGCTCGAGTTCCCGATGGGGGCTGCCATCGGGACGTCGCTGCTCGTCATCGCCGTCAACACCGCCGTCGCCCTCGCCGCCCGGGCCGGGGCCGGTTCCATCGACTGGGCAACCACCCTGGTCTTCACCGCAGCCGCCACCGCCGGGGTGGGAGCCGGCAAGCGGGTCGCCGACCGGGTCGAGCCCGAGTCGTTGCAACGCGCCTTCGCAGCACTGCTGGTCGCCCTCGCCGTCTACACCGGCGCCCGCGCCCTGCTTGCCATCTTCTGACCATCGACCAACGAGGAGAGACCCGAATGGACTTCACCCGACGCATCGAGCTCGACACCAGCTACGACGACACCATCGGGCGCGTCACGGACGCGCTCAAGGACCAAGGGTTCGGTGTCCTGACCGAGATCGACGTCCGCCAGACCCTCAAGGCCAAGCTGGACGTCGACATCGAGCCGCAGGTCATCCTCGGCGCCTGTAACCCCCAGCTCGCCCACCGCGCCCTGGAGATCGACCCTCGCGTCGCCGCGCTGCTGCCGTGCAACGTCGTGGTCCGCACCGAAAACGGGCGCACCGTCGTCGAAGCCCTCGACCCCAAGCTGATCGCCGAGGTCGCAGGCAACCCCGCCCTGGCGCCGATCGCCGAGGAAGCGGGACAGCGCATACAAGCCGCGCTCGACGCACTCGGAAACCCCTGATGTCCCTGTCTCTGCACAACGACGGCGAGCTGACCGCCCGCCACCCAGCAGCTGCCCGCACATGCCCTTACCGACTGGCTCGGCGCCCACGCGCCCGGCGCCTGGATACCCCGACCCAAGGAGAAGCGACATGACAAGACTCTTCGCCGCTGCCACCGCCGCTGCGCTGCTCGCCACCACTGGCATCGTCACCCTCGACACGTCACTGGCCGCCGCCCACCCCCAGCGCACCACCTACACCGTGGCCAGCCAGACCCCGGCCGGTCCGACGCCGCATTTCCCGGCCTTCGACCCCATCAGCGGCCACGTGCTCGTCTCCAACGTCTCAGCCGGCACGGTCACCGAGATCGAGGTCGGCGCCGGCCCGGCCCGCAGCTTCACCGCCGGGACCACCCCCCACACCGTCGTCGTGGACGACGCCACCCGCCGAGCCTTCGTGACCAACAAGGGCGCCAGCAGCGTGTCGGTCATCGACCTCACCACCGGCAGCGTCACCCAGTTCGGCGTCGGCCCCAACCCTCACGGTCTCGCCGTCGACGACCGCTACGGCCGGCTCTACGTCACCAGCATCGACGCCAACCGCCTCGAGATCTACGACCTCGCCACCCTCGACCAGATCACGACGATCCCCGTCGGCGACGGCCCGTGGGGCGTTTCCGTCGGGTCGGGCAGGATCGCGGTGACCGACACCGCAGCGGACACCGTCCACCTCCTCGACCGCGACACCCTTGCCGTCCGTGATGTCGTCACCGTCGGCGCCGGACCGTGGAACTCCACGTTCCTCGGCGGAACCCTCTACGTCACCCTCGAACGCACCGGCGAGGTCGTCGCCGTCCGCGGCGGCAAGGTGGCCTGGCGCACCCCGGTCGGTGCCTCCCCGCACGGGATCGTCGCCGACCACCAGCGCAACACCATCCTGGCCGCAGGCACCGGCGCCAACCAGGTCGCTGTCATCGACGCCCGATCCGGTGCCCTCCTCGACGCGATCGTGGTGGCCGCTGGGCCCGCGGGCATGACCATCGACCAGCAAACCGGCCGAGTCTTCGTCGGCAACCAGGCCGCCGGCGTCGTCACCACCCTCGAGCCGGCAGGCTGACATGGCCCGCCGGTCACAACTCGCCGTCGCGATGACGCGCCACGATGAGCTCCCAACAACGACCAACCGGACCGCGTCGTCGACGTCTTCGCCGAAGTGTCCTGCCCCTTCGCCCACCACAGCCATGCGCAGGGCACGTACGGCTCCGTGTGCACGCTTGGCCGCTCAAGCGGGTGATGCCCGACGAGACGGTCGTGGCCGACGCCTGCCGTCGCCGTGCCGCAGCGGCAGCCGCAGTGCGGAGGCGGCCAAGGATTTGGCTGGCGAGGGGTTCAAGGTCCGCAACCTCCGGAGCGGGGCGCAGGACCGGGTCGACCAAGGACGCCCCCTGGTCTCCGGTGCCGGGCAGGTCGGCACTGTGCCCGAGCCGGAGCCGCCACCAGAAACGACCTCAGGTCATGCACCAGAAGCAGCGCGACTTCGTCGAGGCGGCCTTCGCCGTCAAGGAGCACCTCGGACCGGCCGGCTGCAGGTGGCCACGTCACGAACGGGGCACGCCTCGTCGACGATGCGGCGGATGTCGAGTCGGCGACAGAAGTCGGCTAGACCGGCAACGACCCCAGGATCTTGTCGCGCTCGACCCTGGCTGGGCCCAAAATCGGTCGCTTCCTTGCCACAGGAGGACTTTCGCGACCCCCCCCGCACTTCACCTGCAAGGAATCAGAAGAATCTCTCTCGAATCGAACCGCAGCCATGTGCGGAAGCCAGGGCTAGCGACCCTCAGCTAACCCCGCTCGGACTAGCGTGAGGCTGGCTAACTTACGACGAAGGGAGGGATATGCCGCTGCTTGCGCGCCGCTGATCCAGCGTCGCCGGCGCCCGGTCGGGCGTCACCGACCGCAGCGGCCCCTCCGCCACGGCGCACTAGCGCGCTCGCGTCACCGGAGACTCCGTTGCGGTCCTCTACCCGCACATCACCACGGAGGATCTCCATTGACACCGTCCCGACGGCGCCCGCGCGCCCTCGTCGCCGTACTCGCCCTGCTCGTGCTCGCCGTCGCCGCCTGTGGCGATGACAAACCCATCACCACGGCCGCCGGCACGGACGGCGACGCGACCACCACGTCGACCGCCGCCCCCGACCCGAACCGGGTGCTGAAGATCAGCGCCATCCCCGACCAGGACCCGTCCAAGCTCACCACCATCAACACGGCGATGGCCATGTACCTGTCGACCGCCCTCGATCGCAAGGTCGAGTACGTGCTCGTCACCGACTACGCGGCGTCGGTCAGCCTGTTCAAGACGGGCGACCTCGACATGGTCTTCTTCGGCGGTCTCACCGGCGTGCAGGCCCGCCTGCAGACGCCCGGATCGGTGCTGCTGGCCCAGCGCGACATCGACGACGCCTTCCAGTCGGTGTTCATCGCCAACGCCGGCGCCAAGCTGGCGGCGGTGAGCGACGTGAAGGGGTTGGCCGAGCTCAAGGGCAAGCGCTTCACCTTCGGCAGCGAGTCGTCCACCTCGGGGCGCCTGATGCCGGAGTACTTCCTCGACCAGGCCGGCCTGGCCAGCGCTAACGACTTCTCCGGCCCCGCCGGGTTCTCGGGCTCCCACGACAAGACCATCGACCTGGTGCAGGCCGGCACGTACGACGCCGGCGCGCTGAACCTGCAGGTGTGGAAGAAGCGCAAGGAGGCGGGCACCGTCGACACCACCATGGTCGTCGAACTCCTGGTCAGCCCGCCGTACCACGACTACCACTGGATGGCCGGGCCCGACACCGACGAGCGCTTCGGTGCCGGGTTCACCGACAAGGTGTCCGGGGCGCTGTTGGCCCTCGACTACACCAACCCGGAGCAGGCCAAGCTCCTCGACCTCTACGGCGCCAAGAAGTTCATCGCCACCAGCGCCGGCAACTACACGGAGATCGAGGAGATCGGGCGCAAGCTCAACCTCATTACCGGATGACCACTGCGGTCGTTTCCCTGCGCGGGGTGGGCGTCGTCTACGGCGCCCATCCTGCGCTGGACGCCGTCGACCTCGACGTGGCCCCCGGCCAGCGGGTGGCGCTGGTCGGGCCGAGCGGCGCGGGCAAGACCACCGTGTTGAACCTGTGCACGGGGATCGTCGCGCCCACCAGCGGGTCGGTGTCCGTGCTCGGGTGCGACGTGGGCCGGGCCACGGCCGCCGAGCTGCAGGCGCTGCGACGCCGTGTGGGCTCTGTGCACCAGCAGCTGCACCTGGTGGGGCCGCTGCGCGTCGTGCACAACGTGAACGCCGGGCGCCTCGGGTTGTGGTCCACGTGGCGGGCGCTGCGGTCGCTGTTGCGCCCGCTGGAAGTGGACGCGGCTCGTCAGGCCCTGACCGAGGTCGGCATCGCCGACAAGCTCCAGGAGCGCACCGACCGGCTGTCCGGGGGCGAGCAGCAACGGGTGGCGCTGGCCCGGGTCCTGGTCCAGCAGCCCGAGCTCATCCTGGCCGACGAGCCGGTGGCCAGCCTCGACCCGGCCCGGGCCGACGAGGTGATGGACCTGCTCGGTGCCGCCGCCGCCGAGTACGGCCGAACCCTCCTCGTGAGCCTCCACGACTTCGACCTGGCCCGGCGGCGCTGCGACCGGGTGGTCGGCCTGCGGGCGGGGCGGGTGGTGTTCGACCTCCCCGCCGCCGATGTCACGGCCGACGTGGGCACCGAGCTGTACCGCATCGGGACCTGAGGATGGGCGCCGCCCGGGGGCTGACCGACCTCACCGGGCGCGAGGTCGGCCTCTTCCCCGACGACGAGCACCTCGTCCCACTGGCGAAGGGCCGCTCCCGCCGGCTCGGGGGGTGGTCGGGACGGCGGGCCTGGCTGGTCACGCTCGTCGTTGCGGTCGCGTGGGCGCTGTGGTCGGCCGGCGTGGGCCGGCGGGCGCTGGTGAACCCGGGTGGCTGGACGCTGATGAGCCGGTTCTGGAAGGCTGCCGTCCACCCCGAGCTGTCGGGCGCGTTCCTCCGAACCACGTGGTCGGCCACATGGACGACGATCGCCTTCGCCGTGCTCGGAACCGCGTTGTCGGTGGTCATCGGCTGCATCGGGGGCGTGCTGACCAGCGAGACGTGGTGGCGCCGGTCGCGGCCCGGGCGGGCAGGGGCGGCGCCCGGTGTGCGCCCAGGCTGGTTCGCCGGGCGGGTCCTGCTCGGCCTGCCGCGCGGCGTGCACGAGGCGGTGTGGGGTCTGTTCCTGGTGAACGTGCTCGGGCGCGACCCGATGGTGGGCGTGCTCGCCATCGCCATCCCCTTCGGGGCGATCACGGCAAAGGTGTACGCCGAGCTGATCGACGAGTCGGCCCAGGGCCCGTACGACGCGCTGCGCGCCGCCGGCGCGGGCCGCCTCAGCGCCCTCGTCTACGCGGTGTTCCCCCGCACCCTGCCCGACCTCGTGTCGTACGCCTTCTACCGGCTGGAGTGCTCGGTGCGGTCTGCAGTCATCCTCGGGATGATCGGCGCCGGCGGGCTCGGGTTCCAGCTCAGCCTCAGCTTCCAGTCCCTCCGGTACAGCGAGATGTGGACGCTGATCTACGCCCTTGTCATCGTCAGCGCCGTCGCCGACCTGTGGGGGGCCACCCTGCGCCGGCGGGGGGCGCCCCGGTTGGTGCGCCGGTCGGCCGTCGCCGGCGTGGTGCTGGTGGTGGTGAGCGTCGTCCACCTCGGCCCAGACCTCGGGCGGCTCGTGGCCGGCCGAACCCGGTCCCTGCTGGCCGAGCTCGCCCGCGATTCGTGGCCGCCGTCGCTCCCCGGCGGCGGGTGGACCGAGCTGGGGCGCCAGACGCTGGACACCGTCCAGATGTCGCTTCTCGCCATCGCCCTCGCGAGCACGCTCGCCATCCTGGTGGCGTTCGTGGCCGCCCGGGGCGGTCGCACCCGGCCCCGCCGTCTCCTGGCGACCGGCGCTCGCCTCCTGCTGCTCGTCACCCGAGCCATCCCGCCGCCGGTGTGGGCGCTGCTCGTGCTGTTCGTGCTCTTCCCGGGCCCGCTGCCCGGCGCGGTGGCCCTCGGGATCTACAACTTCGGCATCCTCGGGCGCCTCACCGCCGAGGTGGTCGAGAACCTTGATCCTCGCCCGGAGGCGGCACTGCGGGCGCTTGGTGCAGGTGGCGCGCAGGCCTTCGCCTACGGCGTCGTGCCGGTGGCCTTCGCCCGCTTCGCCGCCTACTCGCTGTACCGGTGGGAGGTGGCGGTGCGGGAGACGGTCGTGGTGGGCGTGGTGGGAGCGGGCGGCCTCGGCCGCCTCCTCGAGCAGCAGCGGGCGGCATTCGACTTCAACGGCATGCTCGGCACCGTCCTCGCGCTGATCGTCGTGTCGCTGTTTGTCGACGGGATCAGCGCCTGGGCGCGGCGATCACTCCGCTGACGTCGACTTCGCACGCAGGCGGCGAGTCGGGGTCTGAGCTCCTGCGGTACACGCGAGTCGTCAGCGGTGCGAATACCGCAGTGAGCCCTGCCGCCACCGCCAGCACGATGGTGATGTCGGCGGCGTGGGCATCGCCCGCCATCAGGCCACGCGAGGCGTTGGCCAGGATCGAGATCGGGTTGACGTTGACGAAGGCCTCGAGGGGCCCGGGGAGCGTCTCCGGTTCGACGAACACGTTGGAGAGGAATGTGAGCGGGAAGATCCCCATGAACCCGGCGTTGAGCACGGCGCTCGGTGAGCGCAGGAGCAGGCCGATCGTGACTCCGCCAGACCGAAGGCGTCCAGCAGCTCGGTGGCGCGGGTCTTGGCCGCCGGTGGCTTCAGGCCAAGAAGGCGGCCGGCAGGATGAGGTTCTCGCGCCCGGTGAGGTCTTCGTCGACCGAGGCGAGCTGGCCGGTTAGGCTCATCGCCCCCCGTACGGCGTCGGCGTCCTTCACGATGTCGTGGCCGAAGACCTGCGCCCGGCCGGCGTCGGGACGGAGCAACGTTGCCAGCATACGGATGGTGGTGGTCTTGCCCGCACCGTTCGGCCCGAGGACGCCGTGGACCGAGCTGCGACGCACCGCCAGGTCGCCGCCGTCGACCGCCCGGGTGTCGCCGAACGACTTGACCAGCCCCGTGGCCTCGATGGCGAGCGCAGTGCTTGCGGTCATCTCTCTCCTTGAGGCTCATCGGCGCCTGGCCACGAAGGTCGGTCGGACCGTAAACGGATCTACGGTCGCGAACTCATCGCTGGGGTGGGAACGGGAGGGCGAACCTGCGCCGAGACTGGGTCAGCGTGAATCCGATGAACGACGGCTGTGTCTGCCTCCGACGGCTAGGGCTCTCGGTACGCCAAGTGGTCGCGCGGCGAGCGCTTCACATGATGACGCAGGGCCGGCTTGGCGGAGAGGGAGGGATTTGAACCCTCGGACCCAGTTTCCCAGGTCAACTCATTAGCAGTGAGTCCGATTCGGCCGCTCTCGCACCTCTCCCG
>JBKJNA010000112.1:0-5306 GCA_046596195.1 Acidimicrobiales bacterium | reverse complement strand
CTTGTCCCACTGCAGGACGGTGCGGCCCTCCATCCGGCCCCACTCGACCGGGCACACCTCGACCACGGGCCGATCGCAGATGACCATGCCGCCCGAGTGGATGCCGAGGTGGCGGGGGAAGTCCTCGACCTCGCGGGCCAGCTCGAGCACGGCCGGCGGGATGTCGTGGCCGCCGGCGTCGACGGTCTTGTGCAGCCGGCCCCACGGGTCGACCTGCTTGGACCAGGCGTCGACCCGAGCGGGCCCGGTAGGTGATGACGTTGGCCACCTGCGCCGCCTTCTCCCGACCGTAGCGCTCGTAGACGTGCTGGATGGCCTCCTCCCGGCGCTGGGACTCGATGTCGATGTCGATGTCGGGCGGTCCGTCCCTCTCGGGTGACAGGAACCGCTCGAACAGCAGGCCGAGCCCGACGGCGTCGGCCTTGGTGATGCCGAGGGCGAAGCACACCGCCGAGTTGGCCGCCGACCCCCGCCCCTGGCAGTAGATGTCGTTGCGACGGCAGAACTCGACGATGTCGTGGACGACCAGGAAGTACCCGGGGAACCCCAGCTGCTCGATGACGTCGAGCTCGTGGTCGATCTGGCGCCAGGCGGGGTTGGAGCAGCGGGGGCCGTAGCGGAAGGTGGCGCCCTCCTCGGCCAGGTGGCGGAGCCAGGTCATCTCGGTGTGGTCGGGGGGCACCGGGCAGTCGGGGAGCTTCGGGGCCACCAGGCGGAGGTCGAAGGCGAGCTGGCGGCCGAGGGCGGCGGCCTGGGCGACGGCGCCCGGCCAGCGGGCGAAGCGGCGGGCCTGCTCGGCGCCGCTGCGCAGGCAGGCCGTGGACGCCGGGGGCAGCCACCCGTCGACGTCGTCGAGGCTGCGGCGGGCGCGCACGGCGGCGAGGGCGGTGGCCAGCGGGCGGCGGGCCGGGGTGGCGTAGTGGACGTTGTTGGTGGCCACCACCGCCAGGCCGGCCTCGACGGCGTGGGCGGCCAGGGCGTCGTTGCGGGCCGAGTCGAGCGGGTCGCCGTGGTCCCACAGCTCGACCGCCACCCGGTCGCGGCCGAACAGCGCCACCAGCTGGTCGAGCCTGCGGCGGGCGGCGGCCGGGCCCGAGGCGACGAGGGCCGCCGGCACCGCCCCCTTGCGGCAGCCGGTGAGCACGTGGGCGGAGCCGGCGAGGTGCTCGGCCGCCTGCTCGAGCGAGAGCACCGGCTTGCCCTTCTCCTCGCCCCGCAGGTGGGCCTCGGAGATGGTGCGGGCCAGCCTGGCGTACCCCCCCGGGCCGTCGGCCAGCACCAGGAGGTGGCAGCCCTCGGGATCGGCCACGCCGTTCCGCGGGCGGGACAGGCCGATCGTCAGCTCGGCCCCCACCACCAGCGGCACGCCCAGGGTGCGGGCCGCCTCGGAGGCCCGCACCACCCCGTAGAGCCCGTCGTGGTCGGTGGTGGCCAGTGCCTCGAGCCCGAGCCGGGCCGCCTCCTCGACCAGCTCCTCGGGGTGGCTGGCCCCGTCGAGGAACGAGAAGTTCGAGTGGCAGTGCAGCTCGGCGTAGGGGACGGCGCCGGCATCGGGCCGGGGCTGCAGGTGGCGGGGCGGCTCGTAGGCCAGGCGGTGATGCGACCACGCCGGGCTGTCGCCCCCGTCCCGGCCAGGCTCCCCCGTGCGGCTGCGCCCGTCGCCCCGCCGGTCGGCCGGCCCGGCGGACAGGGCGGCGTTGATCTCCTGCCAGCTGAGGTCGGGGCGCCCGTCCCATCCCATGGGACCACCCATCCTATCGAACACCTGTTCGACCCGACACCCTGACCCGGCCGGGCCCGGGACGGGGCAGGATGGGGGGCATGTGCCGCAGCATCCGACCGCTTCACCGAGCCGAGGTGGAGCCCACCGAGCTCGACGTGCGCGACGCCGCCGTTCAGTACGTCCGCAAGCTGTCGGGGATCCGCTCCCCGTCCAAGGCCGATGCCCCGGCCTTCGAGGCGGCCGTCGAGGAGGTGGCGGCCGCCACGCACCGCCTCCTCGATGGCCTCCGACCGGGACCGCCCAAGCCCGGGCGGATCCCCCTGCGCCACCTCCACCCGTGACCTTCCGGGTCCTCCACCTGACCTTCGACTGCACCGAGCCAGGTGCGCTGGCCGACTTCTGGTGCGAGGCGCTCGGCTACCGCCGCACCGAGCTGGGCAACGAGCACGTGGCCGAGGCCATCCCACCCGAGGGCGTGGTGGCACCCAAGCTGCTCTTCATCAAGGTACCCGAGCCCAAGACGGCCAAGAACCGCATGCACGTCGACATCTCAGTGCCCGACCGCGACGCCGTCGTCCGGCGCATGCTCGACCTTCGGCGCCACCCAGGTGGGCGAGTACGACGAGTGGGGCACCCAGTGGGTCACCCTGCGCGACCCCGAGGGCAACGAGGTGTGCATCGCCCGCTCTTCCCCCGGTGGCTGATGGCTCAGGCTGACGCCAGCGGTCAGCCGCCGCCGTCCATCTCGGCGCGGGCTCGTCTGACGATGGTCTCGTCCTCCGCGCCTTTGGTGAACGCCGCCAGCCGCCGGTCGATGTCCCGGCCCAGGTAGCACTACGTGAACTTGTGAAGCGCGCAAACATTGCCTGATGCGGCACTAGACACATGCCGATGCCGCCTGTCAGTAAGGCCCTGGCCCCTACCAGATCCGTCGCTGGCGCCTTGCCGGTATGGCTAGGGCCGTACCACCGCCGTCGCTTCGGTGGCCGTGTTGTCGCTCGGGTTGGCATCGTCCGTCCCCGCCGCCGACACGGACGACGTGAAGGTGATCGTCCCGGGCCTGCGGGGGGTCACCGTGATCGTCACGGTCTCGGACTCATTGCTGGCGAGGGCACCGAGGTCGCAGCTGAGACCCTGGGTCTTGCCCCTCACCACGGTGCAGGTGCCACCGTCGTCGGTCGTACCGCCGGTGATCGACGCTCCCCTCGAGACGCTGCTGAACAGCGTGATGCCCGAGGCGTTGTCGGAACCGTGGTTCGTGACCGGCACGGAGTAGGTCACGGTGCCCCCCGGAGGGACCGGATCGGGCGTGTCGGTGATGTCGCCCACCACCAGGTCGGACGCCGGCTGTGGCGGCAGCGTCACGCCACAGACCACCTGGCCCAGGATCAGGTCGCCGACGGCTATCGGGCCGAGGAGGTACTGGTGGCCGGCGTTGACGGTGATCGATCCCTCGGGGTTCACCACCTGCTCGTTGAAGACGTAGCGGAAGTTGTCAGTCGTGTTGCCGATGTGGATGTGGCCCTCGTAGGTCGTGTTGAGGGCCGGGTTGGCGTCCAGGGTCACGTCGACGGCCGGATGGTCGGGGATGGAGTTGGTGGGGTCTTCGTCGCCGTTGTCGGTATGCAGCGTCCCGCCGGTGATCGTGGTGGAGCCGCTCACGCCGGTCGGGGAGGCGGTGCAGGTACTGGCCAGGTTGGTGGCGGTGAACCCCTCCTGGCCAGACGCGTTGACGTTGTCGATGTTGGCCGAACTGGTCACCGACCCGCTCGGGCCCAGGGTCCCCGCGGTGCCGACCGCGATGGGGCCGGAGGAGAAGAAGGTGGCCGGGCCGGCGCCGGCCCTGGCCGAGGTCACGCTGGCGCTCTGGGGGCTGTTCGAGGCGTCAGGGGCCAGGCTCACGGTGGGCGTCGGGCCGGGCGGGGTGCAGGCGAAGAAGCCGCCGAACAAGCTCGCGACGCAGGAGTAGCCGTAGGCGCTACCCCGCACCTCGGTGACGGTCATGTGGGAGGCCCCCGCCGGTTGCCCGCTGCCGACCACCAGCACCGACGCCACCGCGGCAACGATCGCCGCCCACCGGGCAGTAGTCGTTCCTGAACTCGCCCTTCTCGCCATTCCTGTCATCTCCCTGCTCGACATCGTGGCGACGAGGCTGCCCCAAAGAACGAGTCCCGTCGGGGAGCCGACCCTACGCCCGGGCCCCACCGGCGTCACTGAGTGCCTGTTGCACCTAGTGTCTCGTGAATGAAGTCTTCTGTCGCCTGCTGTGGCAGAGAATTTGGTCTGCGGTCTTGGCCCAGACGAACGGTTGGCAGCGGTCGTTCCATCCGTCGATGAACTGGCCGATGGCGGCGATGAGGTCCTTGACGCTGGTGAAGGTGCCGCGGCGGATGGCTTGGCGGGTGATGATCCCGAAGAAGATCTCGACCATGTTGAGCCATGACCCCGGGGTCGGCGTGAAGTGCAGGGTGATCCGGGGGTGCTTGGCCAGCCACGCTTTGACCGCCGGGTGCTTGTGGGTGCCGTAGTTGTCGCAGACGATGTGGAGGCGCACCCTCGGGTAGGTCCGGGCCACCAGCTTGAGGAAGGTGAGGAACTCCTGGTGGCGGTGACGGTCGAAGCAGGCGTCGGTGACGCGTCCGGTGGCGACCTCAAGGGCGGCGAACAGGGTGGTGGTGCCGTGGCGGACGTAGTCGT
The DNA here is from genome assembly GCA_046596195.1 of Acidimicrobiales bacterium. Taxonomy (GTDB): domain Bacteria; phylum Actinomycetota; class Acidimicrobiia; order Acidimicrobiales; genus JAHFUS01. The sequence goes on along the minus strand of JBKJNA010000112.1, from coordinate 886 downwards.
GGGTGGCTTTGGCCGGTAGGCCGGGGCGCATCGGGAGGATCGGCGCGGTGCGGTCGAGGGCCTGGATCTGGCTCTTCTCGTCGATGCACAGCACCACGGCCTTGTCCGGCGGGCTGAGGTAGAGGGCCACGATGTCTCGGACCTTGGCGTCGAGCTCAGGGTCGGTGGAGAACTTGAACGTCTCGGTTCGCCAAGGTTGCAGCCCCCACTTGCGCCACACGTTGGCCACGGCAACGTTCGAGATCCCCAGCTCATGGGCCAGCAGGCGGCTCGACCAGTGGGTCACGCCCAGATGCTCCGGTGGTTCGTCCAAGGTCGCCAGCACGATCGCCACCTCGTCCAGCTCCTTCGGCCGCCCCGATCGGGGCCGGTCATCCAAGGCCCCGATCCCGCCCTCGGCGTAGCGGCGCTTCCACTGGATCACCGTCGGCCGCGAGGCACCCGTTCGCGCCGAGATGGCCGTCGTGCCCAGCCCCTCGCCGGCCAGCAGCACGATCCGAGCCCGCTGCACCAACCCCGCCGGCATCGTCGACGCCCGTGTCCACGACTCGAGCTGCTCCCTGTCGGCCGCAGGTAGGTCCACCGCAACAGTCAATGCCATACCTCAGTGTGCGCCCGTCACGCCCTCCGTGTCAATCTACTTTGTTCACGCGACACTAGCTGACGCCATGTGACCGACAGGCGGGACCTTGGCGAAGCCTCGCGTGTATCCCAGCCTCGTGCCCACCACGGTGGACACCGGCCGTCAGCGGACGGTCGTAACGGTCAACGTAAACCGCCGCTGACCAGAGCTTCTTCGACTCTTCAGCCCCAGGAGGCTTGAGATTCTACGAACGTCTCCCTCTACGGGAACAAGGCAAGAGATGTACCGCTCGTGATCGTCCGT
>JBKJNA010000087.1:0-6368 GCA_046596195.1 Acidimicrobiales bacterium | reverse complement strand
GTGGCGATCGGGGGCATCTTCGCCCTCGGCGGGTGGCTGCTCCTGCGCATGGCCGAGATCGATCTCCCGGAGCGCTTCTCGGCCCGCACCGGGGGGCCACGATGATCCCCCGGTGCGGGCCGAGAAGCGCTCGGGGAGGTCGAGCTCGGCCATGCGCAGGAGCAGCCACCCGCCGAGGGCGAAGATGCCCCCGATCGCCACCAGGACGAGCTGGCCGGACGGCGAGTCGTAGGCGACGAGGTAGGAGCGGTTCAACACGGTCAGCAGCACGATGCTGGCCGCCACCACACCGGCGATGACCCGGGTGGCGGTGCGGACCCGGGTGCGGCCCACCTCGACGCGGATGCGCATGCGGGCCTCGCCGCGGATGGCCTCGGCCAGTCGGGACAACAGGCCGGTCATGTCACTGGCCTCCATGCGCGCCGCGATGGACAGGGCGGCCACCACCAGGTCGGCCGAAGGATGGGCGACCTCGGTGCCGAAGGCGGCCAGGGCGGTGGGCAGGCTCTGGTGCTCGATGCGGCCGACCAAGGCGACCACCTCGGTGCGGATGGGGGCGGGGGCCACCGTGGCCGTGGCGAAGATGGCCTCCTCCAGGCCGGAGGCCGCCGCGATCGAGTCGCGGATCATCTCGGTCCACGAGGCGATGGCCTCGGTGCGCTCGATAGAGGCACGCCGCTTGGCCCCACCGCCGAGCACCCGGGGGACGAACAGGGCGGCGGCACCGGCCAGCACGGCACCGGCCAGCCAGCCGGTGAGGGCCGCCACACCGAGTGTGGCCCCGGCGACGGTGGCGGCCCGCACCGGGTTGAGGCTGGCCGTGACCCGGCCGGCAAGACCGGAGCCGACGGGGGCGAACACGCGTCGCCCGGTGAGGCCGGCGAGGGCGAGTAGGACGCCGGCACCGGACAGGGCGGCGAAGGTGGCGATGACGATGGTGTTCATCGCCGCCACTCCGGCGCGGCGTGGAGCAGGGCGGCGTCGAAGCCGTGGGCGCAGAGGCGCTCGAGAGCGCCGTGGGTGGGTGGCTTGTCGCGGGTGGCACGCCCGTCAAGCCCCGGCGACCACACCTGGTTGGAGGCGATCTGGCCGGAGTCGGCCAGGCCGGTGATTTCGCGGACGCTGGTGACGCGGCGGGTGCCGTCGATCCAGGCCAGGTGCACGACGAGGTTGACGGCGCCGGCCACCAGGCGGTGGGTCACGTCGGGGTCGAGGCGCTCGCGGGTCATGGCCGCGTACATGGCCAGGCGGGCGAACACGCCCTTGGAGGAGTCGGCATGGACGGAGCACATCGAACCGTCGTTGCCCTGGGACATTGCCAGCAACATGGGCAGCACTTCGGCGCCGCGCACTTCGCCGACAATGACCCGGTCTGGGTCCATGCGCAGCCCGGCCCGCACCCCGTCGGACAGGGTGAACGCGCCGACACCTTCGGTGTTGGGCTCCCGCGCCTCGATGGTCTCGAAGTCGGGGTGCAGGTCGGCGAAGTGCTCGAGCCCGATCTCGAGCGAGTCCTCCACGGTGATGAGCCGCTCGTGCGCCGGGATCTCGTTGATCAAGCACCGCAACGCGGTGGTCTTGCCGGTGCCGGTGCCGCCGGCCACGATCAGGTTGAACCGGGCCCGTACGGCGGCGGCCAGGAAGGCGCCGAGCACCACCGCCATCACCCCGAGGTCAACGAGCTGGGTGACGCGGTGGATGCCGAAGTCGTGGCGACGGATGGTGACGGTGGGTCGCCCGGTCACCGCCATGAGGGCGTGCAGGCGGTCCCCGTTGGGCAGGCGCAGGTTGAGCTCGGGATGGGCGTTGTCGAAGCGACGCTCGCTGCGCCCCATCCGCCGGGCGGCGGTGGCCACCATCTCGACCAGTTCCTCCGCGCTGGCGGCCACCGCCGGGCCACGGACCTTGGTGCCATCGCGCAGCAGGAGCCAGGTCGGCTCGTCGCCGGGGATGTGGATGTCGCGGATCTCAGGGTCGTCGAGGAGGGGCTGGATGGCGCCGAAGCCGTGGAGGCGGTCGAGCACCGAGTGGACCAGTTCCTGCTCGGCCTCGTCGTCGAGGATCGGGCGACCCGCCCCGAGGTCGGCCGCGGCCAGCCGGGCCAGCTCGTCGCCGATCAGCTTGCGCGACAGCGCCCGCTCGTCGTCGGGGGCCAGGCGGCGCCGGCCGACGGCCTCGTCGGCGGCGTGGCGGGCGGCGATGGCTTCGCCCACCGCGTCGTGGACCCGGGCCACCAACTCCGCCGGCACGCCGGGCGCGCTCGGATCGGTCGCCCAACGCGGCGGACGGTCGACGACGCTCATGCCGGCGCCACCGACAGCCTCGGGGACTCGCCGGTGGCGGGAGCCTCGGACTCGGCCAGCGTCGCAGCGAGGGTGGCCACGGCGCGGGCCAACGGGGTTCGTGCCAGCGCAGCACCGCTCACGCCGTCGGCCAGCAACTTCGCCGCCCGAGGGTCGTCGGGGATGGTGGCCAGCACCGGGCAGGCGAGCTGGCTGGCCACGTCGGCGGCCCGGTAGGGGCCGGAGCCGACGAGCACCAGCCCGGCACGATCGCCGAGGTCGGCCACCCGCTCGGCGGCGGCCATGAGGTGCTCGGCCGACGGCCGGGCCACCACCACGACAACCCGCGCCGCCATGGCCAGCCCGAGCGCCGGGGACCCCGGCAGGAGGCGGCCGGCGTCGACGACCACCGTGCGCCCCGGGTCGGCGGCGAGCGCCGCGACCAGACGGTCGCCGGCCATGCGCAGCACCTGGCCGGTCCGCTCGGGCGACTCGGGCGCCACCACGGCGGCCAGTCCCGACGGGAGGAGCTGGGCGTGGTCGGCGATGTCGACCGGCGCGCGGGCCACGGCCAGAGTGGCGAGCCCGGGCTCGCGCCCGAGGCCGTGGCGGAGGGCCAACACCCCGCCGGCCGGGTCGGCCTCGACGATCACGGCACCGAGTCGGGCTGCAAGGGCGAGGGCCAAGGTGGTGGCCCCGGCCGAGCGAGTCGAGCCGACGACGATCATGGCCGTCCCACCAGGACGAGGCGGATGGCGCCGCGCTCGGCGGCGGCGGCCACCCGGTTGGCGTCGTCCTTGGCGAGCTTGATCGACACCACGCGGCGTCCCTGGGCCCCGACGTCGTCCACTGCGTAGACAGCGGCGCCCTCGGCGATCACGGCAGCGCCGATGGTGGCGGGCGACGCCGTGGCGTCCGTCTCGGGAGCGGGGCTGACCGCGCCGGCGGCGCTGACGACGTCGACCAGGTCACCCGGGACCAGTCGGTCGATCGGCACCTGGCCGGGCTCGAGGGACAGGCCCACCACGCCTTGGCCGGCGTCGAGCGTGGGGCCGGTGTCGACGCTACGGGAGGTGAGCAGAGTGCCGGCCGCCATGTCGGCGCGGGCCGGCCGGCCGACGACGAGCGAGGACTGCCCGCTTGTGAGGTGGGCGATCGGGTCATCGCTGGCCAGGTAGACGTCCCGCACGTCGCTGCGCTCGATGACGTCGCCGCGGCTGACTGGCCGGGCCAGGGCCAACACCGCCTGCTTGTCGGTGCTGGACAAATGCCAGAGGACGCCGGCCAAGGCGAAGCCGACCGCGAGGGCGACGCCGACGACCAACTCGGGCACGCGGGTCCTTCGACCCGATGGGTCGGGCCGGGGCCGGTTGAGGTCCGTCGGTGGGCCGGCGCCGTTGGAGCGCCGTGAGTGGATGGTGGTGGTCATGGTGGGCCTCCCCGCTATCCGGTCTCGACTGCTTGGATCTCGCCGACCTCGACGGGCCGTGTCGCCGTCCTGGTGATCGCCGGCAGGGTGCCGCCGGTGCCGGTGCTCGAGGACCAGGCGACCTCGAACTCCACGCTCACCGACATGGTGAAGGTCCCGTTGCGCTCGCCGGCTGACGAGTGCTTGTAGAGGTACGAGCAGGTGGTCGCCGTCTCGGGCAGGCCGCGCTGCCACGCGACCCCGGGGCCAGCGCAAGTGGTCTGCGCGCCGTCGCCCATGGTCCAGGTGGCTCGCACCGGCGCGGCAGTCACCGTGGCCGAGACGCCGCCGGTGTCGGCCGTGGCCGTGTACGGCTTCCACCACGACGAGTCCAGCCAGAGCCAGGTGTTCATGCGGGCATAGAGGCGGCGGTCGGCCGGCGGGCTGGTCCACAGCACGGGTTCGGGAATAGCCACCGACTCCCGTGCCCGGCGGGCAACCGAGCGGGGATCGACCGGCGGCCGTGCGGGGACTGCGAAGACGCCACCGACGGCAACGGGCGAGCCGTCGCACACCTTTTGCAGCCAACGACCGGTGGGCGAGATCAGCGGGTTGCCCTCGTCGTCGTAGACCGTTTCGAGGGTCAGCACCTGCCACCGGCAGTTCTCGGCCCCGCCGGAACCCGGGCGGCCTCCAGAGGAGACTGCGTCCGCGGCCTCGGCGGTCGGGGTGCCGTCACTTTCAAGGTAGGCAGTCGTCGAGGAGCGCTCACCGGCGTCGGCGGGGGACGGGTGGACTGCCGCCGCCAACGAGACGAGGACTACTGCGAGAAGTCTTTGGACAAGGCGCACCCGGCCACCCCCTTCCACTCCTGCAGGAGGCGTGCGGCGGCCAGCTTCCACGCACCGTCGACTCGTTCCATCGTGGCTCGGACGCTGTGGGTTGAGACGCTGTCGTCAACGACCTCGCCGGAGCTGAAGCGGTACAGCACGCCGTCGTCCACCACGCACTCCTGCACCGTTGCCTCGTCGCCGGCTACCTCGAGGACCTTGACCGAGCTGCGAGCGCCCGAGGACGGCCCATGGCGAACGGCCAACCCCTGCTGGAGGTTGTCCCGGGTTTCTGTCCGGACTTTGTCGAGTTGCTGACCGGTCGCATAGTCGGCCAGCCCAGGCAGATCCGGGTTGGGGGGAGGCTGGTTCGCCTCGAACCGGACCTGCCAGAACATCTTGTACCGGGCGACGATCTCGGCCGCCGGGCCCTCGGTCACACTCGACGTCGTGGTCGTTCCGGTCGTAGGCACGGACCGTGTCGTCGAGGTCGACGCTGCCATCGGTTTTCCGGAATCGTTGCAACCTGCGAGGGACGCCAGGGCGAGCCAGGCTGCGCTCATCGCAACGAGGCCGGAGTGTCTCGGCCGTCGGCAGTGGTTGCTTTCAAGGGTTGCCATACCCGTACCTCCGCAGGCGTCTCTCGGTGCCCTGCCCCCACCACTTCCCTCGTCGTACGGCCGGTTGGCCTGCCGTAGGCGAGGGGACCGGTCGGGACTCCGGTCGAAGTTGTAAGGCCAGCCCAAGTTCGGTCGGGCTGGCGAGACCGGGTGTCCCTGGGGGCACCGGGCTGGGACGATACAGGATCGAAGCGACGAGTGGGACAAATTTGTCGATCGCGTAGAAGCCACCTCAGCTCGCCTCGGCCAGCACCGGGCGCAGGCGCTGCTCTGCCCGCCAGCGGATGCAATTGGCCCACTCCGCGCTGGCCAGGTGCTCGGCCGCAGCCTCGGCCAGCGGGAGGCCGTCAAGGCGGGTCCGCAGGATGAGGTGGAGGGCGACGTCGCCGATCACGCCGGCCCGATGGGCGGCGCGGATGTCGTCGACGCAGGACCGCTTGAGTGCCACGTCCTCGGCGGAGGGGGTAACCGGCAATGGCCCTTGGCGCGAGGCGGTGTGCACCGGCTCATCGATCGCCCGGTGCTTGCGGTAGCGCTTGCGGACGTCCCACAACACGTTGGCCGCCACCGAGCCCGGTCGCCACGTCGGGTAGGTGCGGATGCGCTCCCAGGCGAGCGAGAGCAACTCGTCGAGGGCACCCGGGTCGCCGGCCAACGGGCCGGCGGCCAGGGTCACCAGGCCGGGGACGAGCGCCTGGAGCAGGGCGCGGGTCGCCAGTTCGTCGCCGGACGCCGCGAGCCGGGACAGCGCGGCGAGCACGGCCGGCGCAGCCGAAGGGTCCATGCGCTTCGCCAGGATGTCGTTGCCGGTGACGCAGCCCGCGAGCGCGGGTTCCGTCTCGATCCACCGGGTGAGGCTGCGGACTGCGGCGGGTGACGCCTCGAGCTGGGCCCACTCCCGCTCGAGCTCGGCCAGGATGCGGTTCTTCATTGGTTCCTCCTCGTGTCGGATGAGCACGAGGAGCGTCCGTGGGGCCATTCCCGCGGACGTTCCCTCTGGCGTTCCCTCTTGCGTCCTTCTTTGGAAATCGGGCCGGAGGACGCGGCCGGGAGGGCGGCCGACGGCCGGCGCAGGACGGGTCATGTGGTGAGTGGACACCGCCGCGTTCCCGTTTTCGTTCCCTCTCACGTCCTGCGCGGGGATTTCCTCAGCGTCCTCCGCCGGTTCCTGGGCCTGTTGAGTGCCCTTGTCGTCGGGGCGGGTCGACCTCACGATGTCCTCCACTCG
>JBKJNA010000061.1:0-3054 GCA_046596195.1 Acidimicrobiales bacterium | reverse complement strand
TGGTGCACACCGAGCCGCGGGGCACATCATCGGAGATGAGCATGATCCCTGCCCCGCTCACCTCGGTGACCTCCGCGCACGCGTTGCACAGCCGTTCTGTCTCCAGCTCGGGGGCGGTGCCGGTGCCGAGCTTGGCCAGGATGCGGAGACGCCGTTCGCCGGCCATCGTTACCGCCTCCCGGCGTAGGCGTCATCGATCGAGACGCCCTCGCGGGCCTTGACAACCCCTACCGCCAGGGTGATGGTCTGGCGGCCCTGCAACGCTTCGCGGAGCCGGGCGCTGAGTTCCTCAGGCGAGACGTCCACCGCTGCGTTGGCCATTGCCGAACTCCTTGGCTCATCCACCAAACGGTTGACGCACCAGGGTCCGGAGCAGCGCCGCCAGCACAGGAACTTTCACTGCGCGGACAACTTGACGGTACCACGGCGCCGATGGGGTGCCTCTGCGGTCCCAATGTGTCGGCGCTCACCGACCGTTTGAGCCCGTCAGCGCCTGGGCGCTGGCGCGGGCGCTGGTGACGGGCCGACACCCCTGTCGTTGCCCTGGGAATGGCCCTGGCCGAGGACGAGCCCGCTGGGGGTACGCCTGGGCGACGCGGTCGGCCGCCGCCGTCACCTTGCCGCCCTCGGGGTCGGGCTACTTCCCCACCAGGCGCAGGTCAAGCGCTGCTCTCCGGCCGTCGCCGGTGATCTTGAGCTGTCAGGCCCGGTGGCACAGAGCGTCTGGTTCCAGCTCTCCGGACACCCGGCGACTCCCGGCCCGTGAGTAGCCAAGCGGACTCCTGATCCCGCCGGATGGTCAATCGGACACTGCGGCCACCTTGGCTGCCTGGGTGCTTCCGGATTCCACAAGCTCCTCGAGCGCCCGTCTCGGCACGACAACCCGCCTACCGAGGTGAAGCTGCGGAAGGTCGCCTCGGCGGATCAGCTCGTACGCCAGTGCGCGGGAGATGCCGAGCACCATCGCTGCTTCCTCGACGGACAATGTCAGGCGTTCCGGCTCCACAGCCATACCTCCAGATCGATCGAGTTCGCAGGAGGTAGGCCCCGAGCGTCCTGGTCTCTCGCGGCGCACCCGTCACGTCGGCGGCAGGGAGGTGCTCTGCGACGCCACCCGGCTTGCGGTCGTCGCCCGCCAGGGTCACGCCGCTGTCAGGTTTCAAGGTCCCAGGTCGCTGCAGCCACTCTGGCAGTCATCGGTAGGCAAAGGGGTCAGGGTGGCCCGGCGGCGCGAGGGTTTCAATCCACTCGCCGCTCCGGTGCAGTCTCGTGATTCCGAAGGCGCTCTCCTCCCGCCAGGCCTCTCGCATCTCCGCCGTAAAGGGATCGCACCTGCTCTCGGCGATCAACTCGTCCCGGATGTGTACCGGGATCGGACGGCCCATGACGGCCTCCAGCGTGTCGAGGTCCTCGACGAGCACCATCTCCGGACCGGGCGACTCGACGAACGGGCCGTTCGCCCCCTCGTCGTCGCCGTCGGGAAACCAGCGATCGGCCATGAAGCAGCCGGCATCGCGGAACCAAGAGATGTCCCAGATACTCCCGTCCTCCCAAGGCACTTCGAACTCCTGCACGTTGTCCTCCTTGTCATTCAGTGCTGGGCTAGAGACGGCGGGGGCGGCTCGGCCGGAGCCGATGACCCTCGCGAGTGGTGACGCTCGGGACGAGGGGTTCGTCCTCGGTCGTCGGGGGCTGCTCGGCGAGTGGCGGTTCTGCCCTGGCGGTCGTGGCGTCGCCGGGCAGCCCCTCGACCGCGAGGTGGGGACGACGGATGGCGGATGAGTGGCTCATCTCCCGGTCGCCTTCACGCATCGCTGAGACGATGCCCTCCAGGTCATCTTCGGTGGCGACCGATGTCGGACCGACGGTGGTCTCGTCGGCCAGCGCCCAGGCGTAGCCCTCAAGGCGGTCGATCGCCGCGCTGCGCAGTCCGACCGCTGCGTCGTCGGGGACGGGCGGTCCCAGCACCCAACCCCAGTCGCTTTGACTCGGCGCCGGTGGCCACCTGTCCCGATGCGCCTGGACGGCGAGGACGGCGGAGGCCCACCGCCTCCGCAGGTGCACCGGCCCGTCTGTCGGCTCGGGGAGGCCGGCGGTCCAGCCGGCGGGCACAGCCAACCCATTGGAAACGGGATCGTCGCTCAAGAGGAACTCGATCGCCGCTCGTTCGGGCCCCGAGCGCCGGAGGCGATCGGCCACGCTGTCCGCGATCCGAGGGCCGGGTGCCTTCGGCAGGTGCTCGCCGTCGAGCGGGTCCTGGGCGCGGGTGAGGAAGAGATGGTTGGCATGGCGCCCACGGGTGATGTCCACGTAGGCCTCCGACCGGCTGGCGTTCTCGTCGATCCGGCTGTTCGACTCGTCGAAGTCGGCCCCTTGCACGGCGTAGCTGGTCACCGCGTAGGCGTGGTCGATGCCGACGTCGAGCCGTCCACCCGGGCCCTCGTGCTCGTCGAAGTACGAGCGGGGGAGGGCCACGACGCCGATGTCGTCGAAGGCGACGTCGATCGTGTCCCGGGCCGGCTCCGGCCCAGGATGCACCCCCACCACCGTGCCCGAGGCCCCGTTGCGAACGTAGGCGTCTGCACGGCCTGCGGCGTGCAGGCGTCGGGCCGCCATGCGCGCCACGACCTGGTCCCCTACGGCGAAGCACCGCTGACCGCTGGCCACGATCTCGTCGTCGCCGAGTTCGCCGTTGGCCCGTCGCAGCCCGCGGGCCAGGCGGTTGAGGACCAGGCGTGTCGTGTGGCGCCGGTCGACCATCGGGTGGGCCGAGCCGGCCTGGTGCTCGGACCACCACCGCCGGAGCATCCCGAGGTACAGCTCCTGGTCGTTGTCTGCCACATGGAGGTGGCCCGCCTCGTCCAGGCGGGCCAGCGCCTCGGCGGTGCGCCCGACCCGGAGCAGCCGGGCCGCTTCGCGATCCAGCGGGTGGCGGACGCGGTGCGTCGTGACCAGCTCCGGTGTGTCGTCGGGATGGGACTCGCACAGGTGGCGGAACATCCCGCCGGCCGCCACCGCGCCGTGCTGGTCGGGGTCGCCGATGAGGCGCACCGT
>JBKJNA010000174.1:0-3588 GCA_046596195.1 Acidimicrobiales bacterium | reverse complement strand
GTGGCGATGATGTCGTCGGCCTCGAACCCCACCTTTTCGAGCACGGGCAGGCCCAGCGCCTCGACCACCTGGCGCACCAGCCCCATCTGTTGGCGGAGGATGTCGGGCGCCGCCTCCCGATTGGCCTTGTAGGTGTCGACCTGCACGTGGCGGAAGGTGGGCTCGGGGCGGTCGAAGGCCACTGCGATGGCGTCGGGCTTGTGGTCCTTGAGGAGGTTGACGAGCATCGACGTGAAGCCGAACACGGCGTTGGTGACCTGGCCCGACGCGGTGGCCATGTCGGTGGGGAGGGCGAAGAAGGCCCGGTAGGCAAGGCTGTGACCGTCGAGCAGGAGGATCTTCGCCATCGGCCGTACCATATGCTCATGTCCGACGGGTTCCACCCTCCCCTCGAGGAGTACCTCGAGGCGATCCACGAGCTGGAGGAGGAGGGCACGGTCGTCATCCAGGCCCGCCTGGCCGAGCGCCTCGGGCACTCGGCGCCGTCGGTGTCGGAGATGATTCGCCGGCTGCGCACCGACGGCTACGTCGACGTGACCGGCCGGGCCGTCGAGCTCACCGTGAAGGGTCGGGCACGGGCGGAGAGCGTGGTGCGCAAGCACCGGCTGGCCGAGCGGCTGCTCACCGATGTGATCGGCCTGCCGTGGCACAAGGCCCACGTGGAGGCGTGCCGCTGGGAGCACGTGATCTCCGACGAGGTCGAAGCGCGCCTCGTCGTCCTGCTCGACAACCCCACCACCTGCCCCCACGGCAACCCCATCCCGGGCACGGCGGTGGCAGAGTACGAGGCCGAGCTGGCGCCGCTGGCCCGCTCCGAGCCGGGCGACCGTGTGTGCCTGCGGCGGGTCACCGAGCAGGTCGAGATCGACATCGAGGCCCTCACCTACCTGAGTGACCACGGGTTCGTGCCCGGCGTCGACGCCCGCGTCAGCGCAAAGGCGCCCGACGGCACGCTCACGCTGGAGTTGGGCGACGGCATCATCGCCCTCGGGCCGGCGCTGGCGGGCCAGTTGTACGTCGTGGCCAGCTGAACTTCGGCCAGCTGAACTTCGGCCAGCTGAGCTTCAGGGGGTGAGCTCGCCGTCGATGATGCGGCGGGCGACCGCCTTCATCGTCTGGCGTTCGCGCATGGCCGTCTGCTGGATGAACCGGAAGGAGTCGTTCTCCCGCAGGCCGTGCACGTCCATGAGCATGCCCTTGGCCCGGTCGACCACCCGGCGTGTCTCCAGCTGGTCCTCCAGGCTGCGGTTCTCGTTCTCGAGGCTCTGCAGTTCGTGGAAGCGGCCGAGGGCGACCTCGATGGCGGGGATCAGCTCACTGGTCTGGAAGGGCTTGACCAGGTAGGCGAGAGCACCGGCGTCACGTGCCTCCTCGATGAGGTTGCGCTGGCTGAAGGCGGTGAGGATGAGCACGGCGGCCCGCCGCTCCCCCGCGATCTCGCGGGCGGCGGCCAGGCCGTCCATACCGGGCATGCGGATGTCGAGGATGGCCAGGTCGGGCCCGTGCTGGCGCACCAGCTCGACCGCCTCGTCACCGCGGCCCGTCTCACCGACGACCTCGTAACCCTCCTCCTCCAGGATCTCCTTCAGGTCGAGGCGGATGACAGCCTCGTCCTCTGCGATCACCACGCGCACGGCCAACGTCGCTCCTTTGCGATCAGCAGGGGTCCGGCGTCGCCGGCCGCGGGCCAGAGGGCACGAACTGCTCGAGCAGTTCGTCGACGGTCCGCTCGAGCTTGGCGATCTCGGCGACGGTTGCGGCCCGGCTCCGGCTCATTGCTTCGAAACTGCGCTGGGCGTCGCGGTGCTCCTTGTCGGCCATGGGGGACTCGCCCACAAGCGACCGCACCCGTAGGTCGTCGGCGTCCTCAGCCAAAGCCGCAAGCTGCTGGTCGAGCACTACCAGCGCTTCCCGGGCCTCGCGCAGGCGCGCCGTCGTCTGGCGGAGACGCCGTTCGACCGAGGCCTGGGACACACCTGGAGTCTATGCGGTGCATCGCCCCCGGCCCGTGAGACCCTAGCTAGGGTCAAGCGGTGCGCCGGGTCGTCGTCCTATCCCTGATCTGGGGATGGTCGTTCCTCCTGATCAAGGTCGCCCTACGGGGCATGACGCCCGCCACGGTGGCCTTCCTGCGCATCGCGCTGGGCGCCGCCGTGATGCTGGTGGTGCTGCGGGTGAAACGGATCGACCTTCCGCACGACGCCACCAGCTGGCGCCACTTCGCCGTGATGGGGCTGGCCTACAGCGCGCTTCCCCTCACGCTGCTGGCGTGGGGCGAGCAGCACATCACCTCTGCACTCACCGCCGTGGTGAACGCGTCCACCGGGCTGTTCACAGCGGTGGCGGCGGCCGTCGGCCTGCACGAGCGCCTGCGCAGGCCCCAGATCGTGGGACTGGTGGCGGGCATCTCCGGCGTGGCGGTGGCGGCCGGGGTCTCGTGGGCCGACCTGGGTTCGTCGTCGGGCGCCGGGATCCTGGCCGCCCTGGCCGCGTCGGCCTCCTACGGGTTCAGCTTCGTGTACGCCCAGCGGAATCTGTCAGGCGTCCCGCCGCTGGTGGCGGCGGCCGGCCAGCTCATCACCGGCGCCGCCCTGGCCCTGCCGCTCGCCGTGGTGACCACCGCCACCGACGGCTTCGGGCCGAACGGGCGGGAGTGGCTGGCCATCGTGGTGCTCGGCGTGATGGGCACGGGGCTTGCGTACGTCATCAACTACCAGTCGATCGCCGCCATCGGGCCCACCAAGGCGTCGCTGGTCACCTACCTGGTCCCCATCGTGGCGGTGACGGTCGGGGTGGTGTTCCTCCACGAGGCGTTCCGGCTGCGCCTGCTGGCGGGCGGCGCCCTCGTGATCCTCGGGATCGCGCTGGTGCAGGGCCGGCTGCGGCGACTCGTGCGCCGCCCACCGCCGGCGCTGGCCGTGGTGGCGCTGGCACTGCTGCTGGTGTCGTGTTCCGGCGGCGGGTCGGGATCACCGGAGTCGGGGTCGGGGTCGGGATCGGGATCGGGGTCGGATACGGCGGGCCGATGCGGCCCGGACACCGAGGAGCAGCTCGACCCCACCAGCGTGCAACACCTCCTGCCCGGCGCCCCAGAGCCCGCCTACACGACGGACCCGCCCACGTCGGGCGCCCACCTGCCGGGCGCCGCCCCGGCCGGCGCCCAGGACGACCCCGTGCCCCGGCCCGCCCAGGTGGCGCTCCTGGAGGAGGGCGGCGTGATGGTGCAGTACAACGGCGTCACCGGCGTCGACCTGCGCCGGCTGCGCTCCCTCGCCCGGCGCGAGGTGGTGGTGGCGCCCAATCCCGATCTCGACGAAGCAGTGGTGGCCACGGCGTGGCGCCATCGCCTGGCCTGCGGCGGGGCCGGCGGGCCCGCCCTCGACGCGCTGAAGGCGTTCATCGACGCCCACGAGGGCAACGGCCCCGAGTAGGCGCGGCGGAGGCGGCGCCGGATGCCCGGCGCCGCCTCCGTCCCTCACGATGTCAGCTCGACTGGGCGGCTGCCCCCTTCACGGGCGAGTTGAGCTTGGTGGCGCCGGTGCTGCCCTGGAACTCGGCGTCGCCGAAGGCGAACACGCCGCCGTCGGC
>JBKJNA010000131.1:0-13780 GCA_046596195.1 Acidimicrobiales bacterium | reverse complement strand
GCATGGGTGGCGCCCTTGCGGGCCGTCCTCCCCTGACGCCGGCGGTGGAGCCCACCTTCCACTGCGTGCTCCCGAGTGAGGAGTGCGTGGTCGGGCCGCCCGGCGAGCCCGAGTTCCTGGCCGTGCAGGTCGGCGCCGCCGAAGTCCTCGTCACCAGGATGGCCGCCGGCCACGTGGTGGCCTTCGCCGCCGACTGCCCCCACCAGCAGACGCCGTTGGAGGGCGCCTCGTTCTTCGAGGGCAAGCTCCGCTGCGGCCGCCACCTGTACCTCTACGACCTGGAGACGGGCGAGAACGTGCTGCCGGCCCGGGACTCCTCGCCCGAGGCGCTGCGCCGGCTGAAGCCCGGCTACCTGCCCATCCACCGGGTCGAGGAGCGCAACGGCTGGATCTGGGTCGCCGAGACCCCCGAGCCGGCGCCACCGTGCTTCGACCCGGCGGCGGAGCGCCCGCTGCCGGCCGGGTCGCCGGCGGTTGCGGCTCCAGCGCCGCCTGTGGCCGCCCCCGGGCAGGCCGGCGGTGAGCCGGTCGTGCACCAGCCGGAGTCCCTGGATGTGCGGGTGGGCGAGGAGTTCCAGCTCGTGCTGGCGACCACGCCGAAGCCGGCCCACATGTGGCGCTCCGCCGTGCTGGCCGCCGGGGTCGCCGTGGTGTCCGAGGCCTTCGCGCCGGACCAGCCGCCCCGCCATATCGCCCGGCTGGTTGCGCAGGCTCCTGGAGAGGTCGAGGTGCGGTTCACCTACGGCACGCCATGGGACCCCACGCCGGTCGAGACCCGCTCGTTCCTGGTACGCGTCGCCCCCTGAGGATCGACGCCGGCGGAACGCCGCTGCCCTGGCCCTCTACCGCAAGTTCGGCTTCGAAGACGAAGGCCTCCTCCGCCGCCACTACCGCCGCCGCAGCGGGGAAATGTGGGACGCCATGCTCATGGGGCTCGTGCTGCACGGGGACGCTGCGCCGGGCGAGTAGGTGACAGCCTGCCGTCGGTGCACCATCGTCCGGGCTTGCGCCCAGTGCGTGGTCCGAGAGACCGTCCTCCCGGGCGGTCAGGCGTCAGGTGGGCGTAGGCGGGCGGCCTCGAGGTCCTCAGGCGTGTTGACATTGAACAGCTCGTCGTCGCCTGCCTCAATGGACCTGGCGTCGAGGGTGATGAGCAGCGACGTCATCCGCCGCACACCCTGGGCGGCCAGCTTGCGGCACGCGGCGAGGGTCTCTTCCCGCGGGTAGCGGGCGCACAGCGGCTGCAGGCGTTCATCCCGTGCGGCGACGGCCCGGCCACGGGGGGCAGCGAGCAGCCGGTCGAGCACCGGCCCGGTGAAGGGCAGGTCGCAGGCGAGGACGAGCACGTCGTCGGTGTCCACCGCCGCCAGTCCTGTGGCCAGGGCGTTCATCGGCCCCCGCACCCCTCGGCGGTCGAAGACCACCGCCACGTCGAGCGCCGGCAGCGGCACGTCGGCCCGGGACACCACGATCACCGGGTCGCAGCGGGCCACGAGGAGCTCGACGGCCCGCTCGGCCAGCGTGCGACCCCGCACCACGACCGTCGCCTTGGGCCGCCCGAGCCGGCTCCCGCTGCCACCGGCCAGCACCACGCCCGCCAGCGGGGCCCTCGCCGCTGCCATCGCCCGACGGTAGTCGCCCCGTCGACGCTGCCGTTCCCCCGGCGGGCGCCTGCGACGGCGTGGGGGCCCGGAATCCGCACCCTGCGGCGTACCCAGGCGGGCGCGGGCTCAGGCGGGCGGGGCCTCCGGCGCCGGCGCCGGAGGGGCGAGGGTGACCCCCACAGACGCCGCGTCGGACTCCTCCAACCGAAGCTCCGCCACCGAGCCGGCGTCACACAGGTCGGATCCGGCGGCCCGCAGGGCAGCCAACCGGGCGGACGTGTCGCGGACGACGACGAGGTCGACGGCCGCCCGCTGCGACACCTTGGCCTCGCTCTTGGCCTTGCGGACGGCCCGCAGGACGTCGCTGGCCGTCTCCAGCACGAGCGGGTCGCCTCCCGCCCCGGCGCCCGGGTCGCCGGCGTCGGGCCATGTGGCGCGGTGCACGGAGCCGTCCTTCCACCACGACCACACCTCCTCGGTGACGAAGGGCAGGACCGGGGCGAACAGGCGCAGGAAGGCCGACAGCACGATCTCGAGGGTGGCGGTGGCCGACCCGCCTCCCTCGCCACCGCCATAGGCGCGGTTCTTGGCCAGCTCCAGGTAGTCGTCGCAGAACGACCAGAACGACGCCTCCGTGCGCTCCAGGGCGCGGGCATAGTCGTAGCCCTCGAAGGCGGCCGTGGCCTCGGCCACCACCTTGTCGAGGCCAGCCAGCAGGGCCAGGTCGAGCGGGGCCGACGGCGACCCTTCGCCGGCGGGCAGCGACAGGACGAACTTCGACGCGTTGAGGACCTTGGTGGCGAGGCGGCGCCCGTTTTTCATCTGGCTCTCGTCGAAGGCGGTGTCGGTGCCGGGGCGGGCGCTGGCCGCCCAGTAGCGCACTGCGTCGGTGCCGTACTGCTCCAGGACTCCCATGGGTGTCTGGGCGTTGCCCTTCGACTTCGACATCTTCTTGCGGTCGGGGTCGAGGATCCAGCCCGAGATGGCGGCATCGGTCCACGGGAGCGCGCCGTCGTGCAGGTGGTACGAGCGGACGACGGTGGAGAACAGCCACGTGCGGATGATGTCGTGGGCCTGGGGCCGCACGTCCATGGGGAACACCATCTCGAACAGCTCGTCGTCGTTGCCCCAACCGCCGGCGATCTGCGGTGTGAGCGACGAGGTGGCCCACGTGTCCATCACGTCGGGGTCGGCGGCGAACCCGCCGGGCTGGTCGCGCTGGTCCTCGGTGTAGCCGTCCGGCGCATCGGTGGACGGGTCGACCGGGAGACGCTCCTCGGGCGGCGTGAGCGGCCGGCTGTGGTCGACCTCCCCGTCGTCGCCGATCGGGTACCAGAGCGGGAAGGGCACGCCGAAGAAGCGCTGGCGGCTGACCAACCAGTCGCTGTTGAGCCCGTCGACCCAGTTCTCGTAGCGCGCCGCCATGAACGGCGGATGCCAGCGCAGCTCGCGGCCCTGCTCCTTCAGGGGCGCCTTGTCCTCGAGGACCTTGATGAACCACTGCCGGCTGGTGACGATCTCGAGCGGGCGGTCTCCCTTCTCGAAGAACTTGACCGGATGGGTGATGGCGCGAGGCTCGCCGATCAGGTCCCCGCTCGCCTTCAGCCGTTCGACGATGCGGGCCCTCGCCTGCTTGGCGGTGGCGCCGGCCAGCTCCTGCCACGCCTCGTTGTCGGGGACGCCGTCGGGGGGCGTGGGCAGGACCCGCCCGTCGCGACCCAGCATGCTGCGCACCGGCAGGTGCAGCTCGCGCCACCAGACCACGTCGGTCACGTCGCCAAAGGTGCAGATCATGGCGATCCCCGACCCCTTCTCGGGATCGGCCAGCGGGTGGGCGAGGACCGGGACGTCGACGCCGAACAGGGGCGAGGGAACGGTGTCGCCGAACCGGGGCTGGAACCTCGGGTCGTCGGGGTGGGCGACGAGAGCGACGCAGGCGGGGATCAGCTCGGGCCGGGTCGTCTCGATCTCGATGTCGCCGAAGCGGATGCGGTGAAAGGCGCCGGGCTGCTCTCGGTCCTCCAACTCGGCCTGGGCCACCGCCGTCTGGAAGTCGACGTCCCACAGGGTGGGGGCGACCTGCTGGTAGGCGTGGCCGGGGCCGAGCATGCGTAGGAAGCCGAGCTGCGAGACGCGCTGGGCCGCGCTTCCGATGGTGGTGTAGGTGGTGGTCCAGTCGACCGACAGGCCGAGGCGGCGGAAGAGGTCCTCGAAGGCCTGCTCGTCCTCGGCCGTGAGCCGCTCGCACAGCTCGACGAAGTTGGGTCGGGAGACCGGCACCTGGTGCTTCCCGCCCGCACCCGGTGGCTCGAACGACGGGTCGTAGGGGAGCGACGGGTCGCAGCGCACGCCGAAGTAGTTCTGGACACGGCGCTCGGTGGGCAGGCCGTTGTCGTCCCACCCGATCGGGTAGAAGACCTGCTTGCCCCGCATGCGCCAGAAGCGGGCGACGGTGTCGGTGTGGGTGTAGGAGAACACGTGGCCCACGTGGAGCGACCCGCTCACGGTGGGCGGCGGCGTATCGACCGAAAAGACCTCGGAGCGGGGACCGGTGCGCTCGAATCGGTAGGTGCCGGCCTCCTCCCAGCGCGCCGACCAGCGCTCCTCGAGCCCATCGAGGGAGGGTTTTTCCGGGACGGTGGCGGTCATGGTGGGGTTACCGTACCTGCGTGCTGCGCCTCCACGACACTGCATCGGGAACCGTGCGGGAGCTTGCCCTCCGGGATGCGGGCCGGGTGTCGATGTACGTCTGCGGCCCCACGGTGTACGGCCCGCCCCACATCGGCCACGGCCGCCAAATGCTGGTCTACGACGTGCTGCGCCGGTACCTGGTGTGGAGCGGGCTCGAGGTGCGCCACGTCTCCAACATCACCGACATCGACGACAAGATCATCGCCCGCGCCGCAAAGGAGGGCCGTACGGAGGCAGACGTGGCCGCCGAGTTCGAGAAGGCGTGGTACGACGCGGTCGAGGGGCTCGGCGTGCTGCGGCCCCACGAGGACCCCCACGCCACCGCCTTCGTGCCCGAGATGGTGGCGCTGATCGAGGAGTTGGTGGGCAAGGGCATGGCCTACGAGACGGGCGACGGCGTCTACTTCGCAGTCGAGGCGGTGGCCGGCTACGGCCTGCTGGCCGGCCAGGCCCTCGACAGCCTGCGGGTCGGTGAGCGGGTCGACGTGGTCGACGAGAAGCGCTCGCCCTTCGATTTCGCCCTGTGGAAGAAGGCCAAGCCGGGCGAGCCGTCGTGGGACTCGCCGTGGGGCGCCGGCCGGCCCGGCTGGCACACCGAGTGCGTGGTGATGTCGTTGCGGCTGCTGGGCGACGGATTCGACCTCCACGCCGGCGGCCTCGACCTCAAGTTCCCGCACCACGAGAACGAGCGGGCCCAGGCCGTCGCCCTGCACCACGCTTTCGCCCACCACTGGATGCACCACGCCTTCGTGGAGACAGAGGGGGAGAAGATGTCGAAGTCGCTCGGCAACTTCACCACGCTGACGGACCTGCTCTCCCGCCACGATCCGCGGGCCTACCGGGTGCTCGTCCTCCAGGCTCACTACCGCTCGCCCCTCGAGGTGCTTCCCGGGAGCATCACCGACGCCGAGCGCTCGCTGGAGCGCCTCGACGAGCTGGCCCGCCGGTGGGAGGCGTTGGGTGACCAGCGCCCGTCGCCTGCGCCCGGAGCCGACGCCGGCGCCCTCGCCGCCTTTCGAACCGCCATGGACGACGACCTGGGGACCCCGGCCGCCACCGGCTCGCTGTTCGCCCTGGTGCGTGCAGCCAACGGCGCACTCGGCCGCGGAGACGTGGCCGGCGCCGCCCCGGTCGTGGCCGCTGTTGACCAGATCGCCGCCGCCCTCGGCCTGGTGGCGCGCACCGCCGACACCACCGTCGACGCCGACCTCGCCGCCCTGGTCGCCGAGCGTGATGCAGCCCGGGTGGCCAGGGACTTCGCCAGCTCCGATGCGATCCGCGACCAGCTGGTGGGCCTGGGATGGACGGTGAAGGACACACCTGGAGGCACCGTTGTCCATAGGTGACAGCGGCCCCTTGCGGCGGGAGGGATGGCTGCTAACGTCTTCGGGCGGAGACTTGCTGCATCGCACGACGCAGTCGCACGGATGGCATTCTCCTGGAAGCAGTCACACAAGAAGGAGGATCGCCATCGTGGCGACCGGAACGGTCAAGTGGTTCAACGCCGAGAAGGGCTACGGGTTCATCTCGCAGTCGGAGGGCGCGGACGTGTTCGTGCACTTCAGTGCTATCCAGACCAACGGGTATCGCTCGCTTGAAGAGGGCCAGCAGGTCGAGTTCGAAGTGCAGGAGGGCCCGAAGGGCCTGCAGGCGGCCAGCGTCCGCCCGCTCTAGCCCCGGGGTACGAACGCTGCACACCGCAGCACACAGGAACGTGCGTCTGAGCCTCTGACCTCTGGTCGGGGGCTCTTTCGCATGTTGCGGCATGTAATCAGGGAGCGGCCGGCTCGTCCCCGAGTTCCTGCAACCCGTCGGCGAGCGGGATCGCTTCTTCCGGCGCTGCCGCGCCGGCGCCGCCGCCGGCACGCGGGTCGGCCGGCGCCACGACCATCGGCCCGCCGGGGCTCCGGCAGCCGACATCGACGCCGAGCACGCGGAAGGACGGGCACGCCTGGGGGCCCTGCCGGAGGTCCACGCCGGCGGCGGCCGGTCCGACGTCGATGCGCACGTCACCGCGCCCGGCGGCGGCCAGGGCGGCGGGAGCGGCGACGGGCAGCTTGGCCAGGTCATGCCCGAGGCGGGCCACCAGGTCGCTGACCGCCGCCACGTCGGTGGCGCCGGCCGTCGCGTCGAGGAGCGCCGCCACCGGGTCACCACCCGGAGCGGGGGTGGCCGGCGGAGCGGCTGCGACCCCGAAGGTCGCATACCCCGTCTGCGGCGCAAGCGCGGCGACGGTAGGTGGCGCCTCGCGCTTCGAGCGCTCGGCCATCACACCGGTGCCGACGAACCCGGCCACGAGGAGCGCGGCGGATGCGAAGGTGGCGACCAACGGAGCCGGGGCAACGGCGGCCACCAGACCGGCCCCGATCCCTGCGGGTGCGGCGGCGGCGGTCGTGGCCGCTGCTCCGGCGGACGCCCCACCGGTGGCGACGTGGAGCCTGGCAGCCGACATGGCGGCCAGAGCTACCGGCAGGGGGAGGACGGCGCGGTGCAGGCAGGGAGTGACCTCCCGCAACTGGGTCAGCCGGGAGCGGCACGGCTCGCAGCCGGCCAGGTGCTGGTCGACCTTGGAGATGTCGCGCGGAGCGAGGCCCCCGGCCGCGTACGCGCCGAGCCGGCTGACCGCATCCCGGCAGGCGGAGCGGACCTCCGTCTGGCGCAGGTGGGCCTGGAGGTACCGCTGGCGCAGGCCGGTGCGGGCCCGCACGGCGAGTTGCGCCACGCCGTTCGGCGTCATGCCGAGCAGCACGGCGACGTCACGGGCGGCGATGCCCTCGACCTCGGTGAGCCACAGCACGGACCGCCACCGCTCCGGAAGGCTCCGGAACGCGCAGCCGACCATCGTGGCCTCGACGTCCGCTTCGAGCCGATCACCTGGGCCTGGGACGAGGCTGGCAAGGTCGTCGTGCTCGCCGGCACGGCCTGTGCCCCGGCGCCCCCCGCGACGCAAGCCGTCGATGGCCGCGTTGCGCACGGCCGCCAGCAGGTAGGGGAGGAAGTGCCCGGCCGCTTGCGGGCGGAGGGGCAGGGCCTGGAGGACACGGGTGAAGGCGTCGCTCACGGCGTCGGCTGCGTCGTGCGGGTTGCTCGTGACGGCGAGGGCCATGCGCCACGCCGCCTCGACGTGGCGCCGGTACAACTCCTCGAAAGCGGCGAGATCCCCGGCAGACGCCAGACGAGCGAGATCGGCGTCCTCCGCCTGCTCCCGCACCTCGACTTTCTGCCGCATCTCGCCCTTCCGGTGCTCCGAACGCGCGCCCCGAGGTCTTCAGGGTCCCGGCTTGTCCGGCTCGTCCCCCGGCTCCACGGCAGGAGGCCGGGACACCTACCGCCGCCCCGATGGTCGAGGGTGTGCCCTGTGGCGGCGAGCCCCAAACCAGCACCTCCGGGTCCTGGCGGGGGTCACCGGGTCGGGTCGAGCAGGACCTTCACCGGGCCGTCCGGCCGGCGCAGGTCGTCGAAGGCCTGCTCGGCGTCGGCCAGACGGCGGTGTTGGATGGATGCGACGATCTTGTCCGCCGCCCCGTCGCCGACGGCAGCCACCGCTTGGGCGAACTCGGCGTCGGTGTAGGCGATCGACGGCACCACGTCGACCTCTTTCACCACCCACAAGAACGCCGGCATGGGCACCTGGCCGCCGGGCGCGCCGACGCCGAGCAGCACGACCTGGCCGCCGATGGCGGCGGTTTCCACGGCCTGGCCCGGCGCCTCGCCTGTCCCCGTGGCCTCGAACACCACGTCCGGCGGCCGGCCGAGGGCGCGGGCGATCTCACCGGCCCGGTCCACCGCGGCCGCGCCCATGGCACGGGCCGCCGCTGCCCGGACGGTGCGGGGCTCGGCCACGGCCACCCGGGTGATGCCGGCCTGGACCAGGGCCGCCACGCACATGAGGCCGACCGAGCCGGCGCCGATGACGGCCACCGCCAGGTCGGTGTCGGCGGCCATCCGGCTGCGGGCGATGGCGTGGAGCGCCACGGCATAGGGCTCGGCCAGCGCCGCCTGGGCCGGTGTGGTGTGCGGTGGCACCGGGTGGCACGACGAGCCCGGCACGACGACCTGCTCGGCGTAGCCGCCATTGCGCCACCCGAGGCCGATCGACGTGGGCACCTGGAGCGGGCACAGGTTCGAGCGACCACTGGTGCACGCCTCGCACGTGCCGCACCGGCGGGCCGGGAGGACCGAGACCAGCGTGCCGACGGCGGGGCCGTCGCCGTCGGGAGCGGCCACCACGACGGGACCGCCGAACTCGTGGCCGAGGACGGCGCCGGCGGGCAGCAACCCGGACGCCCGCAGGTGCAGGTCGCTGCCGCAGATCCCGCACCGTTCCACGGCCACCACGACCTCGCCGGGCCCGGGCTCCGGCTCGGGCCGCTCGACGATTTCCAGGCGGCCATCGGTGCCGATGGCGGCGACGCGCATGGTCGACTGTACGGCGGGCTCCCCCGGCGGGGGACCCGTGGCGGGCATCATGGTCCCGCCCTTCCCGCCCCAGGAGACCACGTGGCCCCCTTCTCTCTCGAGCTCGACGACGACCAGCGCCAGCTCCAGGCCTGGGTGCACGACTTCGCCGAGCAGGTGGTGCGGCCCGCCGCCCACGAATGGGACGAGCGGGAGGAGACGCCGTGGCCGGTGATCGAGCAGGCGGCCGAGGTGGGTCTCTACTCGCTGGACTTCGTGGCCAACGCCTTCGCCGACCCCACCGGGCTGCTCATCCCGGTCGTGATGGAGGAGATGTGCTGGGGCGACGCCGGCATCGCCCTGTCCCTGTTTGGCACCACGCTCGGCGTGTCGGGGATCATGGCCAGTGGCACCCCGCAGCAGGTGGCCGAGTGGCTCCCGCGGTGCTTCCGTGACGAGCGGGACAAGGTGGCGGTGGCGGCGTTCGCCGTCTCCGAGGCCGACGCCGGGTCCGACGTCAGCGCGCTGCGGACCCGGGCTGTCCACGACCAGGCCACCGACGAGTGGGTGCTCGACGGCACCAAGACCTGGATAACCAACGGCGGCATCGCCGGCGTGCACGTGATCGTGGCATCGGTCGACCCGTCTCTCGGGTCGCGAGGGCACGCCAGCTTCGTGGTGCCGCCGGGGACGGGCGGCCTGTCGCAAGGGCAGAAGTTCAAGAAGATGGGCATCCGCGCATCCCACACCGCCGAGGTCGTGCTCGACGGGTGCCGGGTGCCGGGGCACTGCCTGCTCGGCGGCAAGGAGCGCCTGGACGAGAAGCTGGCCCGCGCCCGGGAGGGCAGGAGCAGCGGCCGCAGGCAGGCCGCCATGGCAACGTTCGAGGCGTCACGGCCGTCGATCGGAGCGCAGGCGGTGGGCATCGCCCGGGCCGCCTACGAGCACGCCCTCGCCTACGCCGGTACCCGCCACCAGTTCGGGCGGGCCATCGTCGAGAACCAGGCCATCGCCTTCAAGCTGGCCGACATGAAGGTCGCTATCGACGCCGCCCGGCTGCTGGTGTGGCGCGCGGCGTGGATGAGCCGCCAGGGCAACGGCTTCCCCAACGGCGAGGGCTCGATGTCGAAGCTGTTCGCAGCGGAGACGGCGGTGAAGGTCACCGACGAGGCCATCCAGATCCTCGGCGGCGCCGGCTACGTGCGCGACGAGCCGGTGGAGCGCTGGCACCGCGACGCCAAGATCTACACGATCTTCGAGGGCACGTCGGAGATCCAGCGCCTCATCATCGCAAGAGCCATATCCGGCAGGCATATCTCGTAGTCAAGCTTCCGGCCGGCGACCCCGATCCGGGCCTAATCCCTACTCTATCCCTACTGCTGTACCTTGGTTGCGTGGCGACGATCAGGGAGCGGGAGCGGGGCGTCTGGGAGGTGCGGGTGTTCACCGGACGCGACCGAACGGGCCGCCCGACCCAGCTGAGTCGCACCGTGCGGGGCTCCAAGCGCGAGGCCCAGCGAGTGGCCGCGTCGCTGGAGGTGGCCGCCCCGTCCAAAGACGCGGGGCGTACGGTCGCCGACGTCCTCGACGAATGGCAGGAGGTGAACGCCGGCGTGTGGGCGCCGGCGTCGCGCCGTGACTACGCGGGCCGGATCCGCTTCATCGCCAACGACCCCATCGCGTCGATCCGCCTGGCCCGCCTCGGTGTGGCCGACGTGGAGCGCTGGCACGCTCGAATGCGCCGGGCGGGAGTGGGGGAGACGGCCATCCGGGGCCGCCACAGTGCCCTGCGGGCCGCCGTATCGCAGGCGGTGCGGTGGGGGTGGATCGGCATGAACCCGGCCATGGCTGCCCGCCTGCGCCAACCCCGTCAGTCACCCCGCCAGGCCATGAGCACCGACGACGTGCACGCGGTGATCGCCGCTGCCGCCGCCATCGACCCGGCCGCCGCCCTGGCTCTCCGCCTGGCCGCCGCCGCCGGCCTGCGCCGAGCGGAGCTGGCGGCCCTGCGGTGGGCCGACCTCGACGGCGACCAGCTCACCGTCGACAGCAGCGTGGCCCGCCACCCTGGTGAGGCGGGCGCCTCGGTCCTGGTCGACGCGCCGACCAAGACGGCCAACCGGCGCGTTGTCCGGCTCGACGTCGACACCGTCGCCGCGATCGAGACCCTCCGCCAGGAGCGGTCGGCGATCTCCCCGTACCTGTTCTCCCTCGACGAGAACCCGCCCCCGCCGTCCAGGATCGGGTGGTGGTGGACCCGGGCCCGGTCGGCGGCCGGGATCGACCGGAAGTGGCGTCTTCATGACCTGAGGCACTGGTCGGCTACCGTCGCCATCAGCGGTGGTCACGACGTCCGCACCGTGGCCGGCCGCCTCGGCCACGCCAACCCCGCCATGACGCTGCGGGTGTACGCCCACGCCGTCGAGGCGGCAGACGAGGCGGTGGCCGTCGCCCTCGGCCAGGCCCTCGCCACCGGACCGGCGGCCGGATGAATCGACGGCGAGGCAATCGTCGTCACGGTGCTGGCGCATCGCCGGCAGGGATTTCGACCAGGTCGTAAATCGCCCGGCTCGGAACGAGGATCCGGCGGCCGAACCGGATGCTCGGCAGCTCTCCTCGGCCCACCAACCCGTAGACGAGGCCGCGGGAGATCCCGAGCACCGCCGCCACCTCGTCGATGCTGAGCGTGAGTCGCCTGTCGTCCATGGCCCGCCTCCGGGTGTCGTCGAGCGTCATCAGTACCGAGATGCGCATGTCGAGTGCGGTTTGCGCAGCCCGATTGACGTGATCTCGCTGCGGGCGCATGACGGAGGTGGTCGGGAGTAGTGAAGGGGGAGTAGGGGAGCCGCCACGAGTCACTCCCGAAGAAGCGGAGGGAGTCCCATGAATTCCGTGGGAGTTGCCACCCCGCCCAGTGGGGGGGACCGAGCAACACGTTCGGCGCTGCCGGCGCGGCACAGCCGCGCCTCGCATCAGCGACGACGCTGCGCTCTCTCGGCCCGCCGGCGGGCGGCACGATTGCCTCCTGCGGGCGCCGGATCGTTGACCGACGACGGGATGGCGCTGTCGGCTTGCGTCGTCGTCCGTAGCCGCCGTAACCGGTCCAACTCAGCGTGAACGGATACCAGGGTGGCGGCCTGGTCATCTAGGTCACGCAGGGCGACGTCGCGCTCGCGCTCCACGCGCGTCAGGCTGGCCTCGAGGCGGGCCAGCTTCCTCGTGAGGTGACCCACTTGGCGCCGGAGCGTCCGTCGTTCTGCCCGGAGCGCCTCAGAATCTGCCAGATCGGCGGCTCGCCGCCGCCGGTAGGCCCGTGCCCGCTCGGCGTCGTCGGCCCACTTCCGTGGGCGACCCGGTCCTCTGCCGGGCTCGGGGCCAGCGTGGTCCATGGCAATAACCGTACGTCACGAAACCCACTCCCGCACCCCTGTGCATAGTGTGTGAGCCCGCCGGCCCCCGGCCGGCGGCATACTCCCCACACCCCCACCACCACTCTCCCGGGACCCGGGCACTTCCCCTTCCCCCGGCTGTCCTTCCCGCCGCCACCTCGGCCGTCCTCCCGGTTCCGCCGAACCAACCCACCGCCTCGGACCGGCTTCCGTCCCGACCCCACCGGCGCAGTGGGTGGGCACAGAGCCTTCGAGGTGCGTGTGCTTGGTACGCTGTGGAATTACCAAGTGATAGGAGGATCCCGGTGGCGACAACCTCGGAATTCCTGGTCTCGACGAGTGGACAGATTTCCGTGCCGGCTGCGGTCCGGCACCGGTGGGGCCTCGATCACGGCGGGCGTGTCACGGTGATCGACCTGGGGGACGCGGTTGTCCTCCTCCCCCCGGGCGCTCGGCAGAGCATTCTCGGCTCGGCCCTGTCCTCGGAGGACCACTTGGCGTTCGTGGCCGGCATGGACGACCCTGACCTCGCCACGACGTAGTGCCGGTCACCGTCATCGACGACCACCTGCTCCGCGACGTGCTTGCAGGCAGTCGAGCCGGCGATCTCGACGGTGTCGCTCCTGAGGGCATCGCGACAACGGGCATGTGGCTGTTCCGGCTGTGCTCGTCTTTCGCCGACACGGCGGTGGTCGGCAAGCTGTCTGCCCCCGTCGCCTCGCTGCCGGAGAAACTTCAGGCGGAGTTCCGGGCCCGGCTGGTCGCGCTGCCCGCCGACATCGAGATCTTGCCCCTGCGGAAGGTCGCGTGGTCAATGGCGAGGCTCCAGAAGCGCCATCGCGCGGAGCGGCGACCCCTTTCGGCGGCCATGGTCGAGGCCCTTGCTGCTGGCCATTGGTTCGGCGGCGGGATCGCCGTGTCGCGAGACGACGTGGGCCCGAACCTGCAGGCGGCATCCGAGTCCGACGGGCTTCCCTTCCACATCTTGTGAGAGCGGAACCGTAACGGCCCGCCTCAGGCTCCACGATGCTCTGCGCTGCGGGTCGCGGGCGTCGAGCCGCAGAGCGGATTGCAAGGTCCTGGCGAGCGCAAGGGCCGGCTAGTGTCCCGTAAGGCTGATTAGCTGAGAAATCTCGATAGATCGGGAACCTTCGCGATGGGGGCGCGTTCTGTCAGGTAGAACCCCTGACAGAAGGAGCTTGCCGTGGCGCGCGCCGGCCGACCCACAGTCCAGATCAGCCTCACCTCCGATGAACGTGAGGCGCTGCAGCGCTGGTCCCGGCGACACCTGTCGTCGCAGGCACTGGCCCTGCGTTGTCGCATCGTGCTGGCCTGCGCTGAAGGAACCCGCACACAGGCCGAGATCGCCACCGAGCTGGGATGCAACCCGGTGACGGTGTCGAAGTGGCGACACTGCTTCGCTGCCGATCGCCTCGACGGGCTGGTGGACGCGCCCCGACCGGGAGCGGCCCGCACCATCGGCGACGACGTGATCGAAGCTGTCGTGGTCGATACGCTCGGGTCCGCTCCGCCCGACGCCACCCACTGTTTGACGCGGGCCTGGCGGCCAAGCACGGGATCTCGCATCAGTTTCTGTGCCCGCTGCGCGGCCGCGACGCATGCGTGAAAATGGTGTTGAGCGAGTCCGTCACGCCGTCGTCTTCTTGGTCTTGAGGCCGTGCATCAGTTTGGCGTGGG
>JBKJNA010000078.1:0-26434 GCA_046596195.1 Acidimicrobiales bacterium | reverse complement strand
CTGAGACGTTCGACAGCCCGCTGCATGACCGGCGGGCGGCGGCATGGTTGGGCCTGTCCCTCGGCATCGCCTTCACCACCTGCTTCCTCACCGGGCTGCTGTCCCATCTCATCCAGTACCCACCGGGATGGTTCACGTGGCCCGCCCGGCCCGCCGGCCTGTACCGGATCACCCAGGGGGTCCATGTGGCCACGGGCATCGCGGCCGTGCCCCTGCTGCTGGCCAAGTTGTGGGTCGTCTACCCGAGCTTCTGGTCGTGGCCGCCGGTGCGCACTGTCTCCCACGCCGTGGAGCGGATCAGCCTGGTCCCCCTGGTTGGCGGCTCGTTGTTCATGCTCTTCAGCGGCGTGGCCAACATCGCCCGCTGGTACCCGTGGCACTTCAACTTCCCCGCCACCCACTACTGGGTGGCGTGGATCACCATCGGTGGGCTGGCGGCGCACATCGGCGCCAAGCTGCCGGTGTCGGCCGAGGTCATCCGCCGGCGCCGGCCGGCGGATGCTCCTGCCGACGTCGAGCATGCAGGGCTGTCCCGCCGTGGCCTGCTCGGCACCGCGTTCGCCGCCTCCGGGCTGCTCACGCTGGTGACGGTTGGCCAGACGCTGCGCCCCCTCGACCGCCTCGGCTTCCTTGCGCCCCGTCGCCCCAAGAACGGCCCGCAGGGTCTGCCCGT
This sequence comes from Acidimicrobiales bacterium, assembly GCA_046596195.1. Taxonomy (GTDB): domain Bacteria; phylum Actinomycetota; class Acidimicrobiia; order Acidimicrobiales; genus JAHFUS01. Next base: position 25,761 of record JBKJNA010000078.1, on the reverse strand, counting down.
GAACAAGACGGCCTCCGGCGCCAAGGTCGTGGCCGCTGCCAACGATCCCGCATTCCGCCTGACGGTGAAGGGTCGCGGCGTGACGAGGCCGCTGTCGCTCACCCTGGCCGACCTGCGGGCCATGCCCCAGCACGAGGCGGTGCTGCCCATCGCCTGCGTCGAGGGCTGGAGCTCCACCGCCACCTGGTCGGGCGTGCGGGTGCGGGACCTGCTCGAGATGGCGGGGGCCAAGAAGGGCGCCACCGTCAAGGTCGAGTCGCTCCAGGCTCGCGGCGCGTACCGGGCCTCGAAGTTGAACGAGGACCATGCGGCCGACGTCGACACACTCCTCGCCCTCGACCTGTTCGGTGAGGCGCTCCACATCGACCACGGGTTCCCTGTGCGCCTGATCGGCCCCAACCGGCCCGGCGTCCTCCAGACCAAGTGGGTCACCAGGCTGGTGGTCCGGTGACGGCGGGCGATCGGCATGAGGAAGAAGCCCCGCCCGGCCGGCTGTTCTGGCCCGCCGTCGGGGTCGGCTGGGTGGTGATGACCATCGGCGCGTTGGGTCTCGTGTCCGATCCCGACAAGACCCAGCCGGGGGAGTCGATCCGGTTCGTGGTCGGCGCCGCCGTCGTGCACGACCTGCTGCTCGCCCCGGTCGTGGTCCTGGTCGGGTGGGGCCTGGCCAAGGTCGTCCCTGAGCGGGCACGGGGGCCGGTGCAGGCGGCGCTTATCGTGTCGGGCATGGTGGCGCTGTTCTCGGTGCCGTTCGTGCGGGGGTACGGGCGGGTGTCCACCAACCCGTCGATCCTGCCCCGCAACTACGGCGGCGGGCTGGCCGTCATCCTGGCGGCCGTCTGGGTGGTCGCCGCCGGCGCCGTCGCCCGCCGCTGGTGGCGCTCCCGGGCCTAACGAACCCCGGCCGATTCATTGATTCATTCTGTGGAGGTGGCCGCTTACGGGGAGACGTCGAGGGTGTGGCGGAAGCGCTGAATGCGTTGCGTGGGGTTGGCGGCGCCCAGGGTGGAGGCGGTGACCTCGACCAGGAGGTGGCCGAAGCCGGTGGTCCCGCCGGTGACCTCGACGGCCCCGTGGGCGTCTTCGAGCGACAGCCGAAGGGGGCCGGCGGCCAGGAGGCCGGCCGGTCGGGACGACACCACCACCGAGACCGGCAACGCGCCGCTACCCCGGTCGAGCGACTCGTCCACCAGCGCGATGCCGACGTCCACCGTGACCGAGCGGCCGGGGGACAGCCGCACGGGCGGGCCGTCGATGCCGTGCACCCATGTCTCGTCGATATCGATCGGCGTAACTGCGCCGGTGGAGGGGTCGATGAGCACGATGCGGTGGTTGCCGGTGTCGGCCACGACCAGGCGGCCGTCGCCCAGCACGTCGATGCCGCCCGGCCGGCGCAGGCCGCGGACCGCCAGCGTCCGCAGCCGGCCGTCCTCCCACACGCGGATGGCGTCGTTGTAGGTGTCGGCCACGTAGATCGGCGCGTCGGCGATCCGGGGGTCGGCGGCGACACCGAGCGGGAACTGGAGGGCCGCCACATCCCCCGGCCCGTCGGCGTCGCCGCAACCGAGGCGACCGTCGCCCACCAGCGTCGACACCGTGGCGCTCCGGCGGTCCTCCACCACCGTGCGCAGCGCGCTGCCGCCGGCGTCGACGAACACCACACCGGCCGCCGTGTAGGTGACCCCTGACGGCTGCGACAGCTCGGCCTTCTCGACGGGCCCGTCCATCGCCCCCTCGGCGCCGGTGCCGGCCACCAGTCGGGCCCGCAGCTCGCCTGGCCGCACCCGCATGAGGCGGTTGCCGCCCGCCTCGGCGATGACCCAGGAGCGGCCGTCGCTCACCAGGTCCCACGGGGACACGACGCTGTCGGCCAGCACCTCGCCGTCCGTGCGCACCACCCGGTCGGCCAGGGTGTCGCACACCACCACGCCGCTCAGGTCGAAGCGCACGCCCTGGGGGCGCAGGAAGCCGGTGTGGGCCTCCAGCACGACGCCGTCGAGCGAGCAGACGAGGATCTGGTCGTGGGCCGTGTCGGCCACCGCCAGAAGGCGGCCGTCGGGCGAGCACGCCACCTTGCCGGGAAAGGCCAGCGGCCCCTTCGGGAGGAGCGGCGGGTCGAGCACCACCGGGCGGCGCCGTACCCGGCCCGTGACCGTCGATCCCTCCAGCACCTCGGTGACCGCCGCCTCCAGCACCTCGCCGCAATCGTCACCCGAGACCATCCCGGTGATCTCGCCGGCGGGCGAGATCAGGACGACCGTGGGCCACTCCTCGGCGCCGTAGGCCTCCCACAGCGCCAGGGTGGCGTCGTCGACGACGGGGTGGGCGATGGCCAGGGCGGCTACCGCGTCGGCCACCGTGGCGTGGTCCGCCTCCGCCGGGAACCGGGGCGTGTGCACGCCGATCACCACCAGCTCGTCGGCGAACAGCTCCTCGATCGGGCGCAGGTCGTCGATCAGGCGCTGGCACTCCGCGCTCGATGCCGACCAGAAGTGCAGGAGCACCGCCTTGCCCTTGAGGCGGGCCATCGTGAGTGGCTTTGCCACGCCGAGCCAGCCGGTGCCCCCGTCGAGTTCGGGAGCTGGGATGCGGCCGGCCACCCGGGGGTTCTACCCGACGCGCCCCACGCCGACGAGGTCGCGCCGGAAGATCGACGCCATGCGGACAGGCGTCCCGGTCTCGGACGCCTCCACCATCAGCCCGTCGCCGGCGTAGAGGCCGACGTGGTGGATGGGCGTGCCGTAGAAGATGAGGTCGCCCACCTCGATCTGCGAAACGGGCACGTGGATGGTGGCGCCGTACTGGGCGACCGACGAGTGGGGGAGGCTCCGGCCGGCCGCTCGCCAGGCGAAACTTGTCAGGCCCGAGCAGTCGAAGCTGTCCGGGCCCGGCGAGCCGTACTCGTACGGCTTGCCCAGATGGCGTCTGGCCTCGGCGACGGCGGTGGCGCCTCCCGGCGCCGGAGGGCGGGCCCGTTCCTCGTCGGCCGGCGGGTCACTCTCGTCGCTGTTGGCGAGGGGGACGGTGATCGACGGGAGTCGGGGGGCCGTGGTGGTCGTGCTGCGCCTCGCCGCCTCCTCCCGCTCGCGCTCGGCCCTGGCCGCGGAGCGGGCCGCCTCCTCGCGCGCCTGACGGGCGGCCAGCTCGGCCTGCACCCGCTTCTCCTCCTCTGCCGCCCGGCGGGCCTGCTCGGCCGCCACCAGCTCCCCGAGCTCACCCTGCACCCGCTCCAGGGTGGCCTTGCGCTCGGCGGCCGCCGCCGCCGCCGCCTTGCGCTGGGCGGCCACGTCGTCGAGCACGCGCTCGGCCGACTGCTGGGCGGCGTCGAGGTGGGCCCGCTGCACGCGGCGCTGCTCCTGGGCGGCGTCGAGCATGTCGGCGGTGGCCACCTCGGTGCCGGCGACGGACGAGACGTACGCCCGGCGAACCACCAGGTCGTTGGCCGACCCGCTGTCGAGCAGCTGCTGGATGGGCAGCTCGCGGGCGCCCCGACCGCCGCCCATATAGGACGCCACCGCCCGGTCCTTCAGGCGACCCCGCACGGCGGCGAACTCCTTGTCGGCCGCCGCCAGCTCGCCCTCGGCCACCCGTACCTGCTACGCCAGCTTGTCGGCCGCGATCTGGGCCTGGTTCAACTTCTCGGCCAGGATGCTCACCCGCTCGCCTTGCGCCTCGAGGTCCCCGGCCACCTTCGCCGCCTCGGCCTGCTTGTCGGCGATGTCGTCGGCGAGCGCGACCGGGCCACTTCCGGGGAGGCCGAAGGTGGTGGACAGCAGAAGGGCGCCCAGTAGGAGGCCGCGCAGTAGGAGGGCGCCCAGTAGGAGGCCGCGCAGTGCGATGCCCAGCCACCGAAGACGCGGGGTCGTCCCGGAGCGATGCATTGTCGGAAGCAAACGGTAACCGCCGGAAGTCCATGAGGGCGAACGTCGGGGACGCGGCCAGCGCGAACTACCGTGACCGGAGATGAGCGGGTACCGCATCGAGCACGACACGATGGGCGAGATCCGCATCGCCGGCGACGCCCGTTGGGGGGCGTCCACCCAGCGGGCGGTCGAGAACTTCCCCATCTCCGGACAGAGCATCGAACCCTCGCTCAGGGTCGCTCTGGCCGAGATCAAGTTGGCCGCCGCCCACGCCAACGCCGACCTCGGGGTTCTCGACGCCGACATGGCGGCCGCCATCGCCGCCGCCGCCCGCGAGGTGGCCGAGGGCGGGTACGCCGACCAGTTCCCGGTGGACGTGTTCCAGACCGGCTCCGGCACGTCGTCGAACATGAACATGAACGAGGTGGTGGCCGGCCTGGCCACCGAGCGCCTGGGCCGGCCGGTGCACGCCAACGACCACGTGAACGCCTCGCAGTCCACCAACGACGTGTTCCCCACCGCCATCCACCTGGCCGCCGCCACCTTGGTGACCGCCACCCTGGGGCCGGCGCTCGAACGGCTGGCCGCCGCACTCCGGGAAAAGCAGGCGGAGTTCGCCGAGGTGGTGAAGTCCGGTCGCACCCACCTCATGGACGCCACGCCGGTCACCCTCGGTCAGGAGTTCGGCGGCTGGGCGCGGGCCGTCGAGCTCGGCGTGGAGCGGCTGACGTCGGCGCTTCCCCACCTCCTGGAGCTGCCCCTCGGGGGCACTGCGGTGGGCACAGGGATCAACGCTCCTCCCGGATTCGCGCCGAAGGCCATCGCCCACCTGGCCGAGCGCACCGGGCTGGTGTTGCGGGAGGCGGCCGACCACTTCGAGGCCCAGGGCGGCAGGGACGCGCTGGTCGAGCTGAGCGGCGCCCTGCGTACCGTGGCCGTGTCGCTCTACAAGCTGGCCAACGACCTGCGCTGGCTGGCCAGCGGGCCCCGCACGGGCCTGGCCGAGATCCGCCTGCCCGACCTCCAGCCGGGCTCGTCGATCATGCCGGGCAAGGTGAACCCGGTCATCCCCGAGGCGGTCGCCCAGGTGGTGGCCCAGGTGGTGGGCAACGACGCCGCCGTCGCCTTCGCCGGGGCGGCCGGGAACCTCGAGCTCAACGTGATGATGCCGGTGATGGCCCGCAACGTCCTCGAGTCCGTCCGCCTCCTTGCGTCCGCCGGCGGGCTGTTGGCCGATTCGTGCGTGGCCGGCATCGAGGCCGACGTGGAGCGGTGCAGGGCCTACGCCGAGTCATCCCCGTCCCTCGGCACAGCCCTCAACTCCCACATCGGCTACGAGCGGGCGGCCGAGGTCGTCAAGGAGTCGGTGCGTACCGGCCGCTCGATCCGCGGGATCGTGCTGGAGCGGGGCTGGATGACGGGCGAGGAGCTCGACCGGGCCCTCGACGTGCTCGGCCTCACCCGCGGCGGCGTGCAGTGAGCGGAAGTGGTCAGTTGTCTGCCGGGGAACCGGGGTAGGGCCCGGGGTCGCCGGCGATCGGGATGGTGGGCGGGGTCCAGGCCATCATCTTGGCCAGCGACGTGGCGAGGCCCCGCCACTCCTTCGGGTCCCATCCCTCGGCTGCGCCGATCACCGACCCGTCGGTGCCCACGTGCACCAGGGCAGGCAGGCGCTCCAGGCCGAACGCCTTGATGGCGGTGCGGTCGGGGTCCGAGAAGGTGAGGATCGCCTTGGAGAGAGGGCCGAGGAACTGCCGGCACTCGTCGGGCGTGCCGGCGACGACCCAGGCGATGCGGCAATCCGCCTCCTGGAAGCCGGTGAGCACCCGGGCCGCGGTGGGCAGCAGCCACGCGCTCTCGTAGGTGAACGGGTCGAGGGCCACGAATACGAGATGGAAGGTGGTCAGCCACGCCTCGACGCTGCGCGGCGGACCGTTCAGCGGAGACAGGGTCAAGTCGAGCGGCGGGGCGCTGGCCACGGCGGCAAGGTAGCCCACCTCCATTTCCCGGAGCGAGACGACCGGACGCGGGCGACCGCCTCAAGCCTGCCGGGCGGCGGTAGCGTCGTCCGCCGATGCACCCCATGGAGCGGTTGCGGTCGGTCGCGCGGGCCACCGGGGCGGGGCCCGGCCTGCTCGTGCAGGAGGCGGCGGGCGCCATCGGTGCCCTGGGCGACGATCCGTCCGGCCTGGTCACCGCGTGCCGGCGCCTGGTCGAGCGCCATCCCGCCGTGGGGCCCATGTGGTGGCTCGCCTCCCGGGTGCTGTGCGCGCCGGACCCCATGGCCGAGGCGTGGCGGGCGTCGGCCGAGATTGACGCCGACCCCACGGCCGCCAAGCTGTGCGCCGCCGTTCCCGAGGACGCGTCGGTGGTGCTCGTGGGCTGGCCCGAGCAGGCGGTGGACGGCCTGCGCCGGCGGGGTGACGTGGAGATCCTGCTGGTGTCGGGCGGCGGCGAGTCGGCCGGCCTGGCCCGGCGCCTGCGGGGGGCCGACCTCGTTGTGGAGGACGTGGGCGACGCCGGCCTCGGTGCGGCGGTGGCGGACGCCGACCTGGTCATCCTCGAGGCCGGCGCCCTCGGGCCCGGGTCGTTCGTGGCCGCACCCGGTTCCCGGGCCGCAGCGGCCGTCGCCCGGGCTGCCGGGATCCCCGTGTGGTTGGTGGCGGGCGTGGGCCGGGCCCTGCCCGCCCGGATGTGGCACGCGGTGGAGGCGTCGCTGGCCCGAAACGCGCTGGCGGTGTGGGAGCGGTCCGAGGAAGTGGTGCCGCTCGGCCTGTGCGACCAGATCGTGGGGCCATCGGGCCTGCGGGCGCCCTCCGACGACGACCCGCAGACGGCCTGCCCGGTCGCGCCGGAGCTGCTTCGGTCGCCTCTGTAGGGGCGCGCTATGGAAAAGCCAACAGATCCCTGTAATCTCGTACACGGCACCATGAGGGTGGGTCCTCGAGCGGGAGGGAGTTGGGTGGTCAGCGAGCGCAGTGCTCGAAGTGGCGAGGAGGACGGCGTCCGGCTGTACCTCAACGACATCGCCCGCCATCCACTCCTGACCAAGGCCGACGAAGCCCATCTGGCAGGGCTGATCAAGCAGGGCAAGGACGCCGCCACCGAGCTCGAGTGCGGCAGCGATGCGGCCGAGCAGAACCGGGTCGAGCTGCTCGGCGTGGTGAAGGCGGGCGAGGACGCCGCGTCGAAATTCGTGAAGTCCAACCTGCGGCTGGTGGTCTCCATCGCCAAGGGCTACCGGGCTTCGGGCCTCCCGCTGCTGGACCTCATCCAGGAGGGCAACATGGGCCTCATCCGGGCCGTCGAGCGCTTCGACGCCTCCCGGGGGTTCAAGTTCTCCACCTATGCCACGTGGTGGGTCCGCCAGGCCATCACCCGGGGCATCGCCAACACCAGCCGCACGATCCGCCTCCCGGTCCACGCCGTCGACCAGCTCCTGCGCCTGCGAAAGGCGGTGGTGGCGTACGAGATGACCCACGGGCACCCGCCGGCGCCGTGCGAGCTGATCGACGCCCTCACCATGCCGCTGGCCAAGATCGAGGAGTTGCTGCCCTACCTGGTCGACCCGGTGTCGCTCTCCGAGCCACGGGGCGACATGGGCGACACCGAGCTGGGTGAGCTGGTGGTCGACCCCGCCGCGCTGGCGCCGGACCAGTCGGCCCTCGCCTCCATGCTGCCCGCCCAGGTGGCAGCCCTGCTCGACCGTCTCGACCCCCGCGAGCGCGAGATCCTCACACTGCGCTACGGCCTCGACCGGGGCGAGCCCCGCACGCTGGCCGAGGTGGCCGCCAAGTTCGGCGTCAGCCGGGAGCGCATCCGCCACATCGAGTCGAAGGCCATCGCCAAGCTGCGCGACTTCACCGGTGGCAGCCTGCGCGACCTCATCTCTGCCTAGTTTCGCGCTCGGAACCGGAGGTTCCTCGGCGAGCTTGTTCGGGCGAGGGGTGGCCGGCGGAGCCGGCCACCCCTCGTTCTGTTCCTCTTCGTGCCGGCATCCGGGGTGGCCGCCTGCGGCGGCGGGGGCGGCCGCCGGCAACACCCCCCGGTCGTCTACGACTCCCTTCGGGCGCCCGCTACTGCGTTCACCAGCGCGTCTATGTCGTCGGTGGTGTTGTAGCCGTGCGGTGACACCCGCACGCCGCCGGCGCGGGGGGCGCACACGATGCCCTCGCCCCGCAGCGCGTCGGTGAGCAGCACAGGTTCGACGCCGTCGACCGAGAAGGTGACGATGCCCGACCGCCCCGCCTCGGAGCCGTCGCTCAGCACGGTGGCGCCGCCGGCCTCCAGGCCCTCTCGCAGGCGCTCGCACAGGGCGCACACGTGGGCCCAGATCCGCTCGACCCCGGCTTCCAGCAGGAGGTCGATCGACGCCCCCATGGCGTGGATGCCGGTGAGGTTGGCCGAGCCGCCCTCCAGGCGGCAGGCGCCGTCCGCCCACACCAGGTCCAGGTTGTCCCAGTCCTCCCGGTGGGCTACCGAGGCCCAGCCGGGCTCCAGCGGCCGCAGGCGGTCGAGCACGGAGCCGCGCACGTAGAGGACGCCCACGCCGAGCGGTCCCAGGAGCCATTTGTGGGAGTCGGCCATGGCGAAGTCGACGCCCCATGCCTCGAGGTCGGCGGGCACCACGCCGAGACCCTGGATGACGTCGGCGCACAGCAGGGCGCCGGCGTCGGCGCACACCTGGGCCAGGACCGCCAGATCCGTGCGCCACCCCCGGCCGAACTGCACCCAGCTGGCGGCCACGACCTTGGGCGGCGGGCCGGCCGCCACCACCTCGACGTAGGCGTCGACCGGTAGGGCCCGACCCGGGCCGGAGGTGGGTACCAGGTCGACCAGCACGCCCAGGTCCCGCAGGGCCAGCCACGGGTACAGCGTCGACGGGAACTCGAGGTCGGGCACCACCACCCGGTCGCCCGGCGCCCAGGCGAGCCCGTTGGCCACGAAGCCCAGGCCTTCGGTGGTGTTCTTCACGAAGGCCACGTCGGCGGTGGGCACGCCCATGAGCCGGGCCGCCGCCGCCCGGATCTCCTCGCCCCTCGCTTCGTGGGCTGCGAACGCCACCGTGCCCCCTTCCGACGCCTCGACCGCGCACCGGTGCATGGCCTCGACGGCGGGGCCCGACGGCGGCGAGGTGCCGGCGTGGTTCAGGTAGTTCCAGTGAGCGGTGACCGGGAAGTCGGCGCGGTCGAGGGGCGTGTCCACCGGCCGAAGTCTCGTCGACACCGCCACCGTGCCCGAACGCGAGGCGGAGCGGACACCCTGCGGCCCTGGGGGACGCCAGCCGGGCGGACCATCCAATAGCTTCCAACCGTGAGCCGCCGAGCCGAGATCCGCATGACCGAAGCCGAGGCGGAGGTCTTCCTGGCCGAGCCGCACCACCTCCAGGTCGCCACCATCGGGGTCTCCGGCAGACCGCATCTGGTGGCCATGTGGTATGGCTTCGTCGACGGGGCGCCCGCTCTGTGGACCTACGCCCGCTCCCAGAAGGTGGTGAACCTCCGGCGCGACCCGCGCCTCACCTGCCTGGCCGAGTCGGGGCGCGCCTACGGCGAACTCAAGGGCGTCGAGCTGGTGGCGCGGGGGACGATCATCGAGGATCGGGCGGTGGTGCTGGCGGTGGGGCAGAGCGTGTTCGACCGGTACCAGGGACCGTTCACCGAGGACGACCGTCCCCGCCTCGAGCGCATGAGCGCCAAGCGGGTGGTCGTGCGCATCGACGTCGAGCGGGTGGTGTCGTGGGACCACGCCAAGATGGGCGCCCCCGGCTGACGCAGCGACGCCGGGAGTTCATGCGGTCAGCGCCCCCGGAACCTGGGACCACCGCCAGGATTGGCGCCCTGGCTGACGGACCGGCCCTGGTCGTTCATCCGGTCATGGCCCCCGGAATTCGAAGGCTCCTACCGGATGGACAGGTTGGCGGCCTGCCCGGGGGCGTCAGGGTGTCGGATCAGGCGGTCGCCGGCGGCATCGGTTCTGCGTCGGGCGTCCCGAGGATGCCTTCGAGCAGGGCGGCCAGCAGCTCGAAGGTGCGGAAGACGCCCTGGCCGTTGCGGTCGTCCGCCTCGGCGCGCAGGTTGAGCAGCAGCTCCAGCCCGATGAACTCGCCCGTGATGGCGAGGGCGAGGTCGCGCACGGGGACGGCGGCGGCGTACGGGGTGCCCTCGACGACCCGGGCGATGGTGCGTTCGACGATGGCCACCCAGGGCTCGAACCGCTCGGCCATCGGGCCCCGGAGGTCGGGGTTGGTCGCGGCTGCGGCCAGCATCTGGGACAGCACGGTGATGTGGCCGTGCTCGAGGTCCTCGGCGTGCAACTCGCCCGCCACCACGACCAGCTCCCGCAGCGACGACACGGCGCCGAGGCGCTGCTCGTAACGCTCGCAGCGGCGGTCGCTCAGCTCGTCGACGGCGGCCAGCAGCAGCTCGTTCACACCGCCGAAGTGGTAGAAGATCAACGCCTGGTTGAAGTCGCCCCGCCTGGCGATCGAACGGGCGCTGGCCCCGAGCACACCCTCGGAGTGCAGGGAGGCCAGCGCCGCCTCCACGATCCGGGCGCGGGTCTGCGAGGCGGCGCCCGTGCCCGACGAGCCGCTCCGACGACCGGACCGCGCCATCGCCCGACGCTACCGCCGGCGCCGGCTGGAGCGGCCGGCGCCGGCTGCCCGGTCGGCCCGTGTCATCCGGCCACCGTGCCCGACGGCATCTCCGGTGCGACGGTCGCGACGGTGGCGGTCCTGGGGCCGCCGGCCCGGCGGCGGATCCAGTAGAAGACGTACATGTTGACGAAGTGCATGACAGCCAGCGACACGAGCAGGATGCCGAGCTTGGTGCCCAGCACCTCGAACGCCTCCACCGAGTCGCCCGCCGCATCCGACTTCGGCACCTGATAGCTGGTGTTGTTCATGTTTCCCCTCCTTCAGCATTTGAGTTGAGCATTCGCTCAATACTTTGACAGGGGTCCATTCCGAGGTCAACCCCTAGTCTCCGCATGTGGGTTCCATGCCGCTGCAAGATTCCGCCTAGGTCCGCCACGCTGCCCTTCCGCCTGCGCCGAGACTCGATCGTCGACGCCGTCATCCCGGCGCGCGACGAGGCCCCCACGGTGGCCGCGGTGGTGGCCGCCTGCCGGCGCTGCGCCGCCGTGCGCGAGGTGATCGTGGTGGACGACGGGTCGAGCGACGACACCGCCGAACAGGCGTTGGCGGCAGGGGCCAAGGTGCTGCGCCGGCCGGGCGGGCCGGGCGCTCCCGGGTCCAAGGCGCTGGCCATGGAGGCGGGAGTCGAGTTGAGCGACGCCGACGCCATCCTCTTCGTCGACGCCGACCTCCTCGGCCTCACCGCCGCCCACCTCGACGACATCTGCCGGCCATTCCTCGAAGGACGGGCCGCCATGTCGCTCGGCGTCTTCGACTACGGGTTCTGGAACCCCCTCGTGCTGCGCTTCCCACCCACCTCCGGCGAGCGCATCGTCCCCCGCTGGGTCTTCGAGTCGGTGCCGCCGGCCAAGCGCGACGGGTACCTCATCGAGATCATGTTGAACGAGGTCGTCACCGAGGGCCGCATGCCGTGCACCGCCCGGGTGATGCGGGGCGTGACCCACCGCACCAAGCGGGACAAGTTCGGCTGGCGCGAGGGCTATCGCCGCACCTGGACGATGTTCAAGCAGCTCTGGGCGCTGTGGGGCGTGTGCCGCAAGCGGACCTACTGGTTCTACCTGAAGGACCTCACCATCGAGCGGTAGCTGCCTGCTACGGCGGGAGCAGGCAGGGCTCGGCGGTCGCTCAGGCGGCGACCACCGGGTTCAGCCACGACAGCTCGGTGAAGCGGGCGAAATCGGAGTCGGCGCTCACGATCGTGAGCCCGTGCTCCAAGCACAGCGCGGCCAGGGCGGCATCGGTGACGAGGTTGCCGCGCAGGTCGAGATCGCTGACCAGGCGCCCGAGCACCTCCCGGTGGCCACGCCCGGGCTGGGGAATCCACGCGGCGGGCGCGTCGAGCCAGTCTTCGACGAACCGGCAGGCCTCCCCTGCTTCGAGCGGACGATCGAGGGCACGTGGATGGGTCGCTATGCGCATGAACGCGGTGAGTGACAGCCAGGGCAACCCGACCCGGCTGGGCCCGTTCAACGACTTCTCGAGCCACGATTTCGCCGACTGGTGGAAGTGGCTCGGCAGAGGCTGCGCCCGGCCCCGGCCCCGGCGGAAGGGCATTCGGTCGCCACCGGCGTTTCGGTTTCCCCGGAACGAACCCGCGGTAGGTGCGGCACCAGCGGTTCCGTTTCCGGACGTGGTGAGGCATGAGGCGACGCGGACGTACCAGCCCAAGGCATCTCGCTCGCGCACCCAGTCGTGGTCGCCACTACGCCACCTCGGCCTCCCCCGGCGGCGCCGGCCCCTGGTTGCGGTTCTTCGGGTGCCGGGGGTCGTCCGGAGGCACCATCGGCCGCTTCCCCGTCCCCTCGACCCAGGCCCACCCCTTGTACGTCTTTCTGTCGTGGCAGCGGCCACAGCCTGGGTCCATACCGCACAGCAGCGTCACCTTCGACTCCGACCACGGCACCCGGTGGTCGTTCTCCAGGCGAACGGTGGAGTTGCACCCGAGCGTCGTGCACTCCGGGCTGCGCCAGTCGAGGCCGGTCTGCTGGTAGGCCGTCGGGCGCCGGCCCAAATGGGCCACGTTCACCACGTCGACGCCCTTGGTGACCACCGCGGCCAAGAAGGCGTCGCCCGACTCGATCATGCGGCGCACAGCCGACACCGGCACAGGACCGAGGCCGGTAGTTTCGGGCTGTTCGTGCGCCGCCTGGTCGGCCTCGACCGCGCCGCCGCCAAGGAGGCGTTCGCCGAGTTCCTCGACGACAAGCGATTCACCGCCGACCAGATCGAGTTCGTGAACCTCGTCGTGGACGAGCTCAGCGAGAACGGCGTCATCGAGGCCCGCCGGTTCTACGAGTCGCCGTTCACCGACCTCAACCCCCAGGGCCCCGACGCCCTCTTCGAGTCCGCCGACGTCGACCGCCTGCTGGCGGTCGTGGCCGGCGTCCGCCGGCGGGCCGAGGCGGCATGACTCCCGGCCCCGCTGCGCGACGCCCGGGTAGAGTGCCGCTGATGGCACGGGCGTTCACGACGTTGGGAGCGGGCCCAGGCCTCGATGAGGCGTACGCAGCGGCTGTCGCCCAGGGCGGCCCCCTGGCTTCCACCAAGGCGGTCCGCCGAGTCGACGTGCCGGCGGGCGCCAACCCGTCGAAGCTGGGCACGTGGGTGCAGCGGGTGGCCCAGGACCCCGAAGCGACGGCCGACGTGCCCGAGGAGCACCGGGGCGCAGTGGACGAAGCGGCGGCCGCCCTGCGGGCCGACCCGACGATCTGCCTGGCCATCGAGTTGGAGGGCGACCTGGCCGACCGCACCCGGGCCCGGGCGGGCGCCCCGCCCGACGCCGGCGCCTACCTGTTGTTCGGCCTGGCCGACGAGGGCTGACGGCCCTTCGTCAGCGCCAACCCGGCGCCGGCGGCGATCAGCAGCGCCCCCAGTGCCACCAGTGGGACCCGCCGGCCCCGACCCTCCTTCACGTCCACGATGCCCAGGGCCAGCTCCTGGTTGTTGTCGTCCATCGTCCCCTTGCGGGTGTCGGACCAGAAGGTGAGGGCCCGGCCGGGCTGCGACAGAAGGGCGAGTTGCTGGCCGAGCGACGGCAGCCCCTGGAAGCTGCCGAAGCCGATCCGGGAGTCGAACGTACGGCCGGATACCGACCGATCGGTGAATGTGGTGCCGCCGTCGAACGACGAGGCGAGCACCGGCTCGGTCATCACGTCGGTGGGGTCCTTGCTGCGGTCGTAGAAGAGCAGGTCGACCCGACCGTCGCTCGACACGCCGACCGCCGGCAGGGTCTGGCTGCTCCGGCGGGCGAACTGGGTGGGCCGCTCCCACGTGCGGCCGGCGTCGTCGGACCACGACAGGTAGACGTCCCTGGCCGTGCCACGGCCCGAGTCCCACGTGGCGAAGAGCCGGCCGCTGCGGGGATCCACGGCGAAGCCCGGGGCGGGCGCGCTCACGTCCGGGTAGATCCGCTGGGGCGGGACCACGTCGCCGACTGCGGTGCGCCCGCTGAACGTGGCGCCGCCGTCGGCGGACGTGTACGTCACCACCTGCCAGCGGCCGTCGTAGGGCGCCCCGCCCTGGCCCTCGTGCTGCGACTCGTAGTCGAGCAGGTCGCCCCCCAGGTCGAGGGCGCCCACCACGACCTCGCCGCCCCTGCTCACCACGACGGTCGGCTGCAGGAGCAGCTGCCCGGGACTGCTCACGGTGACGGGCGGGGCGAAGGTGCGCCCGCCGTCGTCCGACGCGGACAGTACGAGCCTGCTGGCTGCCGCAGAACCGGCCTGGAACGGGGTGGCCGCGTCCACCTGCACCCAGGTCACCAGCACCCGGCCTCCGGACACCGCGAGGCGGGCGTGGAAGGCCTTCGGGCCCGTCACGGCGACGGGGGCGCCCGACGGCGTGCCGCCGACGTAGCGCTGGAGGAACACACCGACGCTCCCGGTGAAGTTGTCGAGCATCGCCGTGTAGAGGACGAGGAGGTCGCCGTCGTCGTCGAAGGCCACGTCGGGCCAGTAGCAGCGCGTGGCGGGGTCGGGCGGCACGGGGTCGGCCGGCGCCCAGTTGTCGCCGCCGTTGGTCGACACCGAGACGGTGCAGTTGATGAGGGGGGTGTCGATCTTGTCGGCCACCGCCATGATGTCGGCGTCGGACGGGTCGACGGCGGCGGCCGGCGAGTTGTGGGCGGTGATGCTCGGGCGGGAGTCGGTGCTCAAGAAGGCGAAGGCGCTGGGGTCGAGGCTCGGCTGCTTGGTGGCCAGGCCCAGACCGGCCACGCCGAGGCCGAGGGCGACCAGAGCGGCGGCCCCGAGGAGGATTGCGTTGCGCGACGGCGGCTTCTTGGCCACGGCTAGCCCGCCGCCGGCCGGCGGGCGACCACGGTGACGAGGGGCGGCAGCACCACGGGGTCGTCGCCCGGGTCGAGACCGGTGAGCGACGCCAGGTAGTCGTGCACGGCGCCCGGCCCGGCGCCTGCCGGCGCCTCGGCCCAGGCGTCGACCGTCTCCAGGCCGGCCTGGCGGACGAGGGCGGGGAGGCGGGCGCCCACGTCTGGGTCGCGGGCGTCGGGCATCGACAGCGGCGCGCCGTCGATGCGACCGGCCGACGTGATGGGCTCCTGCGCCACCACCCAGCCGCCCGGGCGCACCGCCCCGCACATCCGGCGCAGGACGGCCACGGGGTCGAACACGTGCATGAGCAGGAACCGGCAGAAGGCGAGGTCGACGGGCTCGGGCAGCACGAGGTCCTCACCGGCCTGGGTGAGGGCGATCACCTGGGCGTGGGCGGCAGCCGCCTCGGCCGTCTCGTCCCGCGACCGGGGGTCGCTGTCGACGGCGTAGACGCGCCCGTCGCGCCCCACGATCTCGGCCAGCGCCACGGTGACGTCGCCCCCACCCGCTCCCACGTCCACGCAGCGCCACCCCTCCCGCAGCCCGAGCCGGTCGAGGGCGGTGGCGAGGGGCCGGCGGTACACGTCGTTTCGCAGGCCGAGCTCGATCACCTCTGCATCATTGCCCGTGCGCCGGCCACGCATGTCCGCCACTGCCCGAGCGGCGGCCTCCACCCGGTCACCTAGGGTCCTCGCCAGTGGAGACGGACCTCCAGTCGGCGCTGCTCACGTGGACAACGACGGCGCGCCGCGACCTGCCGTGGCGGCGCACCCGTGACCCGTGGGCGGTGGTGGTGAGCGAGGTGATGCTCCAGCAGACCCAGGTGGCGCGGGTTGTGCCCCGCTACCTCGGGTTCCTCGACAAGTTCCCCACGCCGGCCGCCTGTGCGGCCGCCTCGCCGGCCGACGTGGTGCGGTCGTGGGCCGGCCTCGGCTACAACCGGCGGGCGGTGAGCCTGCACCGCATGGCGACAGCGGTGGTGGAGCGCCACGGCGGGCGGCTCCCGGAAGACCTGTCGTCGTTGCTGGCCCTGCCCGGGATCGGCGGGTACACGGCCCGCGCCGTGCTGACTTTCGCCTTCGAGGCGGACGTCGGCGTGGTGGACGTGAACGCGGCCCGGGTGGTGGCGCGGGTCGCCGGCCGGTCGCTGTCGGCCGGCGAGGTCCAGGCTCGTGCCGACGCCCTGGTGCCGGCGGGCCACGGGTGGGCCTGGAATCAGGCCGTGCTCGACCTCGGCGCCACCATCTGCACCAAACGGTCGCCCCGGTGCGGCACCTGCCCGGTGGCGCAGTGGTGCGGGTGGCGCACGTCTGCCGGGCCCGGCGGCCCGGATCCGGCGGTGGGCTCGGCGGGCACCGGCGGCACCCAGAGCACCTTCGCCGGCTCCGACCGCCAGGGCCGGGGCCGCCTGGTCGATGCGCTGCGGCAGGGCCCGGTGCCGTGGTCCGAGGTGGCGGCGGCGGCCGGCTGGCCGGCGGACGAAGGGCGGGCGCGGCGCGTGGCGGCCACCCTGGTGGTGGACGGGTTGGCCGACGACGACGGGACTTTCCTGAGCCTGCCGGGAACGGCCGGCGCCGGCCCGGAGGGAACGGCGCCTACAGGGCGACCCCCGGGAGCCCGATAATCTCTGTCATGGCTCACGCGTGGCTTGACGGCCTTTTGTCGGCAATGGAGTCGCAGGACGCCTCGGACCTCCACGTCAAGGTCGGTTCGCCACCCAGGGTGCGGGTCCACGGTGATCTTCGCCGCCTCGAGGGCCAGCCCGCCCTCACCAACGAGATCACCGCCGAGATGGCCGCCGCCATCATGCGCCCGGAGGTGGCCGAGCAATTCGCCGCCCGCAACGAGGCCGACTTCGCCTACGCCGTCCCCGGCTCCGGCCGTTTCCGCGTCAACGTGTTCCGCCAGCGGGGCTCGGTGGCCATGATTTTCCGTCGGGTGCGCACGTCCGCGGCAAACTTCGAAGTCCTCGGCCTGCCCGACGTGGTGGGCCGCCTGGCCAACGAGAACCGCGGGCTGGTGCTCGTCACCGGCCCCACGGGATCGGGCAAGACGACCACCCTCGCCGCCATGATCGACCACATCAACCGCACCCGCGAGGTGCACATCGTCACCATCGAGGACCCCATCGAGGTCCTCCACAAGGACGACATGGCGGAGATCAACCAGCGCGAGATCGGCTTCGACACCGACAACTTCGCCTCCGCCATGCGCGCCGCCATGCGCCAGGACCCCGACGTGATCCTCGTCGGCGAGATGCGAGACCAGGAGACGGTCTCGGCCGCCCTGAGCGCCGCCGAGACGGGCCACCTGGTGTTCTCGACCTTGCACACCATCGATGCCACCGAGACGGTGAACCGCATCGTCGACTTCTTCCCGCCCCACCAGCAGAACCAGATCCGGGTGGCGCTGGCGGGCACGCTGAAGGGCACCATCTGCCAGCGGCTGGTTCCCACCGCCGACGGCGCCGGCCGGGTGCCCGCGCTCGAGGTGATGGTGGTCAACGGCCGCATCCAGCAGTGCATCGTCGACCCTGGCCGCACCGGCGACATCCACGAGATCGTGGCCGACGGCGAGTACTACGGCATGCAGACGTTCGACCAGGCCCTCGTGAAGCTCTACCAGGCCGGCAGCGTCGACCTGCGGGGCGCCATGATGACGGCCACGAACCCGCACGACCTCAAAGTCATGCTCCAGCAGCGCGGTCTGGTGGGCACCGCCGCATCATCCACCAGGTAGCCCCGGCGGCCGGACAGCGGCCGGCGCCTACGATGCGCGCCATCTCCGGCCCGTCCGACCTCCCTTTCGACGACGCTCCCGCCGCCGCCACGGCTCTGCCCGCCACGGCTCTGCCCGCCACGGCATCGCCGATCGATGCCGCCCGCTTCCGCCAGGTCCTCGGGCACTTCTGCACCGGCGTCACCGTTGTGGCGGCGATGCCCGGCGAGCCGGTCGGCTTCACCGTGCAGTCGTTCTCCTCGGTGTCGCTCGACCCTCCGCTCGTGGCGATCTGCCCGTCCCGCGCGTCGGGCAGCTGGCCCCGTATCCGCTCGGCCGGCGTGTTCTGTGTGAACGTCCTGGCCGAGGACCAGGAGGCGATCGCCCGGCTCTTCGCCACCCACGGCGCCGACAAGTTCAAGGGCGTCGGGTGGAGGCCGTCGGTCGTGTCCGGCTCGCCGGTGCTCGATGGCGGGCTGGCATGGCTCGACTGCCGGATCGAGGCGGAGCACGACGGAGGCGACCACCTGGTGGCGCTGGCCCGGGTGGTGGACATGGGCGTCGGGGGCGACGGCGGCCCGCTGCTGTTCTACCGGGGCGGGTACGGCCGCTTCGGGCACGCCGGTCCGCCGTAAAGGTGGAGCGACCCCGTTCCCGGTGCGGAATCTCACGCTCGAGGGCGAGTTTCCGCACCCGGAATCCCACACGCTCGTCGGGCCGCGCCTGACATGGCTGCGTCCGTCTTCGTGGGGCTGGTGCTCCTCGTGGCCGGGGCGGCCAAGTTGCGCCAGCCCGAGTGGCCGGCCACGGCGGCCGCCTTCGGAGCGCCTCGCCGGTTGGCCACCGCCATCCCGTGGATCGAGGTGGCGGTGGGCGCACTCCTCGTCACGTCGGCCGGCCTGCCGTGGACGGCGATGGCCGCCGCCGGCCTGCTCCTGGCGTTCACAGCCATGGTGGCCCTGCGCCTCCTGCTCGGCCGGCCCGTCCCGTGTGGGTGCTTCGGCGAGACCTCGCCCCGACCGGTGGGCCTCGACACCCTGGCCCGCAACGTGGTGCTGCTGCTCGCCGCCCTCGCCGCCGTCGTCACCGGACGCGGCGGCGGCGGGCCTGTGTCGGTGGTGGCCGGGGTGACCGCGGCCATCGCTTTCGTGCTGGCGGCCCGATCCAGAGCGGGCGCCCGCCCGTAGTCCCGATCGGGACGGTGCGGGCCCGGACCAGGAGGCACCCGTCCGCAGCGCGCCAGTAGGGTCGCTTCAATGGCGAAGATCGAGGAATCCGACGTTGTGCACGGCGTGGTGATCGTCGAACCGGCCGTCCACGGCGACGCCCGGGGCCGGTTCGTCGAAAGCTACCGGCGCTCGTGGTTCGGGTCGGGGCGGGAGATGGTGCAGGGCAACCGGTCCGAGAAGCAGGCCGGGGCCCTGGTGGGCCTGCACTACCACCTGCACCAGGCCGACTACTGGTACATGATCCGGGGCCGGGCCCAGGTGGTGCTGCACGACCTCCGGGAGGGCTCGCCCACCGACGGCGCCACCCTCACCCTGGAGCTCGACGGCGAGTCGGAGCGGGGCGTGTTCATCCCGCCCGGCGTGGCCCACGGCTTCGCCTCGATCACCGACCTCACCCTCACCTACCTCGTCGACAGCTACTACAACGCGGCCGACGAGCTGGGCCTGGCGTGGGATGACCCGGCGGTGAAGGCCGACTGGGGCGTCGTGGGCCCCATCGTGTCGGAACGGGACCGCACCAACCCCTCGCGCGACGCGATCCCCGCCGGCCGCCGCCCCTATTGGGGCCTTCGTCCGTGACGGGGAACCTCGTAAAGGGCTCAAGGAACCGGCCGCACCTGCCGAACTAGTTCGGTTGGGCGCTGGCTCTTCTGGTCCCTGACCACCTACAGTGGTCGTGGGGAGAGGGGGAGGCGGGACGATGGAGCTCAGCAAGCTCGGGCAAGCGCAGATCCTCCGGGTGGCGGCAGCCGACGTGGCAATCGCCCGTGAGCGGTCGCGTCGTCGTCGGCTCATCCGGCTCGCCGTCGTCCTCGGGCCATTGGCCCTGTGGCTGTGGATGCGGACGTTGCTGGGCAATCCGGTGCGCCCCGGCTTCCCCTCGCTCCCCATCCCACCCGAGCTGGCGCCGGGCCTGCTCCTCATCGTCGTCCTGTCCCTGGTGCTGCTGGTGCCCATGCTGGGCGCCGGCAAGTCGCCCCACGTGCTCTACCGGCCGGGCGAGATCGACACGTCCCTCGACGACGTGAAGGGCGCCGGTGTGGTCGTCGAGGAGGTCACCCGCACCCTGAACCTCTTCCTCGCCCACCGCACGTTCAAGGAGCAGATGGGCGGCACCCCCCGCCGGGCCATCTTGTTCGAGGGGCCTCCCGGCACGGGCAAGACCTACCTGGCCAAGGCCATGGCACGCGAGGCCGGGGTCCCGTTCCTGTTCGTGTCGTCGTCGGCGTTCCAGTCGATGTACTACGGCCAGACCAACCGCAAGATCCGCACGTACTTCAAGGCCCTCCGCAAGCACGCCCGCCGCGAGGGCGGGGCCATCGGCTTCATCGAGGAGATCGACGCCATCGGCGGCTCCCGTGCCGGCATGGGCGGCTCCGGCGGGCGCGAGGGCGTCACCGGCGTGGTGAACGAGCTGCTGATCCAGCTCCAGTCGTTCGACAGCCCGCCGCTCAGCCAGCGTTTCCGCGGCTGGTTCATCGACCAGGCCAACCGCTGGCTGTCGGCCGAGTCGCAGCTTCGCAAGTCCGCCGCGCCCACAGCCAACATCCTGGTGGTCGGCGCCACCAACCGGGCCGCCGACCTCGACCCTGCGCTGTTGCGGCCGGGCCGCTTCGACCGCTCGATCTACTTCGACCTGCCGAGCCGCAGTGGGCGCCGCGAGATCATCGACTACTACCTGGCCAAGAAGGCCCACGGGCCGGAGCTCGACGAGCCTGCCCGCCGCGACACCCTCGCCGCCATGACTTTCGGGTACTCGCCGGTGATGATCGAGCACCTGCTCGACGAGGCGCTGGTGTGGGCGTTGCGCCGGGGCGGAGACGGCCTGAACTGGGAGGACCTGCAGCAGGCCCGGATGACCGAGGAGCTGGGCCTCAAGCACCCGGTGGAGTACACCGAGGACGAGCGCCGTACGATCGCCACCCACGAGGCAGGTCACGCCACGGTGGCCCATCTGGTGGGCAAGGGCCGCAAGCTCGAGGTGCTCTCGATCATCAAGCGGGGCGCCTCGCTCGGCCTCCTGGCCCACTCCGAGACCGAGGAGCGCTTCACCAAGACCCGCTCCGAGATCGTGAGCCTCATCCAGATCGCCTTCGGCGGCATGGTGGCCGAGGAGCTCTTCTTCGGCGAGTCGGGCACCGGTCCGAGCGGCGACCTCGACGCCGCCACCAGGGCGGCCGCCCAGATGGTCGGGTCGCTCGGCATGGGCGGCACGCTGGTGTCGCTGGAGGCGGCGGCGGCCGGCACCGGCGCCAACATCGTCACCAAGGTGCTGTCGAGCGACCAGGGCCGCGAAGCGCTGGAGCAGATCCTCGACGACGCGAAGGCGGCCGTCACCGAGATGCTCGAGCGCAACCGCCACCTGGTGGAGGCCCTGCGTGACGCACTGCTCGAGCACGAGGAGCTGGTGGCCGACGAGATCACCGCCGTGCTGGTGGCCGCCGGGAGCGGTGGCAGCAACGGCGACGTGCTCGACCTGCGGCTGTTCGAGTCGCCCGTTTCGCAGCACTCGACGGCCGAGAACCCGGAGGGCTGAGTCGGCCTACAGGCACAGGGTCGTCCGGGTGGTGCGGGAGACCTCCGACGTGGCGGCGCTGCGCCAGGCCCCCTTGGTCGCCCGGACCACGAAGTAGTAGGTCGTCGAGAAGGCGAGGAGCGAGCTCGTGTAGCTCTCTGTGGCCTGGCCGGCGACGGTCCCGACCACCGAGTACGGCCCGCCGCTGGTTGTGGAGCGCAGGATCTCGTAGCCGTCGGCCCACGTCGAGGTGGTCCTGGTCCACGAGACCACGATGGCGTCTTCGACTGCCAGGACGCAGGTTCCCGCTGCCGCGCCGGGGTTGGTGGGCGGCTGCAGGCTCCCCGTGGACACCGTGTGGCCGTCCGAGGCGGAGTCGGCGAGCTGGGCCCAGGCGATGGGGGCGGAGGCAATGAGGGCGAGGACCAGCACCAGCCCGACGACTGTCGTTCGGGCGCAGGGTAGGAGCCGCCGGGCGGGACGCAGCTCAGGCAAGCTTCCTCCGCAGCCCGCGCCGCGGGCGCGCCGTTCGCGCCTGCCTGTCCAGCGCCGCCAGCGCGCCGAGGGCGGAAAGGGCCAGCACCACGCGCCAGCGGCCGAGGACGGGCGGTGCCGATGGGATCGGAGGGGTGGGCGCCGCTCCCGAGGAGGCCGGCCGGGGCCGGTCGCGGGGTGCCCAGATGTCGCGCAGCCACACCAGGGCCAGCACGAGAGGTACGGCCAGGAGGGTGAGGCGCTGGGCCAGCGGCCGGCGCAGGGCCTGCACCACGTAGCCGGCCTTCGGCACCGCGAGGCGCACCTTCCAGGCCCGGTCGCCCGTGAGTTGGGCCAGCCAGGTGTCGGGGGCGTTGTTGGCGTCGCCCTTGGTGCGCACGACGGGGTGGTCCCCGCCGGCCACCACCTCGACGACCCGGTGGGTCACGATGCGCCGGTCGTCCACGGGGATGCGGTAGGTGATCACGTCGCCCACCACCACCCGGTCCAATGGCACCGGGGTCTGCACGATCAGCGACCCCTCGGGCATCGACGGTCGCATGCTGGCGGTGAGGACGGTCATGACGCGGTAGCCGCCGAACCTCGGGCCCAGGCCCAGGGTCACAATGGCGAGAACGGCGAACGCGCCGAGGACCAGCCCGAGGAGCTGGCCCGTCAGCGTGAGGATCCGGTGGTGCACGTCGTTGCTCCCTGGACGCCAGAGGGCCGGGGGCGGTTCGCCCCCGGCCCTCCGAGCCCGCTACTTGCTGACGGCTGCCCGCTGGGTGGCGTTGAAGGTGTACGTGAGAATCGACGTGAGGCCCTGGAAGGTGTTGCCCGTCGTCGAGGGCAGGTCCACGGTGAGGACCATGTCGTCGACCGCGGCCGCAGTGAGCGAGGACATGCTCGACAGGGCGATGGCGGAGCCGATGACGGCCCGGCGGGCCAGCACCGTCGTCCTGGTGCCGAGGTTGTCACCCGAAACAACGGAGTTGCAGGTGTACGTGTACGGCGTGGTGGCCGACTCCAGCCAGCCCAGGGCCCCGGCGCACTTCTCCAGCTTCATCTGGAGGCCGGCGGTGGCGTCGGTGTCGAGCAGGCTGCTGGTGCCGGCCGTGGTCGTCAGGGTGACCGAGGCCAGGTCCTGGTTGCCGGCGTTGGTGAGCTTGGCCCGCCGCTGGAGGGAGTCGCCCGGCACCAGGCCGGTGGCGCCCACGCTGAGGCGGTTGTCGGCGCCGGAGGCCCCGAGGTTGATGTTCACCGTGCCCGAGACGATGGTGTGGGAGCCGGTATCGGTGTCGGTGAAGGCGGCGAACGTGCCGAGCCCGGCGATGCCGGCGGCCAGGCCGACGGCGCCGACCGAAAGCAGGATCTTGTGGGAAGCGCTCACTGGGGGTCTCCTCGTCTGAACGCGTCCCGGTGCTCCGAGACTTGTTCGAAAGTTGTGCGGGCGTAGACTTTCCTTCGGCCGGGCGGCTTCCCCCCTGAGGAGGATTGCCGGAACCCCCCGTTCGGACTACGGGATTCGCCTGGCTTTCGTGCGCCCGGGTGGCCTGCCGCTCCTCGAACGGGCCACCGCCGCGTGGCTCGACCGACCCGATGCCCCTGTGCCAACCACAGCGCCGCCTTTAGACGTACTGGCGCAGGAACTCCCGGAGGGCGCAGGCGGCGGCGGGCACCCCGTCCTCGTCGCCCCCTTCTGCGTCGCTCGCGCTGGCCACCGCGTCGGCCAGCGCCGCCACCCGGGCCCACGTCGTCGGCTCCACGCCGAAGGGTGGCGGGCCGGCGGCCACGGCTGCTCCCAGCTCCTCGATCTCGGTCACCAGCTCGGGGTCGTCGGGCCGCCCCGCCAGGCGGTCGGCGGCGACGAACAGGCGGCCCATGGCCCGTTGCGACGCCTCCTCGGCCGCCGCCGCTTCCTCGTCCGGCTCGAGCGCGGTCAGGTCATCCAGAGCGGCGCCGTCGTCCGAGGCCTGGCCGGTCTTCTCCTCGAAGACCTGGCGGGCGGCGGCGAGGTCCGACTGCCGCACCATGATCCGCATGTAGGAGCGGACACCCGTCACCGGGTCGACCGACTCGATGCCGGTGGCATCGACGCCCTGCTGGCGCAGGCGCTCCACCAGCATCGGCCCGACTGCGAGCAGCACGACGCCTGCCTCCACCACCGCGCCCGGGTCCTCGTCGTGGGCCTGTCCGCCGCCGAACACCTGCAGGATCCGCTGGCCGATGCCCATGTGTCACCCCTCGTGCCGGCGGTGGCGAGCACCGCGCCCGTCACCATCATGGTGGCCGGCGCCACCGGAGGAAAGGGCCGATCCCGTCGCGCCTTCGGCGGCTTTGGCCGCCGGCCGCGTGTCAACCCGTCCGCCGCCCCTCCTCAGTCCTCGACGCCCAGTTCGTGGAGGACGAAGGCGTAGACCTGTGCTTCCTCCCGCCATGCGTCGTATCGGCCGGAGGGTCCGCCGTGGCCGGCGCCCATCTCGGTCTTGAGCAGGACCGGACGCGAGCCGGTGCCCCGGTCGCGCAGGCGCTGCACCCACTTGGCCGGCTCCCAGTAGCTGACCCGGGGGTCGTTGAGCCCGCCGATGGCGAGCAGGGCCGGGTGGTCGACGGCGGCCACGTTGTCATACGGCGAATAGGACTTCACGTAGGCGTAGACCCCGGGGTCGGCCTTGGGATTGCCCCATTCCTCCCACTCGGTGACGGTGAGGGGCAGGGTCTCGTCGAGGATCGTGGTGAGGACGTCGACGAAAGGCACGTCGGCCACCACCGCTCGGAACAGGTCGGGCCGCAGGTTCACCACCGCGCCCATGAGCAGGCCGCCGGCGCTGCCGCCCCGCATGGCCAGCCGCCCGGCCGACGTGTAGCCACCCGCGATCAGGTGCTCGGCACAGGACACGAAGTCGGTGAACGTGTGCTTCTTGTGCAGCATCTTGCCGTTCTCGTACCAGCGCCGGCCCATCTCCCCACCGCCGCGGACGTGGGCGATGGCGAACACCACGCCCCGGTCGAGGAGGCTGAGGCGCAGCGGCGAGAAGGTCGGGTCGATGCTGATCTCGTAGGACCCGTACCCGTAGAGCAGCGCCGGCGCCGTCCCGTCGAGGGCCACGCCCTTGCGATGGACGAGCGACATCGGGATGCGCTCGCCGTCGGCCGCCGTCGCCCAACTGCGGCTGGTCTCGTAGTCGGCCGGGTCGTAGCCGCCGAGCACGGGCTGCTGCTTCAGCAGCTCGCGGGTGCGGTTCTCCATGTCGTAGTCGTAGACGGACCGGGGCGTGACCATCGATGTGTAGCCGAAGCGGAGGACGGTGGTGTCGAACTCCATGTTGGCGTCGGGGAAGACGGTGGACACCTGCTCGGGCAGCTCGATCACGTGGGTGTCCCCGTCGGCCAGCCGGCGCACGGCGATGCGGCGCAGGCCCTCAGCCCGCTCGAACAGGGCCACGTGGCCGGCGAAGACGTCGATGCCGTCGAGCTTCACGTCGTCGCGGTGGGCGACGACCTCGGCCCAGTTCGGCCGGCCGGGGTCATCGACCGGGGCCTCCATGAGCTTGAAGTTCTCGGCGCCGTCGGCGTTGGTGACGACGAGGAAGCGGTCGCCATGGTGGTCGATCGAGTACTCCACGCCATGCTCGCGGGGCTGCACGACCCGGAACTCGCCGCCCGCGTCGTCGGCCCGGAGCACGTGGTACTCGCTCGTGATCTTGCTCTCCGTCGACAGCAGCACGTACTTCTCGCTCTTGGTGCCCCCGACGCCCAGGAAGAAGCGCTCGTCGTCCTCCTGGAACACGAGCACGTCGTCGGCCGCCGGCGTGCCGACCGCGTGGCGCCACACCTGGAACGGCCGCATGGCGTCGTCGACCCGGGTGTAGAAGAGCGTGGCGTTGTCGCCCGCCCACGCCACGCCGTAGTACGTGCCGGGCACCTCGTCGGCCAGGTCGTCGCCCGTCGTGAGGTCCCGGATGTGGAGCGTGTA
>JBKJNA010000170.1:0-13590 GCA_046596195.1 Acidimicrobiales bacterium | reverse complement strand
ACGGCCGGCGTGTACCTCATGGCCCGCGCCGCACCGTTGCTGGCGCTCACGCCCGACGTGGGCACCACCATCGCCATCGTCGGCGCCGCCACCGCGCTGTTCGCGGCCACCGTCGCCTGTGCCCAGAACGACATCAAGCGGGTGCTCGCCTACTCCACTATCTCGCAGCTCGGGTACATGTTCCTGGCTGTCGGCAGCGGCGCCTATGTGGCCGCCATCTTCCACATGGTTACCCACGCCTTCTTCAAGGCACTGCTCTTCCTGGGCGCCGGCTCGGTGATCCACGGTCTTCACGACGAGCAGGACATGAAGCGCATGGGGGCGCTCAAGAAGTGGATGCCCGTCACCTCCGCCACGTTCATCATCGGGTGGCTGGCCATTGCCGGCGTGCCGCCCTTCGCCGGCTTCTGGTCGAAGGACGACATCCTGCTCAACGCCTACGAGAAGAGCCCGGCCCTGTGGGCGGTAGGGCTTCTCACCGCCCTGCTCACCGCCTATTACATGTCGCGCCAGGTCTTCCTCGTCTTCTGGGGTGAAGAGCGGTGGCGCAAGGCCGCCGTTGCCGACAAGCCCGATCTCGTCCAGCCGGAACCGGTCGGAGACCATGCAGCGGTGGCGGCCGGCCACGAAGTTGCCGGCCATCGCGACCATGCGGTTCATGGTGCCCACGGGCGCGAGCCCCATGAGTCGCCCTGGCTCATGACCGGCCCGCTGGTCGTCCTCGCCGGCCTGTCGGTCGTGGCCGGCTTCGTCAACCTGCCGTTCGGGTCGTGGGCCCGCCTCGAGCACTGGCTCGAGCCGGTATTCGGGGAGTCACTGCACCACGTCGACGCCACCAGCGGCACGAAGCTCACGCTGGCGCTCGTGGCCATCGCCGCCGCCGGCGCCGGCATCGCGTTCGCCTACGCCACGTTCATGAAGGCCAAGCGCGTCGACGCCTACGAGCCTGCCATCCTCAAACGGGCATGGGGCATCGACGCCATCTACGCAGCGGTCATCGTCAGCCCCGGCCGGGCCCTGTCCGCCTTCCTCGCCTACGTGGTCGACGCCAAGGTCATCGACGGGGTGGTGAACGGCCTGGGCGCGCTGGTGCGGGGCGGCGGCGGCGTGCTGCGCAAGGTCCAGACCGGCTACGTGCGCAACTACGCCCTGGGCGTGGCCTTCGGGGCCACCCTGCTGCTCGGCTGGGTCATGGTGCGGTCGGGCGGGGTGTGACGTGAACGACCTCGACTTCCCCATACTGAGCGTCATCGTCCTGCTGCCTGCCGTCGCGGCTGCGGCGATCGCGCTGCTCCCCAAGAACCGACCCGACGTCATCAGGATGGTCGGGTTCTTCGCCGCCCTGGCCGTCGGGGTGCTCACGGTGGTGCTGGCCTTCGCCTTCGACGTCGGCGACAGCGGCTACCAATTCGTGTCGCAGCACAACTGGATCGAGGACCTCGGCATCTCGTGGATCGTGGGCGTCGACGGGATCTCGCTGTTCCTGGTCGTGCTCACGGGCGTGCTGTTCCCCATCGCCCTCATCGGGCCCAAGGTCCACCGCGACGTGAAGTCGTACACGGCGTGGATGCTGGTCCTGGAGGCAGGGTGCCTGGGCTCGTTCCTGTCGCTCGACCTGTTCGTGTTCTTCTTGTTCTTCGAGGTCACGCTCGTCCCGATGTACTTCATCATCGGGGGCTGGGGCTACGACAACCGTGTCTACGCCTCCATCAAGTTTTTCCTCTACACCCTCTTCGGGTCCGCCTTCATGCTCGTGGGCATGCTCGCCCTGGTGTACCTGAGCGCAAAGGGGAAGCCGGTCACCTTCGACGTGCGGGAGCTGGCCGAGCGGGGGGCGCTGGCCGAGAGCACGGCCCGCTGGCTGTTCCTCGCCTTCACCGCCGCCTTCGCCGTCAAGATCCCGCTGTTCCCGGTGCACACGTGGCTGCCCGACGCCCACACCGAGGCCCCCACCGCCGGCTCGGTCATCCTGGCCGGGGTCCTGCTGAAGTTGGGCACCTACGGCATCCTGCGCTTCGCCGTCACCCTGTTCCCGGCCGCCGCCGTCGACCTGGCGCCGCTGCTCCTCACCCTCGCCACCATCGGCATCATCTACGGGGCCCTGGTGGCCACCGTGCAGAAGGACCTGAAGCGGCTGGTGGCGTACTCCTCTGTCGCCCACCTCGGCTTCATCGTCCTCGGCACGTTCGCTTTCACCAGCCAGGGCATGGCAGGCGGCGTGCTCCAGATGGTGAACCACGGCCTGTCCACCGGGGCGCTGTTCCTCCTGGTCGGCATGATCTACGAGCGCCGCCACACTCGCCAGATCTCCGAGCTGAACGGCCTGCAGAAGTCGATGCCCGTCATGGCCGCCGTCTTCATGGTGGTGATGCTGTCGTCGGTGGGGCTGCCCGGCCTCAACGGCTTCGTGGGCGAGTTCCTCATCCTCACCGGCACGTTCATCACCCACCGGTGGTGGGCGGTGGTGGCCACCGGGGGCGTCATCCTGGCCGCCCTCTACCTGCTCTGGGCCTACCAGCGGGTGTTCCACGGCACGCCCACCGGCGACAACGTGGGGCTGCCCGACATGACGTGGCGGGAGCGGGCCGTGATGGCCCCCCTCGTCGTGCTCATCGTGTTTCTCGGCGTGTACCCCAAGCCGGTGCTCGACCGCATCAACCCGTCGGTGGAGGCGCTCGTGAGCCGGATCGAGAAGGCAACAGACCACCGTCAGCCGGCGGTGGCGACGCGCCACGAGGTGGACGGCGAATGATCCCGCTGCTGGCCCAGTCGTCCACCATCCCGCCGCTCGACACACCGAACGTCGAGTACTCGGCCATGCTGCCCGTGCTCATCCTCATCGGCGGCGCCATGCTCCTGCTCGTCGCGGTGTCGGTCGTCCGTCACCGCCCGCCGTGGCTGTGGACCGCCGTCACCGTCGCCACCGGGGCCGCCACCATGGCTGCGTCCCTCGTGCTCTGGTTCGACGTACGCGACGAGGGCGCCCGCCGGATCGTCGCCGACGCCCTGGTGGTGGACGGCTTCGCCGTGTTCTTCATGGTGCTCGTGAGCGTCACGGTGATCCTCGGGGCGCTGCTCGCCACCGCCTACCTCGACAAGGAGGGCTTCGGCGGCCCGGAGTTCTACGTGCTGATGCTGCTGTCGGCGTCGGGCGCGGTCGTGATGGCGTCGGCCAACGACCTCATCGTGCTCTTCCTCGGGCTCGAGATCCTGTCCATCGCCCTCTACGTGCTGGCCGGATTCAACCCCCGTCGCATGGAGTCGAGGGAGGCGGCCATGAAGTACTTCGTGCTCGGCGCCTTCTCCTCCGCCCTGTTCCTGTACGGGATCGCCCTCGTGTACGGCGCCACCGGCAGTACCAACCTGGGCGTGATCCGGGCGTTCCTGGCCTCGAACCTGGCGCCCAACGGCGGCGTCCTCCTCGGCGGCGCCGCCCTGATCCTGGTGGGCCTCGGCTTCAAGGTGGCGGTCGTGCCCTTCCACACCTGGACGCCCGACGTGTACCAGGGCTCACCTTCCCCGGCCACGGGCTTCATGGCGGCGGCGGCCAAGGCGGCCGGGTTCGCCGGCCTGCTGCGCGTGTTCTTCTCCACCTTCTCCACCCTCCGCCTCGACTGGCGGCCGGCCGTGTTCGCCATCGCCGTGATCACCCTGCTGGTCGGCTCGGTGCTGGCCGTGGTGCAGACCGACATCAAGCGGATGCTGGCGTACTCGTCGATCAGCCACGCCGGCTACGTGATGATCGGGCTCCAGGCGGCCAGCAAGGAGGGCATAGCGGGGTCGCTGTTCTACCTGCTGGCCTACACGTTCATGGTGCTCGGCAGCTTCGCCGTCGTCACCGCTGTGGGGCGCAAGGGCGGGGACGCCAACCACGACCTGTCCGCCTACAAGGGCCTCGCCGCCCGCCGGCCGGCGCTGGCCCTCGCCTTCACCGTCCTGCTGCTCTCGCAGGCCGGTGTGCCCTTCACCACCGGCTTCCTGGCCAAGTTCTACGTGATCTCCGCCGCCGTGCAGTCCCGCTCCTACGCCCTGGCCCTCATCGGCATGCTGTCCGCCGTCATCGCCGCCTTCTTCTACCTGCGCATCACCGTGCTGATGTACGCCCAGCCCGAGGACGGCGAGAACGTGCGCCGCCTGGCCGTGCCCGCCGCTACCGGGATCGTCGTGGCCGTGGCCGCCGCCTTCACCGTCGCCTTCGGCCTGGTGCCGTCGCCCATGATCCATTTCGCCCGCCAGGCGACGCTGCTCCTCTGACCTAAATCGATCTGAGCGCCCGGCGGTCGCGACTCCAGACGCTGCGGCCCCGTCCCGCCGGCTATCGGCCGGGTGCGAGCGACCGGAGGCCGAAGTTCCGGGCCGTATCCGCCATCCGGTCGTCGTAGGTGACGAGGCCGGCAAGGTCGTCACCAACGGCGAGCGCGGCGGCGAGGTGGATCGCGTCGAGCGAGCGGGTGCCTGGTCCTCCCAGCCGCCCCGCTGCCAGAAGGAGGTCCCGGTCCATGACCAACTGATCGAGTGCGTCGAGATGGGTGAGTGCCACGTCGGCGTCGCCGTCGACGCGTCGTACGGCCCGTAGCACCTCGGTGACGGCGAGCTCGCACGTCATCAGGACATCGTCCGGGCCAAGGGCGGCTCGCCACGCGGCGACAGCCGTGCTCTCGGGCTCCACGACGGCGAACTTCACGATGGCGGAGGAGTCCAGGTACCAGACGCTCACCGCTCGTCGGCCCGCAGTTCGGCGAGTGCTTCCGATGCGGACCGAATCGTGGGCACCGGCGCCGGAAGCGGGCCCGTGACGCTCGCCCGCTTCAACCGGCCGGTGTCACGAAGGGCGGCGAGGCCACCGCCGGAGGTCGGCGGGCCGAGCACTGCCATCACCTCGCCGTGCCTGGTCACCTCGATGTGCTCTCCGGACCGGGCCCGGCGGACCCACTCGCTGGCGTTCTGGCGAAGTTCCCGTACTCCGATGCGCTCCATTGATACACAAAGTAGCACAATGGGTCGTTGCCGGAGTACGGCGAGGCGCCTGAAGTGCCCGAGGGATATGGACCACCGGCGAACGGGTGACCGAGGACAAGCCGCTGGCCTTCAGACCCCCACCCTCGCCAACCGGGTGGCGTTCCATTCCCGGCTCCAGGCAGCGCTGTCGGTCCCCGATCGGCGCGAGGGCGGCCAGGCGGTGCTGTTCGTGGACCTGGACGACTTCAAGGACGTCAACGACCGGTTCGGCCACGATGCAGGAGACGAGGTCCTGCGCGCCGTCGCCGCGAGGCTCACCGAAGCCGTGCGACCCGGGGACCTGGTGGCACGCCTCGGCGGTGACGAGTTCGCCCTCCTCCTCGAAGGGATCGATGAGCGCCAGGGGAAGAACCGGGTCGAGCGCTACGACGCCCTCCATCGGCACGCCTCAGCCGCCCCTGCAGCCACGCGATAGCGCCCGGCCGCTACGGAAGGTGCGGAGCTACGGCTCGGCGCATTCTGGGAAACCATTGAACTGGTGCCGATCGAGACCAGGCTCGCGAGATCCTCAAGTTGGTTAGGAACCGGCAGCCAGACATCTGAACGCATTCGGCACGAGCAAGGTCAACGCCCCGGCCGTCCGATTGCCGGCTGCACGCGGTGGACCCGACGGAAAAGGGCCTGCCGCCTGCTGGGCGAAGCGCTCGCGCCCCCACGTCGGGCGAGGCGGGCGACGGCGGCCGCCGGGACCCATGAGATGTAGCACGAGGTGCTACGTTGGAATCATGGCTGAACAAATCACCCAACGTGAGCTCCGGAACGAGAGCGGCGAGATCATGCGCCGGGTCGACCAGGGTGAGACGTTCATCGTCACCCGCAACGGCACGCCCGTCGGGGAGCTGGCGCCCCTGCGGCGCCACCGTTTCGTCTCGGCGGAGGCCGTTGTCGCGATGTTCCGTAATGCCCCACCCGTCGACGCCGGCCGATTCCGCGCCGACCTCGACGCCGTCGCGTCCCAGGACATCGACCCACGTGCCTGAGCCCCGCCGGCCCCGTGGGCTGCTTGACACGTCAGTCGTCATCGACCTCGACACCATCGACGTCGGGCAGCTCCCGCTCGAGGTGGCGGTCAGTGCCCTCACCATGGCCGAGCTCGCGGCCGGCCCTACCGCAACCGCCGATTCTGCCGAACGTGCACGCCGCCAGGACCGGCTCCAGCGGGCCGAAGCCGCATTCGATCCCCTGCCGTTCGACTCCGAGGCCGCACGCTCCTATGGCCGCGTCTACGCGGCCGTCGCGTCCGCCGGCCGAAAGGCTCGGGGCGCTCGCGCCGTCGACCTGCTCATCGCGGCGACGGCTTGTGCCGCCGGCCTCCCGCTCTACACCTGCAACCCTGACGACTTCCGAGCGCTCGATGGTCTCGTCGACGTCATCAGCGTGACTTCGCCATGCATGACTCCGCCGGGGGCGAGCCACGTTTCGTCGAAGGGGTGAGGAGCAACCCGACCCACGGCCGGCGATCAGCGGTGCGGACGGCCTGGAGCTGCTCGACCATGAAATCGGCGATGGTGCCCTGCGTCGTGGTGGGGTCAGGCGCCCCGCCGCCCCCAGTGTGGCGTCCTCGTGGTCCTGTCGCCCCACCGCCGGCGCCGAGGGCTCGGGCCTGGGTAGGTCTGGTGGGCGAGCGTATCGACGAACTCGACACGGTGCCGCCGATGCTCGGCCGACCTCGACGTCGCCCACCATCCCCACGAGCCGCTCCTCCCCACGATGTGGCGGCTGCGGTCGGACCTCACCGCGTACGACGCCGCCTACGTCGCCCTTGCTCTGGCCCTTGACGCCCCGCTCGTCACCCTCGACACACGGATCGCTGCTGAGCCCCTCCACGGCGCGACGGTCGACGTGATCCGGTAGGCCCGACGATGACGGTCAAGCCATGAGTTGGCAGGTACTCGGCTCAGTCGAGGACCTCGTCGAGGTCAAGGGAACCGCGCCCCGACGGTGACATCGCGCCCGTGTCCCTCACCCCGCGCGGGACCGGGTCAGGAGCGACCGGGACGAGCTGTACTGGGTGGAACCCGGGTTCACCCCAGGTGGAGTGGGCAGTCCGACCGGACCGGGCGATGGGATGAGGAGGGGCCCATCACCGGCATTCCGAGACCAGGTTCGACTGCGCGGGATGGGCCTGCCAAGGCGCCTGACGCCGGTCTGGCGGGTTGTGAACCGACTCACGTAGGCTCGCCCCGATGTCCGACTTTCTGCGCAGCTATCTCAGCGTGCTGATCTTCGGGGCGGCCGCCGTCGGCATGGTGGGGATGATGCTCGGCATGGGCAGCCTGATCCGGCCGACCCGCCCGCAGGCGCAGAAGTACATCGCCTACGAGAGTGGCGTCGACCCGGTGGGCACCGGCTGGTCCCAGAGCCAGGTCCGGTATTACATCTTCGCCCTGCTGTTCGTGATGTTCGACGTGGAGGCGGTGTTCATCTTCCCCTGGGCCGTCCGGCTCGAGGCCCTCGGCGTGTTCGGCCTGGTCGAGATGATGATCTTCATCGTGATCCTTGCTCTCGGCCTGGTCTACGCGTGGCGCAAGGGGGTCCTCAAGTGGGCCTAGTCGAGAAGGGCAAGCTCCCCAAGCCCCTCACCCACCTGCTCAACATGAGCCGCAAGTACTCGCTGTGGGTGTACCAGTGGGGTCTGGCGTGCTGCGCCATCGAGATGGGCGCCGCCTTCGGCTCGCCCCGCTACGACGTCATGCGCCTCGGGGTCATCCCCTTCCCCGCCAGCCCCCGCCAGGCCGACCTGGTGGTGATCTCGGGCACCGTCACCGACAAGATGGCGCCGCCCATCCGGCGCCTCTACGAGCAGATGCCGGACCCCAAGTACGTGATCTCCATGGGATCGTGCGCCAACTGCGGCGGCCCCTACTGGGACAGCTACTCGGTCACCAAGGGCGTCGACCAGATCATCCCCGTCGATGTCTACGTGCCAGGGTGCCCGCCCCGGCCCGAGGCCCTCCTCGAGGGCATCGTCCTCCTGCAGCAGCGGATCCAGAACGAGGACATGGCCGAGCGATGGAAGGGTGAGCCGATTGTCGTCGGGCGCTGAGGGCACGCCACCCGCCGCCGAAGACGGGGCCGGCGCCGATGTCGACCCCACCCGTTCCGAGTTGCTCAAAACGTTCACCCGGCACCTCGGTTCGTCCGTCGTGGGGTCCGAGGTCACGGGCGGCGACATCTGGGTGCGGGTCGAGCGCAGCGCCTGGCCCAAGGTGGCCGACGTCCTGCGCAACTCCATGGGCATGGACTACTTCTGCTTCCTGTCCGGCCTCGACTGGATGGTGAACCCCGACCTTTCGGGCGAGAAGGTGTGGGACCCCGACGGCGGCGCGTCCCTCGAAGGCGCCGAGGGCATGGACGACGGCGGGGCGGCGGCTGAGCACGCGGAAGCCGCCGATGAAGCTGCGGCCGTCGGCGGCATCGTCACCGGCGTGGCCGGTGGCGACACCCGCTTCCAGGTCTTTGCCCGCGTCTTCTCCACCACCGCCAAGGTGGGCATCACGGTGAAGACCGACCTCGACGAGAAGGATCCCCGCGTCGGGTCGTGGGTCGGTGTCTACCGTGGCGCCGACTGGCACGAGCGCGAGGCATGGGAGATGTACGGCTTCCAGTTCGACGGCCATCCGGGCCTGCGCCACATGTACCTGCCCGGCGAGTTCGAGGGCTACCCGATGCGCAAGGACTTCCCGCTGCTGGCTCGCGAAGTGAAGCCTTGGCCCGGCTTGGTGGACGTCGAGGCCATGCCCGGCGAGGAGACGGCGCCCGAGGGCGACACCGAAGGGGCGGACGCCTGATGGTGGCGACGGACTGGCAGAAGGCGGCCTACGTCGCCGGCCAGGCGGCCGACGCCAGGGTGAACGTGGAGCTCGAGACCGAGGGCATGACCCTCAACCTCGGCCCGCAGCACCCAGCCACCCACGGCACCCTTCGCATCGTGGTCCGCCTCGACGGCGAGCAGGTGGTGTGGGCCGAACCGGTCGCCGGCTACATGCACCGCGGCTACGAAAAGCTCTGCGAGGTCCGTACCTACCCCCAGGTCACCACCCTGGTGAACCGGATCGACTGGCTGGGCCACTTCGCCAACGAGGTGCCGTTCATCCTGGCCGCCGAGGACCTGATGGGCATCGAGGCGCCGCCCCGTGCCCAGTGGATCCGCACGATCTTCTTCGAGATGGCCCGCATCGCCAACATCGTCCTGTTCCTCGGCGACATGGGTGTGCAGCTCGGGGCCATCACGCCGATCTTCCTCGCCTTCCGCGACCGCGAGCACGTGCTCAACCTGATGGAGGCCGCCACCGGCGGTCGATTCCACCCGAACTTCGACCGCATCGGCGGCCTCAAGGAGGACCTGCCGAGGGGCTGGATCGAAGAGTGCAAGGTGGCCATGAAGAAGATGCGGGGGTTCTGCGACGAGATCGAGGACCTCCTCATGGGCAACGAGATCTTCCAGAAGCGCACCCGCGGCATCGGTGTGATCCCGCCCGCCGTCGGCTTGGAGTACGGACTGTCGGGCGCCAACATCCGGGCCAGCGGAGTCGACTGGGACATCCGGCGCGACGAGCCGTCGCCCCTCGCGTACAAAGAGTGCGACTGGAAGGTCTGGACCCACCCCGACGGCGACTCGTTCGCCCGGTACTGGGTACGCCTCCAGGAGACCCGCGAGGCCACCAAGATCGTCGACCAGCTGCTCGACTCGATGCCCGCCGGCTCCATCCAGGCCAAGGTTCCGCGCATCATCAAGGTGCCGGCGGGGGAGTCCTTCGTCCATACCGAGAACCCGCTCGGCGAGATGGGCTACTACGTCGTGAGCAAGGGCGGCCTCGGCCCGTTCAGGGTCAAGATCCGCACGCCCAGCTTCAACAACGTGTCGATCACACCGTGGCTGCTCCGTGGCGTCTACGTTCCCGACGTGATCACCATCTTGGCGAGCCTCTACTTCATCCTGGGTGACATCGACAGATGAGCGAGCCGGGGCGAGCGGGGCCCGAGCGGCCCTCGGAGCGGGAAGCACCATCGGTACGCCATCCCGCAGGGATGGTGGGCCGATGAGCTGGATGCTGGGGCTCGACCTGACGGCGTACTGGGCCACCACCACCATCAAGGTGCTGGTCGTGCTGAGCCTGATCCCGGCCGGGGCGATCATCCTCGGGTATGTGTTCCTGCTCAAGATGATGAGCTGGATGCAGAGCCGGATGGGGCCCATGGAGGCCGGTCCCCGGGGGTCGCTGCAGCTGGTGGCGGACGGTGTGAAGTTCATGCAGAAGGAGGACATCTTCCCGGCCCGGGCCGACCGCTTCGTGTTTGCGGCAGCGCCCATCGTCGTGCTGATGTCGACCTTCCTGCTCTACATCGTGATCCCGGCGGGCCCCCGCCTCATCGTCGAGGACCTCGACACCGGCATCTTCTTCGCCCTGGCCGTGTCGTCACTGTCGGTGCTGGGCATCCTCATGGCCGGCTGGTCGTCGGCCAACAAGTACTCGCTCATAGGGGCGCTGCGGGCCGCCGGCCAGCTCATCGCCTACGAGCTGCCGCTCGTGCTGGCGGTGGTGGGCGTGGTCGTGCAGGCCGGCACCATGAGCCTGCAGGGCATCGTCCACGCCCAGGCCGACGGCGAGATCTTCGGTATCGGCCTCATCGGCAACCCCTACATCCTCACCCAGTTCGTAGGCTTCGTGCTGTTCCTGGCCGCCGCCCAGGCCGAGCTCACCCAGACCCCGTTCGACATGCCGGTGGCCGAGTCGGAGCTGGTGGCCGGCTACATGACGGAGTACACCGGCTTCCGGTTCCTCTTCTTCTTCATGGGCGAGTTCGGCACCGCCTTCGCCTTCTCCGCCATCGGTGCGACCCTCTTCCTCGGCGGGTGGTACGTGCCGGGAGTCGAGGGCACGCTGGCCGACATCCTCGGCCCGTTCGTGCTCGGGGCCAAGATCATGTCCATCGCTTTCCTCATCTTCTGGATCCGGTTCAGCTATCCCCGGTTCCGTGAGGACCAGCTCCAGGCCTTCGCCTGGAAGTACCTCATCCCGATCTCGCTGGTCAACATCATGGTGACCGGCATCCTCAAGGTGGTGTTGTAGATGGCGCTCGGATTGCTGAAGGGGCTCGGCGTCACCTGGAAGACCATGTGGCAGCCGGCCGTCACCGTGCCCTACCCGCACGTCAAGGAGGCGCCGCCCACGCGGGCGCGGGGCGTCATCGCCCTCAAGGAGGAGAACTGCACGGTCTGCATGCTGTGCGCCCGCCAGTGCCCCGACTGGTGCATCTACATCGAGGGCTACAAGGACAAGGCGCCGCCCCGTCGTGAGGGCGGCAAGCCCCGCACGGTGCAGAAGCTCGACCGCTTCGACATCGACTACAGCCTGTGCATGTACTGCGGCATCTGCGTCGAGGTCTGCCCATTCGACGCCCTCTTCTGGAGCCCCGAGTTCGAGTACTCGGAGGTCAAGATCGCCGACCTCCTGCACGACAAGACCAAGCTCGGCGAGTGGATGGAGACCGTTCCGGAACCGCCGCCCCTCGAGGCCGGCGCCGAGGCCAGGAAGGGCGCCAAGAAGTAGCGATGCTCGCCCAGAACATCATCTTCGGAGCGATCGCGCTCGCCATGGCGGCGGCCGCCCTCCGGCTCGTCACCACCAAGAACATCGTGCACGCCGCCCTCTACCTGGTGGTCGTGCTGGCCGGCGTGGCCGCCCTCTACATCCTCCTCGCCGCCGAATTCACCGCCGTGGTGCAGGTGCTCGTCTACATCGGCGCCATCGTCGTGCTCTTCCTCTTCGGCATCATGCTCACGCGCGCGCCCATCGGTATCACGAGCGACCTGGACAACAACCAGCGGGGCCTGGCGCTGGTGGTTTCCCTGTTCCTCTTCGGCGTCCTCGGCGCCGTCCTCAACGATGCCTTCGGCTCGACCAGGCTGGCCACCGACACCACCATCCAGAAGTCGGCCGACGTCGGCAACTCGATCTTCCAGGACTACGTGATCCCCTTCGAGGTCATCTCCATCCTCCTGCTGGCTGCCCTCATCGGCGCCGTCGTGATCGCGCGGAGGGACTGAGCCGGTGTACCTGAACCAGTTCCTCCTGCTCGCCGCTTTCTTGTTCTGCGTGGGCGTGTACGGCGTCCTCGCCCGCAAGAACGGCGTGCTCGTGCTCATGTCGGTCGAGCTCATCCTCAACGCCGTCAACGTGAACCTGATCGCCTTCGGCGCCTTCCACGACACCGTGGTGGGCCAGGTGTTCGCCCTGTTCGTCATCGCCATCGCCGCCGCCGAGGTGGGCGTCGGCCTAGCCATCGTCCTGCTCATCTACCGGAACAAGCAGTCGATCGACCTCTCCGAGGTCGATCTCATGAAGGGCTGACGAGACCTCCGTGCTGCGCAACGCCTTCCTCATCCCGCTCCTGCCGGTCATCTCGTTCGCCCTGATCCTGTTCTTCGGGAAGCGGCTGCCGGGCAAGGGCCATGAGATCGGGATTCTCTTCGTGGGTGGCGCGTTCGTGCTCTCCGCCATCTGCGCCGTGCAGTGGATCAGCCGCCCGGCCGATTACACGGTGCCCGTCGCCGGCCACGCCGAGGCGGGCGCGGTGGCGGGGGAGGAACACGCCACCCCGGCGGAAGGCGAGAACCACCCGGCGGAGGCCGCCGTCACCGGCGAATCGGACGACGAGCACGCAGCCGGGGCCGGTAGCGAGGCGTCCGAGGACGAGGAGCACTCCGCCGAGGCCGTCACCGTCACCACGGTTGCCACGGACGAGGAGCACGCCGAGGAGGCGTCAACGACGGGTGCCGCCGCCGAGGGCGAGGAGCCCGCCGGCGAGGGGAAGCACGAGGTCGAGCCCATCCGGAAGGCGGAGGTCCGCGAGGTCGTCTGGTTCGAGACCGGGGGCGTCGAGATCAAGGCCGGCACCCGCATGGACGGGCTGTCCGTGATGCTCGTCTTCGTCGTCAGCCTGATCTCCCTGCTGGTGCACATCTTCTCCACGAACTACATGCACGACGACCGTCGCTACACCCACTTCTTCGCCGCCCTCAGCCTGTTCACTGCCGGCATGCTGGTGATGGTCACGTCCAGCAACACCCTCCAGCTGTTGTTCGGTTGGGAGATGATGGGCCTCTGCTCCTTCATGCTCATCGGGCACTGGTGGGAGGAGAAGAACAACTCCGACGCCGCCCTCAAGGCCTTCTTCACCACCCGCACCGGCGACATCGGACTGCTTGTCGGCATCTCGATCCTGTTCTTCGCCGCCGGCCAGACCTTCGATACCGAGACCATCAACCAGGCGGCGTTGAGCGGCACCATCAGCAGCGGGGTGCTGGTGGCGGCGGCCGCCGCCCTGCTCTGCGCGGTGGTCGGCAAGAGCGCCCAGTTCCCCCTCCACACCTGGCTGCCCGACGCCATGGCCGGTCCCACCCCCGTTTCGGCCCTGATTCACGCTGCGACGATGGTAACGGCCGGCATCTACATGGTGCTGCGCGCCAACGTGCTCTTCACCCTGGCCCCCGACACGCTGCACGTCGTGGCCTGGATTGGCGGCATCACCGCCCTGTTTGCTGCCACCATCGGCCTGGCCCAGAAC
>JBKJNA010000023.1:0-12494 GCA_046596195.1 Acidimicrobiales bacterium | reverse complement strand
GCGCCGCCGCCGGCCAGCAGCGCCACCACGAGCATGCTGAGCCGGCGCGCATTCAGAACAGCCCGAGTTGCTCGACGCGGGCGGCCACGGCCGTCATCGGCTCCCACCTCGGAGCGCCGCGTGGCCCGGTCGTACGCACCTCGATCCGCTCCATCGGTATGGCGCGGGACGACCCCTTGTCGTCCACCACGCCGATGCTGCCGTCCCGCTCGACGGCGCTCGCCCGGCCCGCACGCCACTGGCCGCCGCCGCAACAGCGGAAGCGGACGCGCTGGCCCGGCTCGATGCCGAGCCCCCTGAGATCCCCCGGCGCCGCCACTCGTGCGGTCTTACATCCGCTCGAGCAGCTGGGTCTTCTTGGCGTCGAACTCGGCCTGGGAGATGATCCCCCGCTGGCGCAGTTCGTCGAGCTTCTCGAGCTGCTCGGGAATAGACAGTTCGCGCTGGCCGCCGCCCCCCCTCCCGGCGTCACGGGCCTTGGCCCGCTCCATCTCCACGTAGATCACGTTCTGGACGATGAAGGGCTTGCCGATGTCGGTGAACACCTGTTGTCCCCGCTCGCCGCCGGACTCGATGGTGACGTCGCCCGCCCCGATGAGGCGCTCGAAGAACGTCTGGTGGACGCTGAGGTCGTTCACCCGCTCGAGGGGGATCTCCTTACCCCGCTTGCCGAGGACGCCCTCCCGGTGGATCAGCCGGTCAGTGGTGACGACCACGTTGGTGGTGCTCCACCTGGCATAGGTGACGCCCATCCACACGAGCGCGGCAAGGACGAGGACGAGGGCAGCCATGAAGAAGAAGCGGCCGACACCGTCGTCCTGGTTCCGCAGGGCGATGGCGGCCACGCAGATCGCCACGACGGCGGCCACCGGCCCCGCGAAGTACCACCAGTGCGGATGCAGGTCGAGGACCACGTCCTCGCCCTCGTTCAACAGCTTTCGGGGGAAAGGCACGGCGCCCAGGGTAGAGGACCGACCCTGCGATCAGCGGTACATCCTGCGGCGGAAGACGGCGGCGGCCGAGCTCACCCGGTCGAGGAACAACAAGCCGTCCAGGTGGTCGAGCTCGTGCTGCACGGCCCTCGCCTCGAAAGCGTCTGTTTGCAGCACCCGCTCCTCACCGTCCGGCGTCCGGCCCCGCACCACCACCTCGGTCCAGCGGGCCACGTCTCCGGTGAGGTCCGGCACGCTCATGCACCCCTCCCGCCCGTGGACGGGGCCGGAGCACACCAGGATCTCCGGGTCGAACAGCACCACCTCGCCATGGCACGAGCGGGCCTTGCGATGCCCGGTGACGTCGATGGCGAAGGCCCGGAGGCCGACGCCGATCTGGGGCGCGGCCAGGCCGACACACGCGGGCGATGCCCGCATGGTGTCAACCAGGTCGTCGGCCAGCGCCCGCGCCGCGTCGTCGATCTCCCCCACCTGTCGGGCCCGCTCCGACAGGACCCGCTCGGGCACACGCAGCACCGGCCGCACCGCCATCAGCAGGATCGTGGGGCGTCTGCGTGAGCCGCTGTCACAGGATGTCGGCCTCCGACGGGTGGGTGCTGCACTCGACGCCGAGCTCGGTGGCCAGCGCCGCCATTCGGCCCGACAGGGCGGCGCCGTCGAGGTCGGGCGGGAGGCTGACCTCGAGGATCATGGCGTAGACAGGTCGGGCCGGCTCGCCGATCACGCGGGTGGTGAGGTCGATTACGTTGACGCCCTCGGTGGCCAGCAGGGCCGTGAACCGGTGGACGATGCCGGGGCGGTCGGCGCCGTAGACGGCCACCGCCCAGGCCTCGCCGTCTGCCGCCACGGGCACCTCCTCCGCCACCGCCCGGACGGCTAACACCAGGTCGAGGTCGGCCGCCGGCCCCGCCATTGCCTGTTCCAGGGTGGCTGCGTCGAGCCCGTCGGGGCCGTCGACGATCAACATCATGGCGAACTGGCCCCGGAGGATCGACATCGAGGTGTCCTCCAGGTTGCAGCCGTGCTCCACCAGCGCGCCGGTGACGGCGGCCACGATGCCGGGCCGGTCGGCGCCGACGGCACTGAGCGCGAAGTGGGGCACTACCCGTCCATCCGGTCGTTGAGGTAGTCGTCGTATGCAGACAGGTCGAGCAGGCCGTGGCCGGAGTAGCCGAACAGGATGACCCGATCGGCGCCCTCCTCCTTGGCTGCCAGCGCCTCGTCGACGACGGCCCGGATGGCGTGGCTCGTCTCCGGCGCCGGGATGGTGCCCTGGGTGCGGGCGAAGTGCACGGCCGCCTCGAACACCTTCGACTGCGGGTAGGCGACCGCCTCCATGCGCCCCGACTTCACGAGGTTGGAGATGATCGGTGCGTCGCCGTGGTAGCGCAGACCGCCGGCGTGGATGGAAGGCGGCACGAACTCGTGGCCCAGCGTGTACATGGGCAGTAGCGGGGTGAGCCCGACGGTGTCGCCGAAGTCGTAGTCGAAGCGGCCGGCCGTGAGGGTGGGGCACGACGACGGCTCCACCGCCACCAGTCGCACGCCGGCATCGGCCACGAACGGCAGGGTCAGCCCGCCCAGATTCGACCCGCCGCCGCAGCAGCCGACCACGACGTCGGGCAGGTCCTCCCCGGCCAGTGCCAGCTGCTCCTTGGCCTCGAGGCCGATCACGGTCTGGTGCAAAAGGACGTGGTTCAGCACCGACCCGAGCGCGTAATGGGTGTCCTCGCGGGAACTGGCGTCGGCCACCGCGTCGCTGATGGCATTGCCGAGGGACCCTGGGTGCGTCGGGTCGGCCAAGGGCGACGGGACGACCTGGCCGCCCCAGGTCTCGATCATCATGCGGCGGTACGGCTTCTGGTCGTACGACGCACGCACCATGTACACCTTGCACTCCATGTCGAACAGTGCGGTGGCGAAGGACAGCGCGCTCCCCCACTGGCCGGCGCCGGTCTCGGTGGCGAGCCGGTTGATGCCCTCGGCCTTGTTGTAGAAGGCCTGGGGCACCGCCGTGTTCGGCTTGTGCGACCCCGCCGGCGAGACCGACTCGTCCTTGTAATAGATCCGGGCCGGGGTGCCGAGCGCCTGCTCCAGGCGCGTGGCCCGCACAAGCGGTGTGGGCCGCCACAGCCGCAGGACGTCGAGCACCTCGCCGGGGACGTCGATCCACCGCTCGGAGCTGACCTCCTGGCCGATCAGCGCCATCGGAAACAGCGGCGCCAGGTCGTCGGGGCCGACGGGCCGGCGGGTGCCGGGGTGCAGCGGCGGGTCGAGCGGCGGGACCAGGCTCGGCACCCCGTTGAACCACGCCTCGGGAACCCTGTCGGGCGGCATCGTCCAGCGCATCGGTCTCCTCCTCGGGTCGCGGGCGGGCCACGGTAGCCCCCACCCTCTTTCGAGTAAATAGCCACCGGATTCCGGTGGCTATTTACTCGGGACGGCTCAGTCCGCCGAGGTCGCCCTGCGGGGCGGGTCGAGGCCCTTGGTGTCGAGACGGTCGACGCGGAGCCCGTCCATCTCGTCGAGGGCGGCCCGCAGGGCCCGCAGGTCGGTGGCCAGCTCGCCGGCACCCACGTCGGGGCCACCGGTTCCGCCCCGACCGACCCGGCCGGCGCGTCCCGCCATCTCCACCGCCCGGCCCACCGCCTCGTCGAGCCGGCCGTTGATCAGGACGAGCCTGGCCTTGGCCTCGTGCATCACCGCCTCCAGCCGGTCGATGACCTCCCGCTGGTCCTCGGCTGCGAAGCCCGCCTGGTCGCCGATGCGGCCGGCCCCCCGCCTCACCGCCTCCGGATCGAGCTCGCCCCGGGCCCCTTCCGCCTCGGCCCCCCACCGGGCCAGCTCCGCACAGCCGGCCACCGACTCGAGGAAGTCCGACTCCGCCTCCTCGAGGCGGTTGCGGAGCGGGCCCTTCGGGCAGCGGAGCAGGGCGCGCCGGTAGCGGCTGTGGGCCTGTTCCGCATCCTTCACCGGCGCCGCCCACCGGGGCGGGAGGTCGTCGACGGCGGCGGGGACGTGGGGCGGCGCGCGCCCCGGGCCACGGCGCACGGCTCGCACGGCCGGGACCGTCGTACTGACGATCAGGTCCAGGTCCTGGCACAGTTCGGCGAGTTCTTCGGCGCACAGCACCGACACCTGGTCGCCTTCGAATACCTCGTAGGCGTTGACCTCCGGGTCGGCGCCGTCCTCGGCACCTTTGCCGCCGTCGCCCGCCTTGCGGATGGCCATGGCGCCTGCGATGAGGGCCACGCCGAGCACCAGGGCCCCGAGGCGACGGAACAAGCCGAGACACGCGAGGCCACCTCCGCGACCCGGACCGGCCCGTCCCCGGGTCTCCGGCGCGCTTACGCCCAGCCGAGCTCGTCGAGGCGCTCGTCGGAGATGCCGAAGTGGTGGGCCACCTCGTGGACGACGGTGATGCGTACCTGGGCGACCACCTCCTCCTCGCCGGCGCACATGCGGCAGATGGCGCGACGGAAGATGGTGATGCGGTCGGGCATGGCCATGCCGCCGTACTCCGCCCGTTCGGTGAGCGGGATGCCCTCGTACAGCCCGAGCATGCTGCCCGGCGGGGACGTGTCGTTCACCACCACGGCCACGTTCTCCATGAGCCGGCCGAGCGCCGGCGGCAGCTCGTCGAGCGCGTTGGCGACCAGGTCCCGGAAGCGGTCCGGATCGACGTCGGTCACAGCGCCGGCGCCGTCATCAGGCCAGCTTGCCGGCGATGCTCCCGGCCGCCCGCAGGGCGGTGCCGTCGGCCCCCTGGGTGCTCCAGGAGAACGAGGGCCGGCGGACGGCCTCCTCCAACATGTCGTCGAGCAGGCGGCGGAACGGCACCGCCGGGTCGACCCACAGGTAGCGGGCCAGCGAGCCCGGGATGGTGTTGATCTCGTTGACGTACAGCTCGTCGAAGCCCCCGCCGGCGGCCAGGAAGTCGATGCGGGCCACCCCCCGCACGCCGGCCAGGCCGGCCACCGTGGTGGCCATCTGAAGCAGGCGGGCGGCGACCGCGTCGGGCAGGTCCGCCGGCAGCTCCCGCTGCGCGCTGGCCATGCCCTCGCCGCCCAGGTACTTGTCCTTGTACCCGAGGATGTTCCCACCGTCCTTGCGCACCGGCCGCTCAATGGCTGACAGTTCGAGCCGGGGCCACGAGCGCAC
Organism: Acidimicrobiales bacterium; assembly: GCA_046596195.1. Taxonomy (GTDB): domain Bacteria; phylum Actinomycetota; class Acidimicrobiia; order Acidimicrobiales; genus JAHFUS01. The sequence goes on along the minus strand of JBKJNA010000023.1, from coordinate 7,380 downwards.
GGCCACGTTGAGGTCGAAGGCGTCCTCCCGATAGGGCTCCACCACGGCGCCGGCCCGCAGGTGCGGGCTGCGGGGCAACAGCGCCAGCGCGGTGGCCGCGTCCGCCACCACCTCGATGCCGATGGAGGACCCGCCGTAGCGGGGCTTGACAATAGAGGGGCCGTCCCACGGGATCTCGACACCGGGTGTGAGGGCGAGGCGCGGGAGAGACGGCAGGCCGGCGCCGGTGACCACATTGGCGAACGCCAGCTTGTCCATGCCGAGGGCGGCGCCGGCCGCAGTCGGGCCGGTGTAGGCGATGCCGGCCAGGTCGAGCGCGCCCTGCACGCTGCCGTCCTCGCCGGGGCCGCCGTGGCAGCAGTTCACCACGGCCGACAGGTCGAGTGGCCGGCGCCTGCCCACGAGGCCCTCCCCCGCCGTCAGCCGCAGCTGGCCCGCCTTGCGGGGGACGCCCTCGGCGAACCCGTCCGCCTCCATCCCGGGGTCGACCTCCCAGAACCGGGCGTCCTTCGACCAGTACACGCCGGTGACGTCACCCAGGGCCCGGGCCGCCTGGAGGCCGGTGAGGATGCTCACGTCGTGTTCGGGGGACGGCCCTCCGAAGAGGACTGCGGGCTTGGGCAAGGTCGGACTCCTGGCGGTCGGGTCGGTCAGGCGAAGTGGTCGGTCAGGCGAAGTGGTCGGGCAGGTCGTTCTCGTACAGGACGGCGTCGCCCTCCCCCACGTGCTCACGAACCCAGGCCACAGCCTGGTCCCTCGTCTCCACGGGCACCACCTGGGCCGCGCCGGCGGCGGCCCCCTCCAGGAGGGCACGCCGGTTGGTGTGGCCCACCACGACCAGGTGGGAGGCCACGGCGGCGGCCGCCCTTGCGAAGCGGGCGTTCTCGGCGTGCTGCACGGGGCCGAGCTCCACCATCCCGGGCGTGACCACCACCCGCAGCCGGTCGGGCAACGCGAGACGGCTCAGGGTGGCCAGGGCGCTGACGGCGCCGGCCGGGTTGGCGTTGTAGGTGTCGTCGATCACGGTGGCGCCGGAGGCGCCGGTGGACACGCTGAGCCGGTTGCGGGCGCCAGGGAGGGTGGTGAGGCGGTCGGCCAGCACGTCGTCCGGCACCCCGAGCTCCACCGCCACGGCGACGGCGCAGGCCACGTTCGTGGGCTGGGCGCCCTCGCCTCCGACGCGGCCCACGACCCGGCCGGCGACGCGCACCTCGCCGTCCACGACCCGCACGTCGGAGGCGCCGAGGGCGGCGCCGGCCGAACAGCGCAGCACCTTCTGCCCGCCCGCCTCCCGGCGGTCGGCGAGGGTGGCCAGCAGCGGGTTGTCGACGTTGAGCACGGCCACCCGCGCCCTGTCGAGGATCTCGGCCTTGGCCGCCGCGATCGTCTCCTCGGTGCGCATGCGCTCGAGGTGGACGGGCCCGATGGCGGTGATGACGGCCACGTCCGGCGGGCACCACGAGCACAGGTCGGCGATCTCGCCCGGTCCGTACGTGCCCATCTCGGCGACGAACACCTCGGTGCCCGGGGTGAGGTTCTCGTTCACCGCCCGGGCCAGGCCGGCCCGGTTGTTGAAGCTGGCAGGCGTGGCCACCACCGACCGGGTGGCGCCCAGCAGGTGGGCCACGTAGCCCTTGGTGGTGGTCTTGCCGTACGAGCCGGTGATGGCCACGACGGTCGGCCGGACCTGGCCCAGCCGCTCGGTGGCCCGCTTCACGTAGGGCTCGCCCAGGCGCCGCTCGAGCGGGGCGGTGACGGCGAGTGCGGCATCGACCAGCACCGGCGTGAAGGCGGCGACGGCCAGTGCGACGGTGGGGCCGGCGCCGACCACGACGCCGGCGGCGACTGCAACGACGGTAATGGCGGCCCACACGCCGGCCAACGTCCGCAGGCGCCGGGTCCACGCCAGGCGGGCCGTGCGGCCGCGCAGCGACAGCCCGAACGGCCCGACGACGATGGCCCCGCAGGCGACGGCGGCGGCCAGCGACGACCGGGTCGACGAGAGCAGGCCGACGCCCACAGCCGCGGCCAGGATCTTGTTGACGCCGAGCAGCCACCATCGCGTCGCGAACCGAGACACCGACCCGGGCAGGTAGTGCTCGCGCTGGGCCACCCGCAGCCAGCGGACCCCGGCCAGCGCCGACGCCACGATGCCGGCGGCGACGGCGATGGTCCTCACCTGCTGCCCCCAGCGCACGCGGCCCGGGACCGAACGTCGGGCGACGGCGTCGACCGTTGCTCCCCGCCGGGGCGGCTGCGGAACGGAACGTCGACGCGGACGGCGCCGGCCGGAACGGTCATCCGTCGCTCCCGCCGCTGTGGCGGACCCGGGCCACCGCGTCGCGCAAGGCGTCAGGGGCGGTGAGGGGCGTGAGGTGGCCGGCGCCGGGGACCACGGTGAGCGTGCCGTGGGCAAGCCGGGCGAGGGCCGCCTCGGCCACGGCCACCGGCACCTCTGTGTCGTCGTCCCCCCATACCAGCTCGACCGGGCAGACGACGGCGGCCAGCTGGTCCTCGTACGTCTCGTTGACCACCATGACGTGCACGGCCCGCATCACCCCGGTGGCGGCGAGGTAATCGGACGACCCGTAGCGGCGGCGCAACGCGTCCATCCGGGACTCCGGGAGTAACCCGCGCCGGTTGAGGGCCCGTCCCACGCGGTAGGCCAGGGCGGGCCGCCTGGCCACTGCGCCGGGCCGGCACACGAGGGGCGCGCCGGTGAGGACGAGGCCGGCCACCGCCTCGGGGTGGACGGCGGCCAGGTGGACGGCGACGCGCCCGCCGAAGGAGTGGCCGACCACGACGACCGGCGTGTCGAGCTCGGCCAGGACGCCGGCCACCGCCGCCGCGTACCCGGCTGCACCCCACGCCTCGGACGGCGGCGGGGTGGCGCCGAAGCCGGGCAGGTCGAGGGCGACCGCATCGAGGCCGCGCAGCGTTGCCGCGAAGTCCTGCGAGCTGCGTCCCCAACCGTGCAGGGCCAGCACGGACGGACGCCCGGGCCCCGACGCCACCCCGAACAGCCGACCGTCGGCGAAGGCTTTGAGCACGGCGGTTGAACCTACCGGACGCCCCTCCCTGGGGATGTCATGGGGGTCGTCTGGGGATGACACACGAAGTTCAGGGGAGCTCCTGGGGATTTGCCTTTTGCCTCTTGACGACTGCCTGTCGCGGGTGCACACTGCCATCACTCCAGCACGACGCAAGCCGGTGCGCTGAGGATGGAGGGCCCCAGGCCCGCCCCCACAGCACGCAGGGCAGCACACGGCCGGAGGGAAGATCACAGCCAAAAGTGAGCTGGTGCGCCGCAAGGCAGGCCGGAGCACGGAAGCTGCGATCCGATGGAGTGGCCCCGAGGAGCAGCGAAGCGCAAGCTGAGCGGCTACTCGGGGTCGTTCCGCGTCCGGGCACATGTTGCCGACCGCGGGCCAGGCCGGCGCCGCCGTTTGCGCCGGCGTCAGGGCCCGGAATCCGAACCCCGGTGCCGTCTGGACCGGGCGGCGGCCGCCGGCCGGCGTGACCATCCACCGCGCTGTCACACCCCCTCGGTAGCTTCGCCAGGGTGGACATGCTCGAGGGGCTCGACCCCGCCCAGCACCTGGCTGTGGTGTCCGACGCCCAGCCGCTGTGCATCCTGGCGCCGGCCGGGTCGGGCAAGACGCGCGTCCTCACCTGCCGCATCGCCCACCGGGTGGCCACCGGCTCGGCCGAGGGCGCCCGGGTGCTCGCCCTCACCTTCACCCGCAAGGCGGCCGGCGAGCTGCGCATCCGGCTTGGTTCCCTCGGCGTGCGCGAGCCGGTGGCGGCCGGCACGTTCCACGCCGTGGCCTATGCCCAGCTCCGCCGGCGCTGGGCCGACCGGGGCGAGCGGGCGCCAGTGCTACTCGAGCGCAAGACCCGGCTGCTGGCGCCGCTGCTCCCCCGGGCCCGGGCCGGCGTGAAGGCGTCCGCCGCCATCCAACCGGCCGACCTGGCGGCCGAGATCGAGTGGGCCAAGGCCCGCCTCGTCCGCCCCGCCGACTACGTGGCCGAGGTCGAGGTGGCCGGCCGGCGTCCACCGGTGCCGCCCGCCACCATGGCCGCCCTCTACGAGCGCTACGAGAACGAGAAGCGCCGCAAGGGCCTGGTCGACTTCGACGACCTGCTCCTGCTGTGCGCCGTCGCCCTGCACGACGACGCCGAGTTCGCGGCGGCACAGCGCTGGCGGTTCCGCCACCTGTTCGTCGACGAGTTCCAGGACGTCAACCCGGTGCAGTTCCGCCTCCTCCAGGGCTGGCTGGGCGACCGCACCGACCTGTGCGTGGTGGGCGACCCCAACCAGGCCATCTACGCCTGGAACGGCGCCGACCCCACCCTGCTCACCGACTTCGCCCGTCACTTCCCCGGCGCCGAGACCGTGCAACTCGATCGCAACTACCGGTCCACCCCCCAGGTCGTGGCCCTCGGCCGCACGGTGCTGCCAGGTGGCGGCGGCCACGAGGTGGTGGCCATGCGTCCGGAGGGAGCGGCGCCCGTCGTACGCCAGTTCGACACCGACGTCGACGAGGCGTTCGGCGTGGCCCGCGCCCTGCGGCGGGCCCACGCCCCGGGGGTGGCGTGGTCGTCCATGGCGGTGCTGGCCCGCACCAACGCGCAACTAGTGCTGCTCGAGGAGCAGTTCCGGGCCGCCGGCATCCCGTGCCGGGTGGGCGGTGGCGGGGCCCTCCTGCGCCAGCCCGAGGTGCGCAGTGCCCTCGACCAGCTGCGCCGGCTGCCCCCGTCGGTGCCCTTCTTGTCCCGTCTCACCGACCTCGAGGACGAGAGTGGCGAGGGCGGGGCCGAGGAGCGGCGCGGCAACGTCGACGCCCTCGTGCGGCTGGGCCACGACTATGCAGCGGTCGACGCCACGGCCACCGTCGACGGGTTCGTGGGGTGGCTGGGCGCCGGCGACCAGGGCGACCTGGCCGGCGGACGTGACGCCGTCGAACTCACCACCTTCCACCGGGCCAAGGGTCTCGAATGGCCGGTGGTGTTCGTCACCGGCCTGGAGAAGGGCCTCGTGCCCATCGGCCATGCCACCACCCCGGCGGCCGAGGCCGAGGAGCGCCGCCTGCTGCACGTCGCCTTGACCCGGGCCGTCGACGAGGTCCACTGCACCTGGGCCGAGCGGCGCACGTTCGGCTCCCGGTCGGTGGCCCGTTCGCCTTCGCCGCTGCTGGAGCCCATCCAGGAGGCGGTGGCGGTCATGTCGGCCGGCGTGGCGCCCGGTGAGTGGCGGGAGCGCATCGCCGCCGAGCGGGCCAAGCTGCGGTCGCTGCCGGGCTCCGGCGGGCAGGGCGGCCGCACCCACTCGGCGGCCCGGGCGAAGGGCGGCTCGCCCACCGGCCCCGGCCGCAACGCCGACCCCGACGTCTGGGAGGCGCTCACCGCATGGCGGTCGGCCACCGCCCAGGCATCGGGTGTGCCCGCCTACCTCATCTTCCACGACGCCACCCTGGCGGCGGTGGCCGAAGCCCGCCCCACCACGCGCGACGAGCTGCTGGCACTGCCCGGGCTGGGCCCGGTGAAGGCACAGCGCTACGGGGACACCCTCCTAGCTCTCATCGCGTCGTCCGGCTCGTAGGCGACCCGCCGTGCCCGCCGGCCCTCCTGGCGTCCGGCCGCCCCGGCGTCCGACGCGCCTTCGCCCCCGACGGCCGCAACGGCAGGAGGCGTAGGGTCGCCCCGTGCGTTTCCGGGCCGAGCAGCGCTTCCCGGCGCCGGTCGGCGCCGTCGAGTCGGCGCTGCTCGATCCCGGGTTCCTCCTCCGCCTGGCCGAGCTCCCCCGGCTCGGGGCGCCCGAACTGCTGGACACGGAGGTCGACGGCGACATCGTGCGCCAGCGGGTGCGGTACCGCTTCGCCGGCGACCTGGCTCCCGCCGTCACCGCCGTCATCGACCCGGACCGCCTCACGTGGGTCGAGGAGACGGCGTATGACCTGGGGGCCCACCGGGGTCGGCACCGCATCTCCCCGGACCACTACGGCGGTCGCCTGTCCGGCTCGTACACGACCCACCTGGAGTCGGCTGCGGGTGACCCCGACGCAACCGTGCGCACCACCGAGGGGGAGGTACGGGTGCGGTTCCCGCTGGTGGGCGGCAAGGTCGAGCGGGCCATCGTTGCGGGGATCGTCGAGCACGCCGGCCTGGAGGCCGAGGTCCTGGCCCGATGGTTGGCAGAACAGGGTTGACGCAGCCCGGCGGCGGCGCGACAACAGAAAGATGCGGACATTCCTCTGGCCAGCCGAAGGCGGTTGGCCCTACCCCGACACCGCGCACGAGTTGGCCGACCCGCAGGGCGAGGTGGACGACGATCTGCTGTCGCTGCACGCCGGATCCCTCCACCTGCTGGACGGGCTCGACGAGACGGAACGGCGGGTGATCGCCAGCCATTACGGGCTCGGCGGCCGTCCCCCCTGCACGATGAGGCAGCTGCACATCGAGACCGGGATGTCGCGTGCCCAGCTACGCGACGTGCTCGGTTCCGGCCTGTGCAAGCTCCGGCTCCAGCTGCGCGACTGAGGCCCGGAGCCGGGGCGACCACCCCGTCCCTCCAGCGGCGGTGGTCAGCCCTTGATGGCCAGGACGGTCGACATGTGGACCTCCGGCGGCTCGCTCAGCAGCCGTTCGGCATTGGCGAACAAGGCCTCGGCGATGGGACCGGACAGGTGGACCTGGCGCTCGGCGTCGCCCGGGAAGGCGTCCACGATCCAAAACGTCGTGGGATCCGTCCGGAGTGCCATCCATACGGGCGTGCCCGCCTCCAGGTTGGCGAGTTCCAGAGCTCCCGTCAGGAACGACGCAACCTCCTCGGCCACTTCGGTCTTGGCGGTCAACTTGACGACGAGTCCGACGGTGACCATGACGAGGCTCCCTGCAGTAGGTGGCGGCGCGGTGCTGCTCGTCCTACTCCGGAGCGCCCCACGGACGTGGATGGCGAAAACGCCCGATTCTCCCTGTGCCGAAGTGCCGGGCGTTCTCGGCTCCCGGCGTCGGGTCGGGCTTCTGATCCGATGACAGTCGGGAGAGCTCACCTATTCCAAGGTGCGATGAGCGATTGCGGCCAGTCCTCCCGTCAAGACACCCTGAATACGGGGCCGAGCGGAGCTGTCGGCAGGCGGGCGCCGGCTGGGATGAGCCAGGCGTGCTCGCGCCGGATGCGGACCGGTCCGGCGGGTGACGGGGTCCTCGGCCAGAGAACGTCTCTAGCCTGCCAGAATCCGCGCTTGGGCGTAGAAGTCGGCTGGCATCGGCTGGTCCAGCCGCCAGGTGATGGCAATCGGTCGACTCCCCACGTGCGAGACGTAGGAAGCGGGACCGAGGAACACATAGGGCCGCGCTCCGAGCTCGTCGTCGCTGGTC
>JBKJNA010000140.1:0-30191 GCA_046596195.1 Acidimicrobiales bacterium | reverse complement strand
ATGTCGTAGTACAGCATGAACTCCCACGGGTGGGGCCGGAGCCGCACTTCGTCGATCTCCTTGAGGCGCTTGTAGGAGGTCCACGTCTCGATGAGGTCGTCGGTGAAGACGCCACCGGCCTTCAAGAAGTCCTGGTCGGCCTCCAATGCGGCGAGTGCCTCCTCCAGGGAACCTGGTACCTGGGGCACTTTGGCCAGCTCCTCGGGCGGCAGGTCGTAGAGGTCCTTGTCGACCGGGTCCGGCGGCTCGATGCGGTTCTGCACGCCGTCGAGGCCGGCCATGAGCATGGCGGCGAAGGCGAGGTAGGGGTTGGCGCTCGGGTCGGGGCAGCGGAACTCGACCCGCTTGGCCTTTGGGCTCTTGGAGTACAGCGGGATGCGACAGGCGGCCGACCGGTTGCGCTGGCTGTAGACCAGGTTCACCGGCGCCTCGTAGCCCGGCACCAGGCGCTTGTAGGAGTTGGTGGTGGGCGCAGCGAAGGCCAGCACCGCCCGGGCGTGTTTGAGCAGGCCGCCGATGTACCAGCGGCCCATGTCCGACAGGCCCGCATACCCGGTCTCGGCGTAGAACAGGGGCTCCCCGCCCCGCCACAGCGACTGGTGCACGTGCATGCCGGAGCCGTTGTCCTGGAACAGCGGCTTGGGCATGAACGTGGCCGACAGGCCGTTGGCCCGGGCCACGCTCTTCACCACGTACTTGTAGAGCATGAGCTTGTCGGCCATGCGCAGCAGCGTGTCGAAGCGCATGTCGATCTCGGCCTGCCCGGCGGTGCCGACCTCGTGGTGCTGGACCTCGATCTCGATGCCCAGCTTGCCCATGACGAGGACCATCTCGGAGCGGATGTCCTGGAAGTGGTCCATGGGCGGGACGGGGAAGTAGCCCTCCTTGTAGCGGGGCTTGAAGCCCAGGTTCGGCCCCTCGTCCTTGGCCGAGTTCCAGATGCCCTCGACCGAGTCGACCTGGTAGAAGGCCGACCGCTGGTCCTGCATGAACCGCACGTCGTTGAAGATGAAGAACTCGGCCTCGGGCCCGAAGTAGGCGGTGTCGGCCAGGCCCGTGGTCTGGAGGTAGTCCTCGGCCTTCTTGGCCACGTAGCGGGGGTCCCGCGAGTAGCTCTCGCCGGTGATCGGGTCCCGGACGAAGCAGTTGAGGTTCATGGTGGGGTGCTGGCGGAACGGGTCGATCACGGCGGTGTCGGGGTCGGGGAGCAGGATCATGTCGGATTCCTGGATCTCCTGGAATCCCCGGATCGACGACCCGTCGAAGCCGTACCCCTCCTCGAACGCCTCCTCGGTCAGCTGGCCGACCGGCACGGAGAAGTGCTGCATGAGACCGGGCAGGTCGCAGAAGCGGAAGTCGACGATCTCGATGCCTTCGTCCTGTGCAAGGCGGACCACCTCGGCCGGGCTGCGCTCCTCCACGAATGCCTCCTCAGACGACGGTTCTGGCTCGGCCGAAGCCTGCCATCAACGGCGACCACATGCCCAGGACGGGTGTGAACACATTGTGAACCCCTCCCAAATGCCCCCGAGGTGGTCTCCGCAGCTGCGACACTGGTTCCCGAACAGCCGGCCGGAGGCATGGATGACATCGATGGAACGCCAGCAGGACTACGTGATGCGGACGGTGGAGGAGCGCGGCGTGCGCTACATCCAGCTGTGGTTCACCGACGTCCTCGGCATCCCGAAGGCGTTCAACATCACGCCCGCTGAGCTCGAGAACGCACTGGCCGAGGGCATGACCTTCGACGGATCGGCCATCGACGGGTTCAGCCGGGTGCAGGAGAGCGACGTGCTGGCCCGCCCCGACGCCAACACGTTCCAGATCCTCCCCGCTGGCGCCGCCGCCTCCGCTCCCGTGGCCCGCGTGTTCTGCGACGTCTACAACCTCGACGGCACCGAGTTCGAAGGCGATCCCCGCTTCGTGCTCAAGCGCCAGCTGAAGCGGGCCCACGAGAAGGGGTTCTCCTTCTTTGCCGCTCCCGAGGTGGAGTACTTCTACTTCGCCGGCGACGGCTCCGCCCGCCCGCCGCAGCCCCTCGACCACGGCTCCTATTTCGAGCTCACGGTGGCCGACCTGGCCGGCGACCTGCGCCGGCGCACGGTGCTCACCCTCGAGGACATGGGCATCCCCGTGGAGTACAGCCAGCACGAGGACGCGCCCAGCCAGCACGAGATCGACCTGCGCTACACCGACGCCCTCACCATGGCCGACACGGTGATGACCATGCGCCTGGTGGTGAAGGACATCGCACAGCAGGCGGGCGTGCACGCCACCTTCATGCCCAAACCGCTGGCCGGCGTCCAGGGCTCGGGCATGCACACCCACTTCTCGCTGTTCGAGGGCGACTCCAACGCCTTCCACGACGAGGGCGACGAGCACCAGCTGTCCAAGGTGGCCAAGGGCTTCATCGCCGGCCTGCTCACCCACGCCTGTGAGATCACCGCCGTCACCAACCAGTGGGTGAACTCCTACAAGCGCCTGGTTGCAGGCTACGAGGCGCCGGTGTACGTCTCGTGGGCCCGCAACAACCGCTCCGCCCTCGTGCGCGTCCCCGTGGCCAAGCGCGGCAGGCCGGAGTCGGCCCGCATCGAGTACCGGGCCCCCGACCCGTCGTGCAACCCGTACCTGGCGTTCGCCGTCGTGCTGGCGGCCGGGCTCAAGGGTGTGGAGGAGGGCTACGAGCTGCCGCCCGAGGCGGCTGCCAACCTGTACCAGATGACGCCCCAGGAGCGTCTGGCCGAGAGCATCACCTCGCTGCCGGGCTCGCTCATGGAGGCGCTCACCGAGATGGAGAAGTCGGAGCTGGTCGCCGAGACGTTGGGCGAGCACGTCTTCGAATGGTTCCTGCGCAACAAGCGTGCGGAGTGGGCGGACTACAAGTCCCAGGTCACGCCGTTCGAGCTCGACCGTTACCTCCCACTCCTCTAGGACGGCCAAACCATGGAACCGCTCCTCCTCCATCCTGACCCTGCGCCGCCAGCGCTGGCCCAGGCCCTCGACCTGGCCGGCTACCCGTGGAAGGCGGCTGCCACCGCTGACGTGGCGGCGCGGGTCGAGCCGGAGGACGGCTGGGCGGGCGCCATCGTGTGCGCCCACGAGGACCCCGAAGACGCCTTCGCCCTGTGCCGCACCCTGCGCAAGCGGGACCTGCCCCTCGAGCCGCTCCTGTTGCTGGTGGCCGGCCACCAGTTGGCCGACCTCGAGCTGCGGGAGGACCTGTTCGACGACTTCTGCCTGTGGCCTTTCCAGCCCCGTGAGCTCGAGGCCCGCCTCAAGCACCTGTTCTGGCGCACCGGGCGGGGCACCCGTCCCGAGCTGGTGGAGTACGGCCCATTGGTGCTGAACCTGGAGACCTACCAGGCGGCCATCTCGGGGCGCCCTCTCGACCTCACCTACATGGAGTACGAGCTGCTCAAGTTCCTGGCTACCCACCCAGGGAAGGTCTTCACCCGCGAGACGCTGCTCTCGCGGGTCTGGGGCTACGAGTACTACGGGGGCGCCCGCACGGTCGACGTCCACGTGCGCCGGCTGCGGGCCAAGCTCGGCAACGAGCACGAGCAGCTGATCCAGACGGTGCGGTCGGTGGGCTACCGCTTCGGCCAGTCCCGCTGGAGCATCTGACCGCAGCGGCCGCCCTCAGGTGTTCGCGGCGGGACGGGCGCCGAGCACGAGCGCCTCACCCACCACCATCACCAGCCCGGCGCATGTGGGCAGCGGTCCGCAGGGTCTGAGAGCGCCACTCCCAGTGCGGCACAGACCACTGCGCCGGTGGCCAGGAACAGGCCGGGCAGCACGACGGCGACCACGACGACGACGACGACAGCGCCCACCGGCTCAGTCGCTCCCGGCCGCCCGGGCCCACGCCTCGACCTCCACCACCGCACCGAGCGGCAGCGCCGCCACCCCGACGGTGGAACGGGCGGGCCGGTGGTCGCCGAAGGCGGTGGCGTACTCCTCGTTCATGGCGGCGAAGTCCGCCATGTCGGTGAGGAACACCGTCGTCTTCACGACGTCGGCGAGCGACGCCCCCTCGCCTTCGAGGACCGTGCGCAGGTTGGCGAGGGACTGGACTGTCTGCGCCCGCACGCCGCCGTCCACGACGGCGCCGTTCCGCAGGCCGATCTGTCCGCTGGTGACCAGCCAGGCACCGGCCCGGACGATGGGGGAGTAGGGGCCGACCGGCTTGCTCATGCGCCTGCTCCGGCTCCTGCTCGGGGGCGGGTGGGCCACGCCGGCGGATAGCCGTCAGCCCGCCAGGCGGCCGCAGCCACCGCCGCGAACACCGCGTCGGACACCGCCACCGGTGGCCCGGAACGGTCGATGATCTCCACATGCACCTCCGGCATGTCGCGGGCCCGCAGTATGGCGAACGAACGGATGGTGAGGTCGTGGGGGACGCCGTCGGGCCCCACCGCCACCCCCTCGCTACGCACCCAGCCGAGCGCCATGTGGGTGGCGCCGACGCAGTACGAGCGCAGGACCACCTCGTCGAGCGGCTCGCCGCACCGGATGCGCACGGTGATGGCGCCGTCGGCGCCGATGGCGGCTTCAGCCCGTGCGCCCGACGGCGCGGTGACCGTGGCGTCACCCCGGGCGGCGGCCAGGAGCACGGCCGCCTCGGCCCACCCGGCGGCCCGGATGGCGGCGGACGTGAGCGGGCCGGCCACGTCGACCTCCTCCACGTCCAGGCCCGGCGCCACCGTCGCGATGGCGACTGCGATGCCCGGCGTGCGGGCCACCCGCACGACGCCGGTGCCGTCGGCCCGCACGCCGGCTGCGATGGGTGGGCGTTTGGGGCCGGTACGCACCACGTCCTCCCGCGTCAGGAGCACCCGGACGGGGCGACCGTGCTCGTCGGCCAGGCGGCGGGCGGCGGCCGGGGCAACGGAGGCGACCTTGGCGCCGAACGCCCCGCCGTTGCCGAGGGGCGACGCAGGCCGGCCGCCGGGGGCGCACCAGGACGCGTCGGGCTCGAGGTAGGCGGGCTCGACCCAGGTGGTGCGAAGGGTCACGGCCCAGTCGCCCGGCGGGACATCGAGGGGATGGGTGAGGGCGATGGTGCTGCGCCGTCCCTGTACCTTGCCGGCCGTGGCCCGGGCGTGGGTGAGGGTGTCGCCCACGGCCCAGCCACCCCGCCCGTCGGGGATGGCGACCAGGGCGTCGAGGGGCGCCGTGTCGTCGGCGAAGCCACCCTGGCCGAGGGCCACCGCCGCCCCCACGTCCTGGGCGACACCGCCTTCGAGCAGGGCCCGCTCGGCGGCGGCCGTGAGGTCGCGCGCCGGGACCACCGATGGCATGTCGGAGGCGACGGCGGTGAATGCCTCCTTCACGCCCTGCCAGCCGGTGCAGCGGCAGAGGTGGGCAAGAAGGGCGGTGTCGACGTCGCTGCCCCCTCCGGCGTGGAGGGCGGCCAGGCGCACGATGATGCCGGGTGTGCAGAAGCCGCACTGGCTGCCCCCGGACGCGGCGAAGGCCTCGCCCCAGGTCCGCCGGTCGGCCTCGGCGAACCCGTTTAGGGTGGTCACCGTGCGGCCCACGACCCGGCGGGCCGGCGTGACGCAGGCGACCCGGGGCCGGCCGTCCACCAGCACCGTGCAGCACCCGCACTGGCCCTGGGGCGCGCAGCCGTCCTTGGGGCTGCGGATCCCGAGGCGGTCACGGAGCACCTCGAGGAGCGACGCCCCGTCGTCGGGGACGGCCACATCGCGGCCGTCGACCTGAAAGGTGAGCGTCACCCGGTCACGATAGGTTGACCGGATGAGCGCCATGAATCGTCGCGAGTTCCTCCTGGCCGGCGCCGGGCTGGCCGTGGTGGCCGCCTGCGGGAGCAAGGCCGAGGACGACGTGGTGGCCAAGGTCACCGACTCGTCGGGTCCGACGGCCAAGGGTCTCAACCTGGTGGTGGCGACCTACTTCCACGTGCCGAACATCGACGAACGGGTCACCGCCGCCATCATCAACGCCGAGGGCTCGGGACCGGTGCCGCTCGACGGGCCGGTCGAGCTGACCATCGACGGCCAGCCGGTGGAGTCCACCACCCACACCGACGGAACCCCGCTGCCCTACTTTCTCATGCACCACCGCTTCGCAGCGCCCGGCGTGGCCATGCTGCGGGCCACCTTCAAGGGCGCCATCGGCGAGGCCGCCCTCCAGGTGGTGGACCCGGCCACGCTGAAGGTGCCGTTCCCGGGCAAGCCCCTGATCTCGGTGCCCTCGCCCACGGCCGCCGACACCCTCGGCGTCGACCCCATCTGCACGGCCGACCCGGTCTGCCCCCTCCACGAGGTCAGCCTCGACGCCGCCCTCGCCGAGAAGCGGCCCGTCGCCGTCCTCTTTTCCACCCCGGCCCGCTGCCAGAGCCGCTTCTGCGGCCCCGTACTCGACACCTTCGTCGAGCAGCAGTCGGCATTCGGCGACAAGGCCCGCTTCCTCCACGTGGAGATCTTCAGGGCCCGCACCGGCACCGAGCTCGCCCCTACCGTGAGCGCCTACGGCCTCGAACAGGAGCCCATCCTCTTCCTGGCCGGCGCCGACGGCCTTGTCCGCGAACGCCTCGACAACGCCTACGACCGCGTCGAACTCAAGGCTGCCCTGGACCGCCTCGCCGGCTAGAGACGGGCAGGCGCATCGCCGACCGATCAAGCCCGCAATGCGGCGAGCAGGCGCGTGGTGGCGGCGCCACGTCGCCGGCCGCCCACGCCGCCGGAAGGCGGCTCCCCCATGGCGACAACCGCCGGCGCCAGCCGGCGGCGAGAACGACAGAGCGGTGACGTCCCGGCTCCGCCGGGTCGCCACCGCACCGTCAACTCAGTTCGGAGCCTCTGGTTCCGAACTGACTAGCTGAAACTCTGGCCGCAGCCGCAGGATCGCTGGGCGTTGGGGTTGTTGATGCTGAACCCGGCGCCCTGGAGGCCGTCCTTGTAGTCGAGGCTGGCGCCCTTGAGCAGGGCGGCGCTCTCGGCGTCGACCACCACGGAGACGGCGCCGTTGGAGGACTTCAGGTCGTCATGGGCGAACTCGCTGTCGAAGAACATCTCGTACGAGTAGCCGGAGCAGCCACCGGGACGCACGGCGATGCGCAGCGCCAGCTCCGGGTTGCCCTCCATCGTCAGCAACTCGGCGACCTTCTTGGCGGCCGTGTCGGTGATGCCGATCAGGTCGATACCGGTACCAGTTGCGGTGGTGCTCACAGTGCTCACAGGGCTCCTCCTTGGGGCTCAGGGACGATTCTACCGGCCGGTCAAGGCAACGTGGCACGGATCGCGGTCGGCAAGGGTGGCGAACCTGGCCACCCGGGCGCCGCCCAGCACCTCGACCATGCCTTCCACGACGCCGCGGTGCAGGTGGCACACCAGCTCGGGGAAGGCCTCGGCCAGCTGTTGGTAGGGACAATGGGTGAACGCGATGGTGGTGATGGCGCCGTCGGTCTCTTCGACCGGGTCGAACCCGAGGTCGGCCATCTCGGCCCGCACGGCGGCCACGCACGACCCCGTGTCGACCGCAGCGTGGACGGCGCCGGCGTGGCGGCCGTGCGCCCGGCCCACGGCGGCCACGGCGTCGGCGTCGGGCCCGCACGAGGCGGCCACGTTGGCCAGCAGACCCGCCATGAGGGGGAAGGCGGGGGGCTCCAGGCCGAGCGACGGGGCGTCGGCGGCCAGCGAGTAGCGGTGCTGGGGTCGACCGACGCTGCCCTTGCCGTCCACGGCCACGTCGAGCAGGCCCACGTCGCGCATGCGCTCCAGGTGGGGCCGCACCGTGTTGGGGTGCAGCTCGAGGGCCTCGGCCACGTCGGCGGTGGAGCGGGGCGTGGTGGCCCGGGCCAGCTCGAGGTAGATGGCGTAACGGGTGTTGTCCCCGAGAGCCTTGAAGAGGCGGAGCCGATCCACGAAACCGAATATACCAGGCGGGTTCCTTGTAAACTGTCACCCGTGCCCGTCCCGACCGCCCCCGGACCCTCCGAGGAGGCTGTCCAGGGCGCCCTGCGCGGCGTGATGGACCCCGAGCTGGGCGACAACGTCGTCGACCTCGGCATGGTGCGCCGGGTCGAGATCGCGGGCGCTGCGGTCGACGTCACCGTCGCCCTCACCACCGCCGGCTGCCCGTTGCGGGCCCAGCTGATGAAGGACGTGAAGCTCCGGGTCGGCAGCCTGCCGGGTGTCGAGGAGGTGCGGGTTCACTTCGGCGAGATGACCGGCGAGCAGAAGAAGAGCCTCATGGCCCGGGCCCGCTGGAAGGCCCGCGACGGGGCGCCCGACACCGACATCCCGCCCACCACCCGCATCGCGGCCATCGCCTCGGGCAAGGGCGGCGTGGGCAAGTCGTCGATCACCGTCAACCTGGCCGTGCAGCTGGCCCGGCGGGGCCTGGTGGTCGGCGTGCTCGACGCCGACATCGGCGGCTTCTCCATCCCCCGCATGCTCGGCCTCGACGGCCAGCTGGGCGCCGAGGCCAAGAAGATCATCCCGCTCCGCAAGGACGTGGGCGCCGGCCACCTCGAGGTCGTCTCCATGGGCTCCGTCGGCAACGCGGCGGAGGACGAGGCGATCATGTGGCGGGGCTTCATGCTCAACCGGGCCGTCCAGCAGTTCCTTGAGGATGTGCGCTGGGGCGCCCTCGACTACCTGCTCATCGACATGCCACCGGGTACCAGCGACGTGCAGATGGGACTGGCCCGGATGCTGCCCCACACCGAGGTCCTCATCGTCACCACGCCGGCCCTGGCCGCCCAGAAAGTGGCGGCCCGGGCGGCCGACATGGCCCGCAAGGGCTACCTGCGCGTCGCCGGCGTCATCGAGAACATGAGCGCCTTCCACTGCGAACACGGGGGCACCTACGCCCTGTTCGGCTCAGGCGGGGGCGAGCGCCTGGCCGCTGAGATCGGCGTCCCCCTCCTCGGCACCATCCCCCTCGACGCCTCGGTGGCGGCCGGCGGCGACAGTGGGAAACCCGCCTCGCTCGCTGCCTCCGGCCCCGTGGTCGACGCCTTCTCGGCCCTGGCCGAGCGCATCGTCTCCGAGGCCCTGCCCCCGGTGGAGATGACCTCGTGCACCGCCCGCCTCTTCGAGCAAGTCGAGGCCGCCCTCGGCCCTGCTGTTTCTGTCACTCCCGAGTAAATAGCCACCGGAATCCGGTGGCTATTTACTCGAAAGCGCTAGAAGCGGACGGGTTCGTCGCCGGAGCGGCGGCGGGGGACCGGGAGGGTGAGGCGGAAGGAGGCGCCGCCGTGGGGGGCCGTCTCGTACCAGATGCGCCCGCCCATGGCCTCCACCAGGCTGCGCACGAGCGACAGGCCGAGCCCGGTTCCCCGGGAGCGGTCGCGGTTGGTGCGGCTGAGGGTGTGCACCCTGCTGAACAGGGTGGGCACCAGGCCGGCGGCCACCCCAAGGCCGTGGTCGGTCACGGCCAGCTCGAGCGCGCCGTCGTCAATCGACGCCATGGTGACGGTGACCGGGGGGTACCCGTGCTGGAGGGCGTTCTCCGCCAGGTTGGCCACCACCTGCTCGAGGCGGCGGGCGTCGGCCACCACGGGGATGCCGGGCGGCAGGTCGATGATGACGTCGTCAGGGTGGCCCAGCTTGGCCATGGCCGCCTCGACGAGCGGCGCCAGTTCTACCGGCGACGGGCTGAGCAGGAACGTGTTGGCCTCGAGCCGGCTGATGTCCGACAAGTCGTCGGCCAGGCGCACCATGCGCTCGACCTGGCCCCGGATGGACGAGCCGAGGCGGCGGATGCGCTCCGGCGTGAGGTCGCCGGGCGGCGCCTCGAGGGTGGTCGCCATGCCGAGGATGGTGGCCAGCGGCGTGCGCAGGTCGTTGGTGACGAGCGTCATGAACTCGTTCTTCTCCCGCTCCACGTCGTGGGCGGTGGTGACGTCGCTCATCACCAGCTGGTACCCGATGGCTTCGCCGTCGTCGAAGCGCGTGACGGTGCGCACGTCCAGGACCCGGCGCACGCCGTCGGCGCGGGTGACCTTCAGCTCGTCGCGTCTGGGGGCGCTGCCGGAGACGTCGGCGGTGAGGTCGGCCAGCTCGGAGTCGGGGGCGAGGGGGCCCATCACATCGGCCAGGGCGGCGCCGCACAGGTTCTCGGGTGCCACGCCGAGGATGACGGCGAGCGACGGGTTGGCATACTGCACCACACCGTCGAGGTCGACCTCGCAGATGCCGTCGGACGAGTGCTCCACCACGTGCTCGTAGCGGGCCCGGGCCTCGTGCTGGCGGTTGATCATGGCCGCCCAGTAGCCCTGGGCCAGGGCGTCGGTGAGGCGGTCCATGGCGGGGAGGACCCGGGTGAGCAGGAGCGACAGGGCGAGGCCCCAGTGGCCGCCCCGCTCCTCGGCCAGCTCGACCGCCGTCTGCACGACGAGGTCCCGGGAGATGCGCAGCACGACGAGCAGTTGGGGGAGCGGCGAGCCGTCCCAGGCGGCGGCCGCACCCACCTCCTGGAGGTCGTCCACAAGCGCCTCGTCCACCTCGGCGCCCTGGCCGGTGACGGCAAGGATGGCCTCGAACCGGCCCTTGGCCTGATCCACGAACCGCGCCTGCTGGCGCAACGACCAGGACTGCGCCTCAGGGAAGACGCCCGCGAAGATGTCGAACGCGCGCCTGGCCATCTCCTCGGAGCGGCCGTCGAGGGCGGCCAGTAGGGCCTCGGGGTCGGCCTCGCCGGGCTCGGTGACCACCAGGTTGCCGGCGCCGTTGTCGGCGTTGCGGGCGAGGAAGGCCTTCACGTCCACCAGGGCGAGCAAGGGACCGTCGGTGTTCTCGTCGGTGGCCTGAAGGAACTCGGCCTCGAGCAGCCCGCGCACCGCCTCCGTCGGGAGGCTCAGGTAGGCGGCTGCTTCCGCCAGCGTGACCAACGGGCGATTTCCCGTGTTCCGTTCTGACATGTAGGTGCTCTCATAGTTCGACGGCTTTTCCACCGTCCCTTCCCGGAGCCTCGCGCACGGACGGCCGCGCGTCATCCCGACCGGCAGCTGACTGGCGGCGGCTACCGGATGTCGCGGTCGAACGAGGCGAATCCGGCCCGCTTGCCGAGACGGTGCGCCACCGTGCCCCGCAGGGCGGCTCGCACCGGCGGGAGCAGGAGGAGCACCCCGATGACGTCGCTCAGGAAGCCGGGCGTGATCAGCAGGGCGCCGGCGAACAGGATCATCACGCCGTCCACCAGTTCCCGCCCGGGCACCGCTCCCTGGGCCACCCGCTCCCGGGCCCGGCGGACGACGGAGAGGCCTTCGCGCTTGACCAGCCACGCGCCGAGCATGCTCACCACGATGAGCAGGGCGACGGTGTTGAGGGCGCCGATGGCATGACCGACCCGGAGGATGACGAACAGCTCCAGGAAGGGCACGACCAGGAAGGCGGCGAACAGGAAAACCACGAACAGCACGGCTACGACAATCCTAGCCTACCGGCCGAGTACGTTTCTCCTGATGGCGACTCCCCGGGCTCGGCCTGTAGCTCGTGCGCAGCCTGGGGGTTGGCGGCACCTCGTCGTCCCCAAGACCGTGCTCGGCATGGCTGTGCTGATCCTCGCCTTCGCCGTGGGGACGGCTGCCAGTGGGGTGGCCTTCTACTCGTTCTACGAGTTCAAGAAGGACACGACCGAGGAGCGGGTGGCCACCTTCGTCGAGGGCTTCGACAAGCGGTTCAAGACCGCCACCGACACCATCCAGGCCGAGCGGGAGAACGCCCTGGCCGACATCGAGAAGGAGCTCGAGCCGCTCCGCCGCATCCAGGCCGAGGGTGGCACGCTCGAGGCGCTGGTGGAGAAGGTGAAGGACTCGGTCTTTTTCGTGAGCACCCTCGACGAGGCGGGTCAGCCCTCGGTGGGTACCGCCTTCGCGGTGGCGTCCGACTCCGAGCAGTCCCTGCTGGTCACCTCGTACGCGACGGTCAAGGCGGCCACCCGCCAGCCGGGGCCGGCCCTCAAGGTCCGCCAGGGGGACACGGAGATCAAGGCCGAGGTGTGGACCTGGCACGAGGAGCGCGACCTGGCGCTGCTGGTGCTGGCCAAGGGCAGCGTGCCCGGGCTGAAGCTGGCGTCGAACGACCCGCCCATCAACACCGGTGAGCGCCTGTTCGCCATCTCCGGCCTGGGGACGGCCGGCGGGGCCGTGGCCCAGGGGTTCGTGGCCGACGTGTCGGCCGCCGGCATTCAGCACGACGCCGCCATCGGGCAGGCCTACCAGGGCGGCCCGCTGGTGAACTCGGAGGGTGCGGTCGTGGCCGTCGCCTCCCGGTCGTACGCCCCGCTCGGCTTCAGCACCGACGGCGTGTACTTCGCCCCGCTGGTCTCGGCCGCGTGCGAGAAGGTCCTCAAGTGCCCGTCGGGCACCGAGGTGAGCGGGCCCGGCGCCAAGCGCTGATCCGGGTCCTCAGGGCTTGGGTAACAGGGTGATCGGCGTCACCGGCGGTCGGGTGGTCGGCACCGGCGTCGGAACGGTCGTCGCCACCGTCGTGGGCGGCAGCGTGGTGGGCACGGGCGCCCGCGGCGGGGGAGCTTCCACCAGGTAGACACCACCGGGATCGGGGGGACCGGTTGGGCGACGGGTGCCGGGGTCGAAGCCGCCCCGGGCGTCGCGGCGCAGCGCCTCGGCCAGGTCCTTGATCGGCGGGTCCTCCGAAAACTTGGTGGACGGCACGCCGGCCACGGCCTGGCTCATGAACTTCTTCCATGTGCGGGCCGGGATGGTGCCGCCGAACACCTTGTCGACGCCCTTGATTCCCCGCAGCGGCGTCTTCTGGTTGTTGCTGTAGCCCATCCACACCGAGGTGGACAGCGTGGGCGTGTACCCCACGAACCAGGCGTTGGAGAAGTTCTGGCTGGTGCCGGTCTTGCCCGCAGCCGGCCGGCCTATGTCGGCCGCCCGGGCGGTGCCGCCCGAGATCACGCCGGCCAGGATGTCGTTCACCGCATCGGCCACGATCTGGTCGAGCACCCGCTTGCGCTCGGGGGCACTGTTGTCCTCGATCACCCGGCGTTGGCCGTCCACCGTGCGCTCGGCCACCTCGAGCACGGGCGTGGGCGCGGCCCGCTCGCCACGGGCTGCGAAGACGCCGAACGACGACGCCATCTCGAGGGGCGATACGTCGATGACCCCGAGGGCGTAGGTGCCGCTGCACGTGTGGAAGGTTGGGCTGTACCAGGCCGCCGTGATGCCCAGGTTGCGGGCCATCTCGGCCGTCTCCTTGCATCCCACGTCCCGCACGATCTGGGCATAGACGGTGTTGATCGATTTGGCGGTGGCAGATGCGATGGTTGCGCTCCCGCCGCCCCCGCCCTCGTTGTTGGAGATCGTGCACTTGTTGTCGGCCGTGACCTTGCAGTCGGGGATCTGGTAAGTGCTCGGCGCGTTGTAGACCTTGGTCGGCTCGAAGCCGCGGGACAGTGCGGCAGCCAGGACGAACGGCTTGAACGACGAGCCCGGCTGGCGCCCGAGGCCGCCGCCGCCTACCGCCGGCGTGGCCCAGCAACTGGCCTCCACCTCGACCTTGATCTTCGGGTCAGTCGGCTGGCGGGGGCAGCCGCCCAGGGCCAGGTTCACCTGCGACGTGGCGAAGTCGCGCCCTCCGACGAGCGCCTTCACGTACCCGGTCGGCGGCTCCACCGCGACGAGCGACATCTCCAGCGGGGCGCTGGTGCCGCTCAGCGCGTCGGCCACCGTGGCCTCGGCCTGGGCCTGCAGCTCCGGGTCCATGGTGACGGTGATCTCGAGGCCGCCCCGGAACACGCGCGCCGGTCCGTACTTGAGCTCGAGGTATCGGCGGACGTAGTCCACGAAGAAGGGGAACCTGTTCTCCTGCTGCTGCGACGGGTACACGAGCGTCACCGGGCCGGGCGGCGGCCCCTGGGACGCCAGCCACACCCTTTGCGGCGTGGCCTCGTCGAGCTGAGCCCTGGTGATGAAGCCGCCCTCGTGCAACTTGGCGAGGACGATGAGCCGCTTCGACTCGGCCAGCGCCGGGTTGCCCCGTGGCTCGTAGCGGCTGGGGGCGGGGATCAGCCCGGCGATCATGGCCGACTCCGTGACGGTCAGCCGGGAGACGGGCTTGCGGAAGTAGCTCTCCGACGCTGCGCCGACCCCGTAGATCCCCTCGCCCAGGTAGATGTTGGAGAGGTACTGGAACAGGATCTCGTCCTTGTCGACCTGTCGGTCGAGCTGGCTGGCCAGGATCGCCTCGCGGATCTTGCGCACGAAGGAGCGCTCCTCGCCCACGTAGGCGTTCTTCACGTATTGCTGGGTGATGGTGGAGCCGCCCTGGGCCAGGTTCTTCTTGCGCAGGTCGGCCCACAGAGCCCGGAGGCTGCCCCGCGGGTCGATGCCGCCGTGGCTGTAGAAGCCCTTGTCCTCGGCCGAGATCACTGCGTCCTTCAGGATCTTGGGCACATCGCCGGGCTGGACCGGGGTGTTCTGCTCGAACTCGCGGAAGGCGCCGATCTCCTGGCGGTTGCCGGCCGCGTCGATGGCGTAGACGCGGCTGATGCGGCTGGCCACCGTGGGCCTCGGGTCGGGGAGCTTGGCGGGGAGCGGTGCGAAGAAGAAGGTGGCGAGGATGGTGACGATCACCGTTATCGGGGTGATCACCGAGCAGACGAGGAACAGGGCGACGGCCCGTGTCACGCCGCGGATCAACCCCATCGCCATTGCCCCATCCTCGCACGGGCCGCCCCGCCGGCAGCGTCGCCGGAGGGCGGCTGTCCCTAAGGTGGAGGGGTGCGACCGCCGTCCGTCGATGCGCTGGCCCGCGACATCGCCGACGTCGGCCTGCCGCACCCGCTGTTGGTCGACGCCGCCCGGCGGGCCATCGCCGCCGGCGAACCCGAGTCGGCCCGGGCGCTGGCCGAGGGTGTCGCCCGTTCGCTGTTGCAGGTGGTCGTCAACGCCACCGGCGTGTTGCTGCACACCAACTTGGGTCGGGCCCCGGTGGCGGTCTCGGTCGACGCCCGTTACGCCAACCTCGAGTTCGACCTGGCTACCGGCCGCCGTGGGTCGCGGGGGCGACACGCGGCGGCCCTGCTGGCCCGGGCGGCGGGGGCGGAGGACGCTCTGGTCGTGAACAACTGCGCAGCCGCCGTGCTCCTGGTGCTGGCCGCCCTCGCCGTCGATCGTGCCGTGGTGGTGAGCCGGGGCGAGCTGGTGGAGATCGGCGGCGGTTTCCGCGTGCCGGAGGTGATGGCCCAGTCGGGTGCCCGCCTGGTGGAGGTGGGCACCACCAACCGGACCCGTCGGGCCGACTACGCAGTTGCCGTGGCGGCCGACGACCCCGCGCTCGTGCTCAAGGTCCATCAGTCCAACTACCGCATCGTGGGCTTCACCGAGGCGGTGGGTGTGCGGGCCCTGTCCGAGCTGGGCGTGCCGGTGGTGGCCGACGTCGGCTCCGGCCTCCTCGACGCGGCCACGCCGTGGTTGTCCAGCGGCCCGCCGGCATGGGTGGCCGAGGAGCCGGCCGTGCGCCAGACGCTGGCCGACGGTGCAGCCCTCGTCACCTTCTCGGGCGACAAGCTTCTCGGCGGGCCCCAGGCCGGTGTGATCGCCGGGCGGGCCGACCTGGTGGCGCGCTGCGCCCGCCACCCGCTGGCCAGGGCCCTGCGCCCGGGTGGGCTCGTGCTAGGCGCCCTCCAGTCCACGGCGCTCGCGTATCTGCGGCGCGACGGTGACGCCATTCCCTTCTGGCGCATGGCCGCCTTGCCGGTTCCGGTGTTGCGGGCGCGCGCTGAGGCATTGGCGTCGGGCGCCGGCGACCGCGTGTCGGTCGTCGACTGCGAGTCGGTCCCGGGCGGCGGCACCGTGCCCGGCCTGGTGATCCCGTCCGCCGGGGTGGCCGTCGACGGCGACCATTCGGGGCGGCTTCGCGCCCTCGACCCGCCCGTGATCGCCCGGGTGCACGAAGGCCGCACCATCCTCGACCTCCGCACCGTCGAGCCGGCCGACGACGCCGTGGTGGCCAAGGCCCTCGCGTCTCTTCCGTAGCGCCGCATGCACGTCGTCGCCACCGCCGGTCACGTCGACCACGGCAAGTCCACCCTGGTCCTCACCCTCACGGGCATGGACCCAGACCGCTTCGCCGAGGAGAAGACCCGCGGCCTCACCATCGACCTCGGCTTCGCCTGGACCAAGCTGCCGAGCGGGCGGGAGCTGGCGTTCGTCGACGTGCCGGGGCACGTGCGCTTCATCAAGAACATGCTGGCCGGCGTGGGGGCGGTGGACGCCTGCCTGTTCGTGGTGGCTGCCACCGAGGGCTGGAAGCCACAGTCGGAGGAGCACCTGCGTATCCTCGAGCTGCTTGGCATCGACCGGGGGATCGTGGCCCTCACCAAGGTCGGCCTGGTGGACGATGAGTGGCGCGAGCTGGCCCAGTTGGAGCTGGCCGACCACCTGAAGGGCAGCTTCCTCGAGACGGCCGAGGTGGTGGAGGTCGACGCACTAGCCGGCACCGGCGTGGCCGGGCTGCAGGCCGCGTTGGACGCGCTGTTGGCCGACACGCCGACGGCGGTGGATCGGGGGAGGGCCCGGCTCTGGGTCGACCGGTCTTTCGCGGCAAAGGGGTCGGGCACGGTGGTCACCGGCACCCTGGCCGGCGGGTCGCTGTCGGTCGACGACGACCTGGTGCTGGTGCCCGGCGGCCGCAAGGCCCGGGTGCGCGCCCTCCAGAGCCACAAGTCCGGGCTGGCGGTGGCCACGCCGGGGCGTCGGTTGGCGGTCAACCTGGCGGGTGTCCACCACGACCAGGTGGAGCGGGGCCACGCCCTGGTGCGGGCTGACCAGTGGGAGCCCACCAAGGTGCTGGATTGCGCACTCACGGTGCTCGACAGCCTCGACCACGACGTCTCCCGCCGGGGCGCCTACCAGGCCTACATCGGCTCGGGCGAGCACCCGGTGCGACTGCGGGTGCTCGGCGGCGAGGCGCTGGCGCCGGGCTCCACCGGCTTCGTGCGCCTCCACCTGCCCTCGGCCGTGCCGTTGCTGCCGGGTGACCGTCTCGTGCTGCGGGAGAGCGGCCGGGGTGAGACGGTGGGCGGCGGCGAGGTGCTCGATGTGGCCCCGGTCCTGCCGGCCTACAAGGCCCGCCCGTCCCGGTCCGTCGACCGGGTGATCGCCGAGCGGGGCTGGGTGGAGGCCGACCTCCTGGAGCGCCTCACCGGCGAGCGCCGCACGCCCACCCTCGGCCGTTGGGTGGCCGACCCCGCCGCCGTGGCCACCGCCGAGACGCGGGTACGGGCGGCCGTCGACGACGCCGGCCCGCTCGGCCTCGACGTGGCTGCGTTGTCGGAGCGCGACCGGGCCGTGCTGGACACGCTGAAGGGAATCGTGGTGGACGCCGGCCGGGCCACGGTGGCCGGCGCCGGCGCCGACCCCCTCGTCGACCACCCGTTCGTCGCCGCCCTCGACGCCAGCCCCTTCGCCCCGCCCCCCGCCGACGGCGTCGACAAGGCCGAGCTCCGCGAGCTCACGCGGCGCGGGCTGGTCGTCCACCAGGACGGCGTGTGGTTCTCGCCCGCCGCCCTCGACAAGGCCGCCCGCCTCGTCGCTGCCCTGCTGGCCACAAATCCCGACGGGGTCACGGTGGCGCAGCTCCGCGACGCACTGGGGACGACCCGCAAGTACATGCTCCCCCTGCTTGCGAATCTGGACGCAACCGGCATCACCCGCCGAAGGGGCGATCTGCGCATCGGAGGCCCGAGACTGCCGGCGCTCTAGCCGCCCCGAGCGCAGCGAGGGTCAGTGGCCCCCGCCAGGCGGCCGCCGGCCACCCAAGCGCCGAAGGCGCCCTCCTGGATGGCGGCCAAGTGCGACCGGCAAAGCCGGTCGCACACATGAGGGTTACAGCGCGGAGCGGTGGCCGGCCCCGCCGGCCACCCGCAGCACAAACAAGCTCGGCGAAGGAACCTCCGGTTCCGAGCCGAAGCGAGGGGCGTCAGCCCCGAGCGAGCACCCGCTTGCGCTCCGCCTCGTTGAGGCCGCCCCAGATGCCGTGGGGCTCCTTGATGCCGAGGGCGTAGGCCAGGCAGGGCTTGCGGACCGGGCAGGAGGAGCAGATGTCCTTGGCCCGGTTCTCCCGTGCCTCCTTCTCGTCCTTGCGTTCGAAATGGGATGGAGGGAAGAAGATCGCGGCCTGCGGCCCGCGACACGATGCCTTCACCTGCCAGAGGTCCTCGACTTGTACGCTCGTGCTAACGCTCACGAAGCTCCCCCTTTCGGACAAGGGACAGTACCGCTCCCACGCGCCCGAAACAAGGAAAAGTTTCCCACCCGCCGGGGTCTGACCTGGGGGTTTTCCCCGATCAGTGTTTGCGGTAGTCCTTCGCCGCGCCCTCTTCGGGCTCCACCTCAAGCAGTAGCCCGTCGATGCCGATCACCCGCACGCTGTCGCCGGCCTCGATCGGCGTGGCCCGGTTGGTTCGGGCCCGCCAGGTGGCGCCCCGGACCCGCACGGTGCCGTCGGGGTCCACAGGGTCCACCGCCGCGCCCACCTCGCCCACCATCGACTCCCGCCCGATCGTGGGCGTGGAGAAGCGGGAGCGCAGCATGGCGGGCAGGCCCGCCACCATGAGCAGGGCGGTGCCGGCCACCACCGTCACCAGCACGATGGGCGACGGCGACAGCCCGTCGGAGTACAGCCGTACGCTGCCCACGGCCAGTGCCGCCGTCCCGATCGCCGTCCACGCCCGGGGCGCGCCCGATTGCACGTCGACCGCATAGCCGAGGAAGGCCAGCAGGAGCAGGCCCACCGCGTAGGGGCGGGTGGGCAGGGCCACCAGCCCGTAGCTCGCCAGCACGATGCACACCGCCCCGGTGGCGGCGGCCATGCCGATGCCGGCCGTGAAGAGCTCGAGGATGATGAGGGCGAGGCCGGCGGCGAACAGCAGGTACGCCACCGACGGGCTGGCGGCCGAGTGCAAGAGGCGGGCCACCAAGCCGAGCTTGGCGAAGCGCACCTCCACGGTGGGCCTGCGCCGGGGGTCCTCGCCTGGGGTGCGGATGATCTCGGCCGTCTCGAGGGTCGTGGTGCCCACCTCGCGGCCGTCCAGCTCGACCACGAAGTCGCCGAGGGTGGGGGCGTTCAGGTCTGCCAGCCCCTGCTCGAGGGCCTTCTCGGCGGGCACGGCGCGACCCGTGGGCCCGATACGGGTGCGGGCGGCGGTGCCGGCGACGCCGGCCGCCTCCACCAGCTCGAAGGCGGGGCCGATGGCCCGACCGCCGCTCGGGCCCACCCACACGGCCACCGGCACCTCGGCGTGGGCGATGCGGAACAGCAGCACGTCGAGGTCCGACCGGTTGGCGATGCCGCCCCGGCTGTTGACCTGGATCACCAGTGCCTCCGCCCCGCCCTTCT
The DNA here is from genome assembly GCA_046596195.1 of Acidimicrobiales bacterium. GTDB lineage: Bacteria > Actinomycetota > Acidimicrobiia > Acidimicrobiales > JAHFUS01. Next base: position 10,851 of record JBKJNA010000140.1, on the reverse strand, counting down.
CGGCGTCGCGCAACGCGTCGGAGACGAAGTCGACCTGCACGGTGTCCACCAGGCCGATCACCTCGATGACGTCGACGTGGGGCATTCGCTCCTGGGCCGCCGCCACCGCCGGCGCCAGGGCGACGAGCGCGACGAAGGCGGCGGCTGAGGCGAGGAGGTGGGTGGGTAGTCTGCGCATTCGAATGGATCCTGCCGGGTTCTGCGGCCAGACCCGCGTCATCATCGTCGCCGGGAAGGGTGGCGCCGGCAAAACGACGGTCAGTGCCGCCCTGGCCCGGATGGCCGCGCAGGCCGGTCTCACCACCCTGGTGGTCGACGTGGAGGGCACCAGCGGGCTTCCCGCCGCCTTCGGGCGCCCCGGCCCGCTGCGCTACGACGAGGTGGTGCTGTCCGAGGCCGGTCCCGGTGGCGTGGCCCAGGTGCGGGCCCGCACCCTCACGCCCGATGACGCCCTCCTCGAGTACCTGGAGGGCCACGGCATGGGCCGCATCTCCCGCCGGTTGCTGTCCACCGGCGCCGTCGACGTGGTGGCCACCGCCGCCCCCGGGATCAAGGACATCCTGGTCCTCGGAAAGGTGAAGCAGCTGGAGCGCACCGGCAGCGCCGACCTGGTGGTGGTGGACGCGCCGGCGACCGGCCACGCCGTCACCTTCCTGTCCAGCGCCTCCGGGCTGCTCGACGCCGTGCGGGTGGGGCCCATCCGGGCCCAGGCCGAGGACGTCGTCGAGCTGTTGGCCGACCCGGAGCGGTGCCAGGTCCTGCTCGTCACCCTGCCCGAGGAGACGCCGGTCAACGAGGCGGTGGAGTCGGCCTACACGCTGGAGGACCGCGTAGGCGTGAGCTTGGCGCCCGTGGTGGTGAACGGCCTGTACCCGCCCGTCGAGGGTATCGATGCGGACCCGGCGGAGGCTGCTGCGGCCGCCGGCGCCTTCCTGCGCCCCGGCGAAGCGGACGCCCTCGCCGCCGCCGCGAGGTTCCGCCAGGCCCGCACCGCCCTGCAGGCCGAGCAGGTGGAGCGCCTGGCCAAGGCCCTGCCGCTGCCCCAGCTGCACCTGCCCTTCCTGTTCACCACGGAGCTGGGGCTGACCGAGGTCGACCTCCTGGCGGCGGCCCTGGCCGACGGCGTGCGGAACCTGCCCGGATGACCGAGTCCGAAGCGCGACCGGGATCCGAGCCCGATGCGGTCGGCGCCATGGGGGCGCTGGCCGGGCGCACCGTGGTGGTGTGCTGCGGATCGGGCGGGGTGGGCAAGACCACCACGGCCGCCGCCCTGGCCGTGGAGGGCGCCCGCCGGGGCCGGCGGGCGTGCGTGGTCACCATCGACCCGGCCAAGCGCCTGGCCGACGCCCTCGGCTTGGACGCGCTCACCAACACGCCGGCCCGGGTGGAGGGGGACTGGCCGGGCGAGCTGTGGGCCCTGATGCTCGACACCAAGACCACCTTCGACGACCTGGTCGCCCGCCACGCGGCCACGCCGGAGCAGGCCGAAGGCATCCTGGGCAACCGCCTCTACCGCAACATCGCCGGCGCCCTGTCGGGCACCCAGGAGTACATGGCGATGGAGAAGCTGCACGAGCTCTATGACGAAGGTCGCTTCGAGCTGATCGTCGTCGACACCCCGCCCACCCGCAACGCCCTCGACTTCCTCGACGCCCCCCGCCGTCTCACCCGCTTCCTTGACAACCGGCTCTTCCGGCTCCTGGTGACACCCACCCGGGCCTACCTGAAGGCGATGAGCGTGGCCACCCAGGCCTTCCTGCGGACGGTGAGCCGGGTGGTGGGGTCCGAGGTCGTCTCCGACGCCGTGGCCTTCTTCCAGGCCTTCGAGGGCATGGAGGATGGCTTCCGGGAACGGGCCCAGCGGGTGCAGGAGCTGCTGGCGGGCGACGAGACGGCGTTCGTCCTGGTGGCCTCTCCCCGCCGCGATGCGGTGGCCGAGGCCGACTTCTTCGCCGGCAAGCTGGCCAACGCCGGCATCGGCGTCGACGCCCTCGTCGTCAACCGCCTCCATCCCCGCTTCGGCGGGACCGGGCTGGCGGAGAGCGCGGCGGCGCTTTCGGCGCGGGCGGCCTCGCTGGCTGGGACCCCGCTCGGCCCCCTCTACGCCAACCTTGCCCAGTTTCGGCAGGTCTCCGAGCGCGAGGAGTCCCACTTCGCCGATCTGGCCCGCCGGGTCGAGCCTGCCCCGGTCATCCGGGTGCCCTTCCTTGCGGGCGACGTGCACGACGTCGCCGGCCTGGTGCGGGTGGGGGAGCACCTCTTCGCTGGCCGGGACGGGACGCCGGGCGCCGCCTAGGCCGCCGCTGCAGCTGGAGCGCTTGCGGACGGGAACTGTTCGCCTTCATCGGTGCCCAGGCCGCCGCCGGCCGGTTCATGTGGTGGGAGCGTCTGGAAATCCGGACGCTCCTACCGCATGAACCCATGGCCCGTCCCGGCGGGCCCTGAGGGCCTGCCTTGTCAGCCCGCCTGGGTGGGCTGTTGGAGGGCGGCGGCCGCCTCCTTCACCGTCTCGGCGACGGTCACGATGCGGTCGAAGCCGGTGGTGCGCAGCAGGCGGGTCAGGGTCGGCCGGTTGCAGGCCACCGCCACCTCGCCGCCCAGCTCACGGGCGCGGCGGATGCCGCCGATGAGGGCGCCGAGGCCGGCGGAATCGACGAAGGGGACGCCTGACATGTCGATCAGGAGGCGGGGATTGCTGGCAAGTTCGGCCAGCGCCTGGCGGAACTGGCTCACCGTGAAGGCGTCCAGCTCGCCGATGGGCCGACAGATGATGTACCCGTCTGCCTGCTCGGTCTTGATGTCGAGCAACGTCTCGTCCTCCTGAGGTGCAGCCGGTGTCGGCGACCCGGCGCACGGTCCGGCGGTGCCAGAGATGGTACCCCGCGCTGCGGAGGGTTACCCTTCCCCGATGCTCGATGTCGTAGTCGCAAGCGACGAGGCCTGGGTGCGCGAAGAGGTGCGGGCCGTCCTGTCCGGCCGGCCCGACATCACCGTCCATGAGGTCACCACGGGTGTCTCGGTGCTCCCGGCGACGCTCGAATACGAGCCGGAGCTGGTGATCGTCGACCTCCAGATCGGCAACATGGGCGGTATGGCGGCCTGCATGAACCTCCGCTTGGAGGAGAGCGCCGATCGCATCGACCACACGCCGGTGCTCATGCTCCTCGACCGCCGCCCCGACGTCTTCCTCGCCCGGCGGGCCGGCGCCGACGGTTGGGTGATCAAGCCGCTCGACCCGATCCGGCTGCGCAAGGCTGTCAACGCCCTCCTCGACGGCGGCACGTACCACGACCAGTCCTACCTGCCGGCCGTCATCGCCTGATCCTTCCCCTCCATGGCGCAGGACGGGCCGGGCTACGCTCGGCCGCACGGGAAGTGGCGCAGCTTGGTAGCGCGCAGCGTTCGGGACGCTGAGGTCGCGGGTTCGAATCCCGCCTTCCCGACCACGAAGTGGCTGGTCAGGGCGTTGCGCCACTGAGGGTGCTGACCGAGAAGTCGGTTTCAGACCACAGACAGACCACAGGCGTTGCGGCTACTGGCGGTCGGTGATGGCTTCTCACGGTGCTCAAGAGCACATGAGCCGTCCAACGGTTCGAGACGTGGTCCGATCCCCGGTGGCGCACTGGTGGGCCTGAGCCTGGTCATCGCCCGGGCGCCGGAGGGACACCACCTTCCTTTGTGGGCGGCCGCGCGGGAGCCGGTGGTGCCACGAGCTCACCCGACCTCGGGCGAATCCTCCTCCCGGACCCAGGGGTCCTCCAGGGAATCTCGCCGAGCTGACCAACCGACGGGCAGGTCGCCTACCTCGGCGACATGCGGGTGCGCGCCGACGATGTGTTCGAGGTGAACGAGCACGGTGTCCTCCACCGCCACGTCGCCGTCGCCGTCGAGGAACATCCAGTCGCCGTCGTGATCGTGGACGACGGAGAGTACTTCTCGGCCTTCGGAGTTGATTCGGCGGGTCGTGAAGACGCCGGTGGCCGGCGAGTCCGGGAAGGGCCAAGGGTCGTCGAGGTCGATGCGGGTCCAGCGACCCTTGGGGTGGTCGTCCCTGGGAAGCCAGAGTGATGGCTGGTCGAACCGACACCTCTGGCCGACGTCGGGCTCCCACGGGAAATGGCCCGCTCGGTCGGGCCAGACCACCTGGAGGAGCGGCGGGGGCGGGCGCCGGGCGAACCAGAGCAGCGATCCGAAGAGGTCTCGGAACCAACTCTCGTGCGCGGATCGGAACGTAACGGGGAAGTCGATCAGTACGCCGTCGAGCAGTTCGTTCGGATGGAGGGCCCGGCCATCACGGATCTCTTCACCGATCTTGTTCAGCCACGCCTGCATGTCAGGAACCAGAAGTCCGAACATGGCGAGCTCAGGGTGGCCGAACGTGTGCCAGATGCCCGCCGTGAACGCCCAGCCGGGGACTCCGCCCTCCGCTCCGATGCCGAACACTCCCCACCCATGCCGCTCGACGTTGGCCACCAACCTGTGGTCGCCGTCGTCCCAGCCGTCGCGATCGAGCGACGGCTCGTGGATGACGCAATGGCACTCCCTGTCCGGGTCGATCATCTCACCGACGCCTCGTGCGCTGAGTTCCGAATGAACAACCCGTGCCGTCCTGACCCGGACGACGGAATCCGTCGACCAGGCGCGAGATTCCTCGCGAGGTCGCAGCCCGCCGAACGGCCTTCCTCTGTATCGAACCGAAACTGCCACTTCAACAGACGGGTGCATTGCCGCCGGGAGGACGCCGGCCGTGATGCGCGTGACGACCATCAAGGCCGGCACCGACGGCGTGAAGGCCATGGTCGACTACTACGCCGGCCTGGCCGTCGACCAGATCCGCCGTGACGGGCCCAGCCGGGGCCCGGTCGACTACTACCTCGACCCGGCCGAGCCGCCGGGACGTTGGTGGGGTGCCGGCCGGGCGGCCCTCGGCCTGGGCACCGAGGTGGCTCCGCAGGAGCTGGAGGCGTTGCTCCTGGCTCGCCACCCGGTCACCGACGCCAGCCTGGGCCGGGGATACGGCACCGACTCGGCCCGGGCCTTCGACGCCTGCTTCTCGGCTTCGAAGTCCGTGTCGGTGCTGTGGGCCCTGGCCGACGACCCCTTCGTGCGCGCCGAGGTGGCCGCAGCCCACGACACCGCTGTCGACGCCGCCCTGGAGTGGTTCGCCCGTCACGGGGCGGTCACCCGCCGGGGCCGAGACGGCGTCCACCAGGTCGACACCCAGGGCGTGGCGGTGGCGGTGTTCCGCCAGCACACCAGCCGCAGTGCCGATCCCCAGCTCCACACCCACGCCATTGTGGTGGCCAAGGTCCAGGACCCGTCCGGCAAGTGGCTCTCGCTCGATGCGGGGTTCTTGAAGCACCAGCAGCGTTCCATCGGCTGGATCTATGCCTCGGCCCTGCGCGCCGAGCTCACCGCCCGCCTGGGCGTGGCGTGGGGCGCCGTCACCAACGGCCACGCCGACATCGATGGCGTCCCCGCCGAACTGGTGAAGGTCTTCTCGGCTCGGGCCGCCCAAGTGAAGGAGAAGCTGGGCGGGCTGGTGGCCGAGTGGGTCGAGGCCCACGACGGGGCGGAGCCGGATGCCCGCACCCTCTACCGCCTGGAGCGGCGGGCGGCGCTGGAGAGCCGACCGGCCAAGCTGCCCGTGGGTGACGCCGAGGCCCTCCGGGCTGACTGGAGCCGCCAGGCGGCAGCGGCCGGCGTCGAGGGCCTCACCGTGACCACCACCGCTCTGGAGTTGCCGGGAATGGCCGTGGTCGACCGGGAAGCGGTGGTGGCCGAGGCCCTGGCCCGGGGGACGGCCGCGTCCTCGACCTGGCTGCACGGCGACCTGAGCGGGGAGATCGCCACCTTGCTCCCCGCCGGCTGCGCCGCCTCGGCCGAGGATTTGGTGGACCTGGTCGACGAACTGACCGCGCTGGCCGCCGCGCGCTGTATCGAGCTGCAGCCCGACGTGCCGTCCGACGTGCCCCGCCGCCGGGACGGGCGACCGGTCACCGAGCACGTCACTGACCGCCATCTCACCACCACCGCCATCCTCGACCAGGAGACCCGACTGCTGGCCTGGGCTCACTCGGCAGCCACACCGCCGGCCGGCCCGACGCCCGAGGGCGACGAGGCTCAGGCGGCGGTGTCCGAGGCGGTTGCCGGCAAGGAGGGCCTTTGGTTCTGGTGGTGGGCCCAGCCGGCGCCGGGAAGACCACCGCGCTGGGTGTCGCTGCCGGGCTCTTGGCCGGCCAGGGCCGTCCGGTGATCGGCCTGGCCCCGTCGGGCAAGGCGGCCGATGTCCTGCGTGCCGAGACGGGCTGGCCGGCCAACACACTGGCCAAGCTGCTCGCCGACCAGGCCCGCCCCGGTGGCCGACCGCTGCCGGCCGGCACCTCGGTGGTACTGGATGAAGCAGGCATGGCGGGGACAGACGACCTCGACGCCCTGGTGGGCCTGGTCGATCGCCACCGCTGGCGCCTGGTGTGCGCGGGCGACCCGGCCCAGCTGCCGGCCGTGGGCCGGGGCGGGATGTTCGAGCTGTGGTGCGAGCGGGTGGGCGCCCACCAGCTGGATGCCGTGCGGCGCTTCGACGACGGTTGGCAGGCGGCCGCCAGCCTGGCGTTGCGCCGGGGGGAGCGGGCAGCAGCCGCCGCCTACGCCGCCCACGGCCGTCTCGACACCGTCCATCCCGCCCTGGTCGCCGAGCGGGTCGCCCGCCTCCAAGAGGTCCAGGCCGGTGCCGGCAACACCGTGGCCATCACCGCCTCCTCGGCCGGCACGGCCCGGGACATCAACGTGGCCATCCAGCGCCGACGCAACCCTCGTCGGGCCGGGCCCTCCATCGTCCTGGCCGACGGCACCCAAGTCTTCGCCGGCGACCGGGTCGCCACCCGGCGAAACGACCGCACGGTCACCGACCGCGGAACCGCCGTGCGCAACCGCCACACCTGGGACGTGAAGGCGGTGGGCGACGACGGCTCGCTGGTCGTCTCCCATCCGACGCGAGGCCGCGCCCGGCTACCCGCCGCCTACACCGCCCGGCACGTGGAGCTGGGTTTGGCCGTCACCGGCTACGGTAACCAGGGCGACACCACCGACCACGGCATCTGCGTCGTGGAGCCGTCGAGCAGCCGGGCCGGCGTCTACGTGGGCATGACACGGGGCCGGGGCCGCAACGTCGGGCTGGTGGTGGACGCCACCGGCCTGGCCGAGCCCGAGGAAGCCTTCGCAGCCGTCATCGCCCGGCCGGCCAACGCCCGTACGGCGCTGGCGACCCGAGACCGCCTGCGCGGACACGTGGGCCCGGAGCCGGTGATCGCCGAAGAGAACGCGGCGGCCCGCATGGCCCGGCGGCTCCAGCAGGTCGGTCACCAACGGTCGGCTCCCAGTCTGCGGCGCTGAAGGTTTGTCGCGAGCGCTGGCGACCGCCAAGGGCCTTCTTGGGTAGCCCGTGACCACCAGGAGGTACTCCATGTCGACCATCTGCCGCTCATCGACCTGCCCACCGTGGCTGCCCGCTTGGGCGTCAACCACCGCTACGTACGCCGGCTCGTGGCTGAGCACCGAATCCCGTTCATCAAGCTCGGCAAACTGTTGCGCTTCGACCCGGCGGACGTCGAGGCCTGGCTCGACCAGGCACGGCGCGCCTGAAAGCGGAGGCGCCGCTACCGTTGTCACTGCGCACTCGGGGCTGGTGCGCCGTCCAGCAGCCCTCCTCACACCATCAGTGGAGTTCGAGGAGGCGCGCCGTGGCGTCGATCAGGAGGAAGCCGAGCAGCGGCTGGGAGGCGCGCTACCGCGACGCCAACGGGGTCATGCACGCCCGGACCTTCCCCACCAAGACGGCGGCCGTGCGCTGGTCCAAGGAGATGGAAACCGACCTCAGCCGGGGTGACTGGGTCGATCCCCGGCTGAGCCGCACCACCTTCGGTCGCTGGGCCGAGGAGTACCTCGCCACGATCGTCCACCTGCGGGCGGTCACCCGGGGCGACTACGAGCGCCAGCTCCGGGTGCACATCCTCCCCGTGTTCGCCGATCGCCCGATCGGCCAGATCACCCAGGTCGACGTCCGCCGGTTCATCTCCGAGTTGCGGGCCACGGGCCTGGCCCCGAAGACGCTCCAGAAGATCCGCCTCGTCCTGCGCCAGGTCCTCGAGGCGGCCCGCTCGTCGGGGGCGATCCGCGCCAACCCGTGCGACGGGGTCCGAATCCCCCGGGCCGAGGCCAAGGAACCGGTCTTCCTCACGGCGGAGCAGGTGGACCTGCTGGCCCGGGCGACGCGGCCGCCGTACGACCTGCTGGTGCGATTCGGCGCCGCCACCGGACTGCGCCCGAGCGAGCTGTGCGGGCTGCGCGTCGGACGGCTCAACCTGGTGAAGGGCACGGTCGAGGTAGCGGAGGCCCTCACCGTGGTCGGTGGCCGGACGGAGGTCGGCCCGATCAAGAACGGCCTACGCCGTTCGGTCCAAGTCTCCCGTTCGATGTGCGACGACGTCGCTCGCCACCTGTCGTGCCGGGCGGCCGAGCTGGGGCGGGGAGTCGCCGCCGACGACTATGTCTTCGTCGCCCCCGAGGGTGGGCCCCTGCGCCGGGACCTGCTGCACAAGCGGATCTTCCGCCCCGCTGTGGCGCAGGCGGGCCTGCCGGCAGCGCTGAGGGTTCACGATCTCCGCCATACTTGCGCCTCGCTGCTCATCGACATCGGCGCCCACCCCAAGGCGATCCAGGAGTGGCTCGGCCACAAGTCGATCACGGTCACCATCGACGTCTACGGCCACCTCTTTCCCTCGCTCAACGAGGCGCTTGCCGAGCGGCTCGACGAAGTGTTCCGCCGGGCCGCCGACACGGGGGAGCGGCCGGCACCGACGATCCAGGCGCTTGGCGACGACCGGCTCGCCCCGGCGCGGCTGTGACCGTGGACCCGGGCAGCGTGCGGACCGGCGAGCTGTTCGAGTGGAACACCACGGCGAAAGGCGTGCGGATCGAGTTGCTGGCGGAGGTCGAGGTCGACGGACCCACCCTCCATCTGCGGGATATCGCCGTCTTCCCGGTGGGCGTTGGGCGCGCCGTCGTCGGGTTGCGCGCGCTCGTGTCAGCGGCCCGTACCGAACTGTTCCCGGGCATCCGAGCGGCGGGCTTCACCCGGCTGCATGTCACCGGGATTCGTCTGACCGGCGCCCGCCCCGGGCGTATCGTGGACGTGAGTATCGACCTGGAGAGGCGAGCCCGATGACCGTCCTGGCGACAGAGCGAGCGAGTGTGCTGTGGCAGGCCGGCGAGCGGTGGGACGTCATCCTGGGCGCACTGCGGGCCGAGGGCTTCTCCAAGGTCGACTGCATCAGGGCCACCGTCGAGCAGCTCCGCCTGCCGCTAGCCGATGCCAAGCGCGTGGTACATGAGAGCGTCGCCTGGTCTGATGTCCGCCGGGACGATGACGACTGGCAGGAGCGCCTCATCGGCGAGGTCAACGCCACGCTCACAGGGTCGGACGGCAGCGTTCTGTAGGAACCGATCCGACGCTCCGCTGGTTCTCGCACCTATCTGGACGATCGGCGCCACGTGGCGGGTGGCCGGTCCACCCGCGGGACGCTCAAAGATCCGGCATTCGGAGCGGGCGGTCGTGCACGACGCCCTTCCGACGGTCGCCCCTGTCGTGCAGACTCGCGCTGACTACGGCGACCCGAGGAGCGAACCGGTGGCGAGGCCCGTCGCAGACGACCACGACCTGACTCGGTTCCGCGGCGGGTTCGCCTACGGCGCGTGGCTAGGAACGTGGCCCTTCGGCCGACTCTCCTTCGACGACACCACGCTCGCAGTGACCGCTGCCTTCGCTCCGAATCTGGAAGTTCAGCGAAGCCAGGTTGCGCTTGTTCACGTGACTCGTCACGCGCTGTGGGGATACCGAGTCGAGCTACACGACGCTTCAGGCCAAGTCAAGCGACCGGCCTTCGTGCCGATGCGACCCGCCGAGGTGGCGTCCGCCCTCGAAGCCCGTGGATGGCCCGTGCGCTCCGAGCTTCGTCGTCCACGACTGCCGGCTACCGCGCTTCTGATTGCCGCCGTACTTCTCATTGGGCTGGGCATCAGCGAGGCGATCCTGGATTCACAGCGCGCCGCCGCCATCGAAGCGCGGTCGAAGACGGTCGAGGGCCGCGTGGTCGGCTCTGCAGTCGTGAACGGGAAGCAGATGGGCGCGGTGGAGTACCAAGTCGCCGGAAGGTCGTACCGGTTCGACGTCCCGGGGCTCGACCGACCGACCGGCACCCTGATCAAGGTGCGCTATGACGCTGAACACCCCGCGCACGGCTGGGAACGCGGAGACGATCCCCCAGGAACGGGCGACTGGCTGTTCGGACCACTCGGAATAGTGCCAGGCTGCTTCCTCGTCTTCTTCTACGTCCGAAGCCGGGGGATCGAGCGCCACGTCGCCGGGTGAATCCGACCGTCAGCGAGCGAGCGCCGAAGTGCCGATCGCCGGCGTCCTGGCTGTCGTCGATCCAACGGTGGTCGTCTCCACTACTTGGGATTCGGCGCGCAGCGAGAGCGGGCCCGGCAGACCACAAACAGACCACATCCGCACGCGCGACCATGGTCACTGGCGGTCAACACTGACCGTGGGAAACGAGCGTTGACCTGCCAGTACGCGCCCTCCCGGTCAACCGTGGACACCACCAATAACCGCCCCGACGGCGTTCGGGACGCTGAGGTCGCGGGTTCGAATCCCGCCTTCCCGACCACGAAGTGGCTGGTGTGCGTCCAGCAGTTCGGGCGCAGTGAGGAAGGAGACGACCTCATGACGTAACCGAACGACAAGCTCACGATAGCCAGCCGGTGAGAGTCCGGTCCGGGGAGACGCCAAGG
>JBKJNA010000117.1:0-3237 GCA_046596195.1 Acidimicrobiales bacterium | reverse complement strand
CGGGAGAACTCGGCGGTGCCGGGACGGGACGCCTCGCTCAGGTCGAGCCGGCGCTGCGTCGCTCGCTTGTACTTGACCACCTGGTAGACCACGAGTGCGGCCGTTCCCGCTCCGAGGCCGGCACCAAGACGCCGGATGCGATCCAACACCTGCCGCGCCCCTCCCCCGAAGATGCCGAGTAGCCGTTTGCCCCGGTCGCGCACGAACGCTACCGGGTGGACCGGTCCTGCCGGCCGCCCCAACCGCTCGCGTCCGGTCATCTCTGCGCAGACCTTGCTTGGCGCGCGCTGCGCCGACGGCCGTCTTCACGTCCTTCTTCTCCTCCGGGGGCGGCAGCACGGCCGGGATGCCGAGTGAGTCGATCCACAGTTCCCGGTCCCAGCCGGTGGCGGTCGTCTTCCCCGCCCACGACGAGGCGGCTCTGCTCCCTGCTTGCCTTGCCTCCCACGCTATGGACTGCGCTGCAGTGGGCGGGCCGTGCCCTGGTCTCCACCTTCATCGTCGCCGATGCCTATCGCCAACATCGCTCAGATTGGGCCGCCGAGTGAGCTCGGCGTGGACGTCAGGAGTGGAGACGGCGGCGGGTGGCGTTCCTTGCCTTGTCCACGAGGCGGCACCGGCACCGGCGGCCACGTTAGCGGGAGGAGTGTCAGGCGCCTTGGGATGCGGCTGGGAGGGAGCAACCTTTCTGGCCTCCTCCATGGCGTCGCCGATCCCACCCAGGGCCTTCCGGCCCATCGCCTTGCGGACCTCGGGGAAGAGCTGGGTCTCTTCCTCCTCTACGTGGTGGCGCACGCTCTCGATGAGAAGCCCGAGGCTCATGCTCCCCACGTCATGGCTCTCCTCGAATCCGTGCGATTCGGCTACGAACGCCGACGATTTGGGTGAAATGCTGCAAGAACAGTGGAGGCATCGGAACTCCCTCGACCACCACGTGTTACCGCACGCTGACTCTAGCGGGACCTTCCTGGCTACAGCGCGGTGGTGCTGTGTTACCGCAGGTGGGAGGCGGTTTTCGGGTCCTCGCCGTGTATTACCTAAGTGACGGCGATGCTGAGCCTGTCGATGGAGTTGAACGGGCTGGAGGCGTTGTAGTTGCCGGCGGTCTCCCATGCGGCAGCCCGGCCGGCGAGGGTGACGTCACAGATGTCGTCGACAAACAGGTTCCGCCAGCCCTGGCTGGGTCCGGAGGGCGGCGCCCCGGCGGGAACCTGTGCGGCGCTTTGGTAGGCGAGGAGCATGGCCTTGTCGTTTTTCCAGCCCAGGGCGTGAGGACACACGGTTCGTTGGCGGCCGTGGTAGGTGAGGCGGACCGGACGCCGTTGGCGCAGCGCCGCTTCGAGGGTGTCCCAGGCGGATCCTGCGGTGGTGGTCATCGCTTCGGCGCGTAGGCGTCGAGGCCGAAGATGTCGTGGAGGCGGGCCTGGGTGGGGTCGGCCTCGGTCAGCATGCGCCGGGCGCGGGGGCGCCCCCGCTCGCCCTGGTAGAGCAGCACGGTCTCACCGATGCCCGCCAAGGTCGAAAGCAGCTCGCGCACGCTCATGTGCAGCCCGTGCCGGTCGGCCTCGCGGACCATCAGCCGGGCGACCATGAGCGCGAGCACGCAGGAGAAGGTGTGGACGCGGATCTTGGGGTCGGTCCAGTGGAACATCGGGGAGAACGACACGACCTTGGGGTCCTTCATCTGGCGGAAGTCGGCCTCGACGTCGGACTGCGAGCGGTAGTCGGCCACGATCTGTGCCGTCGGGGCGAGGTCTTCGCCCTTGTCGGTGAACAGGACCCGCATGCCGAACAGCTCGGCTTCGAGGGCGGCACGGGCGGAGGCATCGGTGGCGAAGCTGAGGCGCAGCTCCGCCGGTGACTCACCGACGAGTTCGGTGGTGATGACTCGGGAGAGCCATCGGGGCCCGAGGATCGCCTCGATCTCGGCCACGACGGCGTCGCTGGTCTTGCGGGTCTTGCCCCGGGCCAGGCGCGCCTCGATCTGAGCGAGCTGGCCGTGGGCCTTGGCGAGGGTCTGGTCGAAGCCGCAGGTCTGCTTGTCGTGCAGGTTCTGTGAGTGGGTGACCACGATGCGCCGCTCGATGCCGAACACGACCTTGGTCGTCTCGAACGCACTGAGCCCGGGGAAGCGGGCCTTGTCCACCGCCCGGTAGCGGCTCCTCGGAACGGCCAGCAGGTCGGTGTGGTCCGACGGCGGCAGCGAGCCGACGAAGTGCAGCGGCGAGGCATCGATCAGGGCCTGGTTGTCCTTGGAGTTCTGGCCGGCGTCGTAGACGAGGGTGAGTCCGCTGGCATCGGCGCCTGTAGCGAAGCGAGTGACGAACTCGTCGACCATGCTCGGGAACTGGGTCACGTCGGGGCGGTTGCCGGCATAGGCATGGCTGACGAGGGGGATGCCGCCGTCGGTGGACACGACCAGGCCGAGGCCGACGATTCGCAGATCGGTCCGCTTCTGCTTGGCGTGACCCCGCTGCGCGATCGGGGCCCGGTCGTTGGCCGAGTCGATGTAGGTGGCGAAGTTGGTCATGTCCAGCACCAGCCCCGACAGGTCGACGTCGAACGTGGTGGCCATACGGGCCACGATGCGCCGCTCGACTTGTTTGAGCTGTTCCTCGCTGATGGCGTCCATGGCGTCCCAGAACCGGCGGTGATCGAACGCGGAGGCGGGTAGGCGCACCCACCGGTCGCCGGCCGTGGTCTTCCACCAGTCGGAGAACTTGCTCTTCGAGCAGGGGTCGACCACCCGGTTGGCGGTGGCCAGGGCGATGTAGGTCCCCACCGACGCCGCTGCGTCGCTGCGCCGGCCCCCGACTACATCGTCGACGATCTCGGCCACCCCGAGGCGCTCCACCACCGACCACACCGCCGCCACGTCACCGAAGGCGAGGTGGCGGGTGCGGTCCGGTTCACCCGGCCCGGTCTCGGACAATCGTGCGGCGATCTCGGCCGCCGAGCCGAGGTATCGCTGGGAAACGATGCGGGGCTTGCCCCCGACCCGGGCCGATTCGACCAGGTAGTAGTAGGTCTTCCCGTCCTGCTTCTTGCCGACGATAGATGGCATATATAGGTAATACACCAACCGGCGCCAGATCGCGAGCCTTTGACCAGGACAAACGCGCTGGTGTGCGTCCAGCAGTTCGGGCGCAGTGAGGAAGGAGACGACCTCATGACGTAACCGAACGACAAGCTCACGATAGCCAGCCGGTGAGAGTCCGGTCCGGGGAGACGCCAAGG
>JBKJNA010000064.1:0-2820 GCA_046596195.1 Acidimicrobiales bacterium | reverse complement strand
GCCGCACCCACATCGCCGGCGTGGTGGCCGGCCGCCGGCTCATCGTGAGCGGTCGGGGCGCCCCCAAGGGCCGCGGCGGCCGCCTCCTCGTCACCAACCCCCGCTACCAGCTGCTCGCTTAGCTCGCTTCGGTTCGGAAGCGGAGCTTCCTCACCGAGTTGATCGGTGCTGCGGGTGTCCGGCAGAGCCGGACACCCTCCGCGCTGAAATGCTCATTGCCGCCAGCCGGGGGGGCCGCCTCTGGCGGCGACTGCGGCCGCCGGCCCCTGGCGGAACCCTGCCCCTATCGCCCTACGAGGATTTTTCTTACCGCTTCCTCGGACTCGGGCGTCACCAGGACGAGGACCTCGTCGCCGGCCTGGAGGACGGTGTCGCCCCTTGGGACGATGACATGGCTCTCGCGGACGACGGCCACGACGGTGGCGTCCCGGGGGACCCCGAGCTCCTTGATCGACTGCTTGGCGGCCGGGGAGTCGTCGGCCAGGGTGACCTCGACCAGCTGGGCGTCGCGGAACTGGAGCAGGCGCACGAGCGATCCCACCGACACCGCCTCCTCCACCAGGGCGGTGAGGAGGTGGGGCGTGGACACCGAGACGTCGACGCCCCAGGACTCGTTGAACAGCCAGTAGTTCTTGGGGTGGTTCACCCTCGCGACCACGCGCGGCACGGCGAACTCCTGCTTGGCCAGCAGCGACACGACCAGGTTGTCCTCGTCGTCGCCCGTGGCGGCCACCACCACATCGGCGTCGGCCAGGCCGGCCTCGTGGAGGTTGTTGACCTCGCAGGCGTCGCCCACGTACCACTGCACGTCGACGGTGGGCGACACCCGCGCCACCACGTCGGGGTCCTGCTCGATGATGAGGACCTCGTGGCCGGCGGCGTGCAGGTCGGCCGCGATGTACGTGCCGACGTTGCCCCCGCCGGCGATGGCGACCTTCACCTGGCAGCCTCCGCCCCCGCCTGCAGGCGGAGCTCGAGATCGTCCACGCTGTCACGCGACACCATGATGTGCAGCACGTCGCCCTCCTGGCCCACCAGGTTCGGCCCCACCATCTGGGCCACGCCGGCCCGGGTGACGGCGGCCACGCGGAAGGCATCCTGGCGGCCCATCCGGCTGAGGCGTTGGCCGGCCCAACCGTCCGGCAGCACCCGCTCGACCATGGAGATGCCGCCCGAGGCGTCGGCCCACTCGACCACGGAGGCGGCCGGGAACAGCCGGCGCAGCATCTGGTCGGTGGTCCACTGCACCTGGGCCACCGTCGGGATGCCGAGGCGCTCGTAGATCACGGCCCGGCGGGGATCCTGGATCCGGGCCACCACCGAGGGGATCTGGTAGGTCTCCCGGGCGATGCGGGCGGTGAGGATGTTGGAGTTGTCGCCCCCGGTGGCGGCGGCCAGCGCCTGAGCCTCCCGGACCCCTGCCTGCTCGAGGTGGTCGCGGTCGAAGCCGAAGCCCACCACCGCCTTCCCGCCCCAGTCGTCGGGCAGGTAGCGCTGGAAGGCGCTGCGGTCCTTGTCGATCACCGCGACCGAGTGCCCGGCGCCGTCGAGATTCCTCGCCAACTCCGATCCCACCCGTCCGCACCCAACCACCACGACGTGCATCTCCCCATCCAAATGCAGGCCACGGCTCCGCACAACTCGACCCATCGGCCGGCGCCGTCCGGGAGGCCCCATCGCCCACCTCGTGCCCCAGACGCCGATTGCGCGCCACGCTGAAACGGGGATCTTGGTCGTTGTTTTCCGGCCGGCAAAACTGTAAGTTCAGAGGTCGGGAACCATGGATGCGCCACTTACGAAGTCAGAACGCGAGACGCTGAAGTCGATCTACCGGCTCACCGGTGGCCACGACGCCGCACCCGACGCCCACACCGGGATGCTGGCCGAGGCGCTCAAGGTGAGCCCAGGTACGGTGACGGCGACCGTCAAGCGGCTGGCCGACCGGGGCCTGGCCGACCACAAGCCGTACCGGGGCGTGGAGCTCACCGCCGACGGCCGGCGCGCCGCGGTCGCCGCCATCCGCCGCCACCGCATCGTGGAGCGGTTTCTGGCCGACATGCTCGGCTACGCGTGGAACGAGGCCGACCGCTTCGCCGCCAGCTTCGAGCACGAGCTGCCCCAGGAGGTCGAGGACCGCCTGTACGTGGCGCTCGACCGCCCCGCTGCGTGCCCGCACGGGTTCCCCATCCCCGCCCCCGAGATGGCCGACATCCCCGAGCTGCCGCCTCTGTACGCCCTGGAGCCGGGTGATGTTGCCGTGGTGGCCGTGCCCGGGTCCACCAACGCCGATGTCGTCGCCTTCCTCGACACCCTGGGCCTGCGCCCCGGTGTGCGGGTCGAAATCCGTGAGAAGCACCCGTTCGACGGCCCCATGGTGCTGCTGGTGGACGGCCACCGGCGCACCGTGGGCGACAAGGTCGCCCGCCAGATCTACGTCCGCCTGGAAGCGGTCGAGCCACCTGCGCCCGACCAGCTCGTCCAGGCTCCCCTCGAAGCTGAAAAGGAGTCTGCGTGAACCTCTACGCCGCCGAAGGCGGGTACCAGTCCTTCCAACTGGGAGGAGGCGAGTTCCTCATCCTGGGCCTGTCGGTCGCGTCCGCCGTGCTCGCACTGGCGGTCGGCTTCTCGCTCCGGAAGGGGGTGCTGGCCCAGGACAAGGGAACGCCGGTCATGCAGGAGATCGCCACGTCGATCCAGGAGGGGGCCCTGGCCTACCTCAAGCGCCAGTTCCGCACGGTCGCGGTCATCCTGGTGCCGCTCGCCGCCATCGTGTTCATCACGTCCACCAAGATCGTCAAGCCGAACGGCGAGGTCGCCCTG
>JBKJNA010000219.1:0-7628 GCA_046596195.1 Acidimicrobiales bacterium | reverse complement strand
GACGAAGCGCACGCCCTGTTCGACTCGCTGTGCGCCCGTGCCGGACCGCTCGGCTCGTGTCCGAACAGATCGTCCCTTCGACCGGGCGTTCGCCGGACCTGGCGCGGTGGCCGGCTCGGATGCCGATCGGGCCTGGGCCGACCTCGGCCTGCTCGAGGCGGACCTCGGCGCCACCGACGGCCGGCTCGCCTCCCGTTCGCCACGTCGTCGACCCGACGCCCTTGGTCTCCCGGCCGTAGACCTCAGGTGCAGGCCGCGTCGGAGACGAAGCCCGCACCGGGCCCGTAGACCGACTGGATGACGAAGCAGCGGGGGCCGGGCGTCGGCAGGGTGACGGTCGCCTCGACGGTGCCGGCGGGGGCGGACTGGGTCGCCAGCTGCGCCTCACCGAGCCTCGGCCGGTGGGCCACCACGTAGCCGACCAGGCCGGTCCGGTCCGGCGGGGGCTTCCAGGTGACCACCACCGTCAGGGGGTCGACCGTCCTCACCGCCACGGCGGTGGGCGTCCGGGCCTGGGCCGGCGCCAGGGTGGTCGTGCTGGCGGCGGGCGGGGCCGTGGAGATCACGGTGACGTTCGGAGGGACGGCTGGGCTCTGACCCCGGCCGCGGGTGGCCACGGCGGCGGCGGCGACGAGTGCTGCGGCGAGGACGGCCGCCCCGGCCACGATGGCCAGCGCCAGCCTGGCCGGGTTGCGGCGCTCGGCCACCTCGGTCGTGGCCGGGCCCGGGCTCCCCGGCCGGGGGCGGACGACGGTGCCGCCGAGCTCGGAACCGACCGGCACGAGAACCTGTCGGTGCGCCGCCGCCGGCTCCGGCTCGGGGCCGGACGGGTCGGAGGACCAGTCCGGCGACGGCGGGTCGGGGGTGGGGAGGACCACCCCCGAGGCGACCAGGGCACCGGTATCCAGCGTCGGAAGCTCGCCTCGCTCGACCTGCGGCCGCGGTCTTACGGTGGCTGCCGCGGGACGGGCGGCGGGCGGGCCGGGCGGGGCGGGGTGGCTCCCACCTGGCAGTCGGCGCGCCGGAGTCGGACGAGCGGGATCGACCTCCGCCGGGGAGCCGAGGTGGTCGAGGTCGTCGGGCACCACGAGCTCTGACACCGGGAGCCCGAGCTGCGCCTGCAGCGACCGCAGGCGCACGCCGAGCGCATGGGCGGAGGCGGGCCGGTCGGCCGGCTCCTTGGCCAGCGCCCAGCGCAGTACCTCCTCGACGTCGGCCGGCACGTCGTCCCTCCCAAGTGGCGGCAGCGGCTCCTGGAGCACCCGCAGCATCAGCCGGAGCGGCCCCTCCTCGCCCTCGCCGAACGGCAGGCGGCCGGCCAGCGCCGTCCACAGGGTGGAGCCCAGGCCGTAGATGTCGGCCGCCGCCGTCGCCTCGCGGCCCTCGAGCACCTCGGGCGCGGCGTGGGTGGGCGTGAAGGCCTCGGTGCCGCCCCGCGCCTCGCCGAGGGTGGCGATCCCGAAGTCGGCCAGCCCGGGCTCCCCGAAGCGCGAGAGCAGCACGTTCTCCGGCTTGAGGTCGCGGTGGAGGATGCCGGTCCGGTGGGCGGTCTCCAACGCCCCGGCCAGCTTCACGCCGTAGCGCAGGGCCAGCTCCACCGACACCGGGCCGGACGTGGCCACGAGGTCGGCCAACGACCCGCGCTCGAACAGGTCCATGGTGAGGAAGGGCCGCTCGCTGCGGGTGACGCCGGAGGCCAGGACCGTCACGATGTTGGGGTGGCCGGTGAGTCGACCGACGGCGCTGCACTCCCGGAGGAACCGCTCGCGGGCCCGGGCCTCGGACAGCGTGACGCCGAGCACCTTGACGGCCACCCAACGGTCGAGCTCGGGCTGCCACGCCCGGTAGACGGTGGAGTTCCCGCCCGCGGCCAGCGGCTGGAGGCTGGTGACGCCAGGCACCTCCCCCTCAGCCTGCGTCCGCAGCCGTCGCCGTGCCACCTCCCGTCACGGTACCCAAAGGCTGGTGCCCGGCTTCGCCCGCCCTCTGACGGCACGGCGCCGCCGGCAAAAGCCTGTTCGGCCCGGCTCCGCTGGCCGATGACACCGTTCACTCGTGAAATTTGACCATTTCCGCCCTTTGTGGCGCTGCTGAGTTTCCCTCGCCGGATCGAGGCGTACGATGTCTTTTGGGCGACAGGGCCGAGCAGCGCCCAAGCAGGCATCTCGACGGGAACGCACATGGCAGGAAGGCGATCGGCGTCAGGCTTCGTGAGCGTGATCGCCGCGTTGGCCGTGTCCGCGGTCTCGCTGGTGGCCATCGTGGGTCGCGGCAACGCATCGTCGGTGATCGACCTGCTGCACGGCGGGGCGTGGGTGTCCTCACAGGCCGGCGACCGCCCGAGGCTCCACCACGTGAACGCCAACGGCAAGGTCGACTTCTCCGCCCTGACCGACTCGGCCGACCCGATGCGCATGGCCAACACCGAGGGGCGGGCTCTCGCGGTGAACACCGGAACCGGGCTGGTCACCGTGGTCGACCTGTCGAAGGCGGCGGCCCAGGCTTCGTCGCCCGTCGACGACGGCCGGGCGCTCCTGCCGGTCGGGGCGGCCGGTCACCTGTACCTGGTGGATCCCGGGCAGGGCACGGTGCGCTCCGTGGCCGCGGGTGGCGGGCCCGGCCCCCTCGTGTCCGACCCTGTGGAGGTGCGCCCCGGCGCCCGCGACCGGGGTCTGTCCGACCGGCCGGGCGTCGACGACGCCGGCACGCTCTGGGTCTCGGCGGTGCCCGACGGCATGGTCGTGCCGGTGACGTCGGAGCGGGCCGATGCCTCCACCGGGACGGTGCCGCCCCCGACCGTCGGCCGGCCGGTGCAGGTGGCGGCCGGGACAGACCGGCCTCGGGGCATCGAGGTGTCGATCGTGTCGGGCGACGCCTACGTGCTGGTCCGCTACGCCGACCACGCCGAGGTGGGTCAGCTCCGCACCGGGCAGTCGCCCAGGCTCCTGGCCACCAGGCCCGGCCAGCCGCTGCCGCCCGACGTCCGCGTCGCCCCCCGGCAGGGCGACTCCGACGTGGTGAACCTCCTCGACCCTACGGCCCGCGTGGTGCGCCGCGTCCACCCCGACCGGGGCGAACTCGACTCGGTCGCCGTCCCGGGGGCGCGCCGTGACGACGTCCAGGCCCCGGTGACCGCCGGCGGGAAGCTGATCTTCGTCGACGTCACGACCGGGGCCCTCGTGGCGGCCGACCCCGACCGCCCCGGGTCGCAGCCCGTGGCGCACGCCCTGGCGGCCCCGGGCACCCCCATCGAGCTGGTCGTGAAGGACGGGTCGGTGGTGGCCAACGACCCGCGCGGCAACAGGATCGTGACCTACGGCCGTGACGGCACCCCCATCGAGAGCGAGAAGTTCGTCAACGCGCCGACGGTGAGCGACGTGGTCAACAAGCCGGTGACACCGCCGCCTGCGAAGAAGCCGAAGCCGGCGCCGGCCCCTGGCCCGACGCCCAATCCGGCACCCGTGCCGGCCGGGCCGCCCGCTCAAGGCCGACCGGTCGCCACAACGCCCACCACCGCCGCCCTGCGCCCGCCGGGCGAGCCGGGCAACCTCCGCGCCGTCGGAGGCGCCGGCCAGGTGGTGCTGGCCTGGCAGGCCTCCACCGCCGGCGGCGCCTCGACCGGCTTCGTCCTCACCGCCCCCGACGGCAGCACGACGGCCGCCCGGGCCGGCGAGCTCCAGAAGACCGTCCCCTCCCCGAACGGCAAGGCGGCCACCTTCACGATCCGGGCCGAGAACCCCGCCGGCCGCAGCCGCGACGTCCCCTTCCCCTCAGCCACGGCCCAGTCGCAGGTACCGGGGCCGCCCACCTCCCCCAAGGCCGCTCCGGCCGACGGGATGATCGCCGTCAGCTGGATCCCCCCGCCGGCCAACGGCACCACGATCCAGGGCTACCGGGTCACCGCCGCTGACGGCAGCACCCTCGACGTGCCGGCGTCTGGGGCGGCGGCCGTCCTCACGCCGCTCACGAACGGCCAGGACTACGGCCCGATCACCATCAGCGCGCTGGCCCGCACCACCTCCGGCGCTGCGGTCGTCGGCCAGCCCGCCACCATCAGCGGTCCGGCGATTCCTTTCGGCAAGCCGCCGGCGCCGACCGGCGTCACGATGGCTCCAACCGCCAACAGCGGGGCTCTCATCGTCAGCGTCCCTCAGGTCGCCGCCAACGGCGACCCCGCCACCCTCTACGAGTACACCCTCAACCCGGGCGGGCAGACCGCCAGGGCCAACCCCACCGTCGGGCCGGTCCAGTACACCTATACCGGCATCACCAACGGCACGCAGTACTCCGTCACCGTTACGGCCACCAACCGGGCAGGCAGGGGGCCTCCGAGCTCCCCGGTCTCGGCGACGCCCCGAGCCGAGCCGAGCGTGAGCAAGGGCGCTTGGAGCCAGACCGCCACGTCCGTCCGCTTGGCCTTCAGCGTCGCTGGCAACGGCGAGACGCCCGACTCGTGCTGGTACACCCTCGACTTCAGCACGACCAAGAACCCCATCTCGTGCACGCTCGGCACGCTCGAGGTCACCGGCCTCAAACCGTCGACCGACTACCACCTGGGCATCCAAGCCCACAACTCGGCCGGGAACAGCGCAGAGGCGGGGATCAACTTTCGCACCGACGCGGCGCCGCCCACCAGGTACTACGAGACCGTGGCCAGCAACCCGGTGCCGACCAAGACGTGGAGGCAGACGAACGCGTCCGGGCCGGGGCCCGACATCAAGCAGGGCACCAGGGTCGAAGTGGCCTGCCGCAAGAAGGACGGCACCATCACGAGCAACAGCGGCGGCTGGTGGTACAAGCTCCTCAGCTCGCCGTGGGACGGCTTCTGGGCTCCGGCCGGCGACTTCTTCAACGGCGGGGCCTCGTGGGACCCCGACGTGCCGGTCTGCTAGACGACGTCATGGCCAAAACGAGGACGACGCCCGTCTCGCCCGACCAGTTTGCCGCAGCCTTCGAGCGGCTCGAGGCGAACGTGGCCCTGGCCATCAAGGGCAAGCCTGAGGTGATCAGGCTTGCCCTCACCTGCCTGCTGGCCGAGGGCCACCTGCTGATCGAGGACGTGCCGGGCACCGGCAAGACGACCCTGGCCCGGGCCATGGCCGCGTCGATCGACGCCAGCTGGCACCGGATCCAGTTCACGCCCGACCTGCTGCCGTCGGACGTGACGGGCGTGTCGATCTACCACCAGGGCACCGGGACCTTCGAGTTCCACCCCGGCGCCATCTTCGCCAACATGGTGGTGGCCGACGAGATCAACCGGGCGTCGCCCAAGACCCAGTCGGCGCTGCTCGAGGTGATGGAGGAGCGGCGGGTCACCGTCGACGCCAAGCCGTACGCCGTGCCCCGGCCGTTCCTGGTCATGGCCACCCAGAACCCCATCGACATGGATGGCACCTACCCGCTGCCGGAGGCACAGCTCGACCGGTTCCTCATCCGGGCCACGATGGGCTATCCCGACCTCGAATCCGAGGTGGAGATCCTCACCACCCAGGGCCAGTCCGTCGTCGTCGACAGCCTGCAGCCGGTGATGACGACCGAGGAGATGGCGGCCATGATCGCCTCGACGACCTCGATATTCGTGGCCCCGGCCATCCTCACCTACCTGGCCCAGGCCGTCGCCGCCACCCGGACCACGCCAGGCGTCCGCCTCGGCGCCAGCCCCCGGGCCAGCCTCGCACTGCTGCGGGCCTGCCGGACCCGGGCGGCCAGCCAGGGCCGCAGCTTCGTGGAGCCCGAGGACGTCAAGGACCTGGCGCCGGCGGTGCTCGCCCACCGGCTCATCCTCACCCCCGAGGCCGAGCTCCAGGGCCGGACCCAGGTGCAGCTCGTCGACCAGGTGCTGCGGGCCATCCCCGTCCCCCGCGCCCTGGCCACCTGATCGCGGTGGCCGGAGCGCCGTCCGGGGACCCCTCGACCTGGCCCCGCCTCACCGGCACCGGTCGCGCCCTCGTCCTCGCCGCCCTCCTCCTCTTCGTGGCCGGCGCTGCGCTCGGCTACGTCGAGCTCACCGTCCTGGCCACCGCCGGCCTGCTGATCGTCGCCGCCGCCGTCGTCTCCCTGGCCCGCCGGCCGAGGCTCGACGTGCGCCGGGAGATCGAGCCCGACCGGGTGCCGCGAGGCGAGGTGGCGGTGGGCCAGGTCACCGTGAAGAACCTGGGCCGGCGGGTCTGCCCGCCGATGGTGGCGGTCGACCGGCTGGGCCAGGGATCGGTGGGCTGCGCCCTGGCCCGCCTGCAGCCGGGCTCGACCCGTCGCACCGCCTATCGGCTGCCCACCAGCCGCCGGGGGATCGTGCAGGTCGGGCCGTTCGCCCTCACCCGCCAGGACACCCTCGGCCTGGCCCGCGTCACCCGACCCGTCGGCGACATCCGCACCCTGTACGTCCACCCCCGGGTGCTGCCCCTGGCCCGGGTGCCGACCGGCCGGACGCGCTCGCTCGACGGGCCGACCTCCGACTCCGCCCCTCGAGGGAGCATCACCTTCCACGCCCTGCGCGAGTACGTGTTCGGCGACGACCTGCGCCACATCCACTGGCGGTCCAGCGCCCGGACCGGGACGCTGATGGTCCGAGAGCACGTCGACACGGCGCAGACCGAGTCCACCATCGTCCTCGACACCCGGGCCGACCGCTACGACGACGACGCCTTCGAGGAGGCGGTCGAGGTGGCGGCGTCGCTGGCCGCCGCCTCGGTGCGGCTGCGCTTCCCGGTGCGGTTGGTGACCACCTGCGGCACGGCCGTCGGCGGGCGCAAGCCGACCCACGATGCGGCCGTGTTCCTCGACCACCTCACCGGCGTCGAGCGCCGGGAGGGCGGCTCCATGGTGGAGGTGGCCGACTCGCTCGTCCGTGGCCGGGCCTCCGACTCGCTGGTCATCGTCACCGGCACCGCCGACGCCGACGACCTGCGGGTGGCGGCAAGCCTTAAGCGACGCTTCGGCCGCGTGACGGTGGTGAGCGTGCGGGCGGACGTGCGTCGGAGGGCCACGCCGCACGTCCCAGGCGTGCAGGTCATCGACGCCCTCACAGCAGGGGAGTTCGCCAGCCTGTGGAGCCGGAGCAGATGAGAGCGGGCGTCGGTCCGGCCCGAGCCACGGGGGCGACGCTGGCGTCGGTGGCGTTGGCTGCGGCCATGAGCGCCATCGCCTGCTCGGGCCTCCTCAAGGTGTTCCGTCCTGGCGACGCCATGCCCTCGTTCGCCGGTGCGGTGCTCCTGGCCGCCGCTCTGGCGGCGGCGCCGGTGCTGCTCGGGCGCCGGCTGCCCCTGCCGGTCGCCGTCGTCAGCCACCTGGTGGCCGCCTTCACCTTCTCCATGGTGGTGCTCAGCACCGGCCCGACCGTGGTGGCCCGGGGCCTGGGCACCGCGTGGGCGCGCGTGCTGTCGACCTCCCTTCCGGCTGCGCCCACGCCGGGTCAGCTCCTCGTCGTGCCGGTCCTGGCCTGGGCGACGACTGCGCTCTGCTGCGAGCTGGCGGCCCGCACCGACAGCCCGCTGCTCCCGGCCCTGCCGGCGGTGGCCGCCCTGGCGGGAGCGCGGATGCTGGGCGCGGCGGCCGAGTCGGCGGGCCTGCTCCCCGCCGCCGTCGCCCTGGCCGCCACCGGGACCATCTCGGCCGTCCTGCGGGCCGGT